>JADFHN010000035.1 GCA_022567155.1 Bacteroidota bacterium
TCCATAAAGTCGTTTATTCAAAGAAAAATTGAATGAATTTTTTGATAAACCCACCCCTACACCCCTCCAAGGAGGGGAATATTGGTATTCAATTTTCTTTATCGTCAGTTTAAAGACAGACACTAATTAAAACTTTTCGATTAAATTTTGGCCTTAAAAAATACTTTTTTTACAATCGCAAATATTATAAATCAAAAAATTGTTATCTTGAAACCTTATTTAACAATACTCTTTTAATTAAATTATTGTTTTGATCCTAAAAACCTGGCTTATGAGAAATATTTACTTCATTTTTTTCTTGTTAATTATTATTTCCGGGTGTTATAGCTACAGAGAATATCCGGTCGAATACGACTACAGTTACCATGGCAAATTCAAGAAATACAAGACATTTACTTTTATAGAGAATCAGGGAAATGATGAAACCATGTCGAACGCTGTAATCCAACAGGCCATAAAAAGAAGAATGGAACTACAGGGGTACAGGCAAAAGTCCAGCAAGCCAAACCTGCTTGTTTCTTACAAAATATATTTTGACAGTCTTAACTTCCGGGGGTATGACCAGCCTGATATTGAAAAATGGATAAAATCACAGCGCATAGATGAAGAATATGACCCAAGGTACTACAACCTTCGGAAAGGCACGTTGCTCATACAGCTTTATGATCGAAAACAGGATAGAGCCGTCTGGCAAGGTTATGCTACCGGTATTTACGGAAATATTTATTTCGACAACGAACGGCAACTGAAAGTGGCTGTAAGATCAATACTTGACAGATATCAGTTTCTTGCACAGGATTTTCTCAAGGACAAAGAATTTGTAATTAAGGAGGAAATTAATAATTAATCTGCCGGCTACGGTGCTTTATCAGTCTGCCCACTCATATTTTTCTTCCTGATAGTTCATAGTTTTTAAAATTAATTCTACCTTTGCTGTCCCAAAAATAAGGGGTAGCACAGTGTCCCGTAGTGTAACTGGCAACACGTCTGATTTTGGTTCAGAAGAGTCCAGGTTCGAGCCCTGGCGGGACAACTTAATGTTTAAATCCCGGTTATTTTTAATTGGAATTAAACGTTTTAAAACACCGCCAATGTCAGTAAAAATATTTTCAGGTAGCAATTCAGAGTACCTTGCTGAGAAAATCTCCCAGGCTTATGGAAAGTCTCTTGGGTCGGTGACATTGCAAAGGTTCAGCGACGGAGAAATATCTCCTTCCTACAATGAATCTGTCAGAGGGTCTGATGTATTTATTATCCAGTCCACCATGCCCCCCGCAGAAAACATCCTGGAACTTCTTTTGATGGTGGATGCAGCAAAACGAGCGAGTGTAAATTCAGTAACTGTGGTCATTCCCTATTTCGGATATGCACGGCAGGACAGAAAAGATAAACCCCGGGTAGCCATTGCGGCAAAACTGATTGCTAATATACTTTCAGCAGCAGGCGCCAATCGGATTCTGACTATGGATCTGCATGCCGATCAGATCCAGGGATTTTTTGATATTCCGGTTGACCACATGGATGGCTCCGCCATATTTGTTCCTTACCTGAAATCGTTGAATCTAAACAATATAATTTTTGCTTCCCCGGATGTAGGAGGTGTAAAAAGGGCGAGAGCATATGCCAAATTCTTCAATGCAGAGATGGTGGTATGTGACAAACAACGCGAAAGAGCCAATCAGGTGGCATCCATGCAACTAATAGGAGATGTGGAAGGCCTGGATGTAATATTAGTTGATGACCTCATCGATACCGGAGGCACTATCTACAAAGCCTCGAAACTTCTGATGGATAAAGGGGCAACATCTGTCAGGGCCATTTGTACACATCCGGTATTATCAGGTAAAGCACACGAGAATATTGATAATTCTGTTTTAGAAGAGCTGGTTGTTACAGACACCATTCCGCTAAAGCGATCTTCTGAAAAAATAAAAGTTTTAACCGTATCCTCACTTTTTTCAAAAGCCATACGGAAAATCCATGACAACGAATCAATAAGTTCCTTGTTTCTGGGATTATAATAAGAATTTTGACAATTAATTTTTAACATTTAACTATAACAAAACATGAAAACGCTTGAGATTATAGGGTATAAAAGAGCAAATCTCGGCAAATCGGAGTCGAAAAAGCTGAGAAATGAAGGAAATGTACCATGTGTACTTTATGGTGGTAATAAACAGGTACATTTTTATGTACCCATGATCCAGTTCAGGGAGATTGTTTACTCTCCGGATGTATATTTTGTGAACATGGATATAGAAGGCACTGAGTATAAATGCATATTACAGGACGTTCAGTTTCATCCGGTAAGCGAAATCATACTTCATGCTGATTTTCTTCAGTTATTTGATGACAAACCCATGAAAATGAATATACCTGTAAGTCTGGCAGGTAAATCACCAGGTGTCATAAATGGTGGTACTCTTGTTCATAAACGGAGAACACTCAATATAAAGGCATTGCCCAACAATATGCCTGATCTGATTGAAGTTGATATTTCATCACTTGACTTTCATAAGTCAGTTAAGGTTGGTGAAGTGGAAGAAAAAGATTTTGAAATCCAGGATCCGGATCAGGCATCTATAGCCGTGGTTGAAGTACCTCGCGCATTGAGAGCAGCCTTGGCGGAAGAAGAAGCTGCCCTTGAAGAGGAAGTACTACTTGCTGCTGAAGCAGAAGCTGCAGAAGAAGGCGAAAAGCCGGAAGCTTCTCCAGAGGAGGGTAAAACGGAAGAATCGTAATCAAACCCTTATACGTATTTATCAAAAAGGGGCTGACTCAAAAGCACCGTCATTCAGAGCAAAGTGACGAATCTGTAACTAAAGAATGTTCTTTTCGCTTGAGATCCTTCGCTTTGCTCAGGATGACAGTTTATTATTATTTTGAGACAGCCTCTTTTTATTTTCCTTTACAGAAATGAAGGATATTTGTTTTAGTTATTGATTCTGATGAAATTTTTAATAGCCGGATTGGGGAATACAGGAGCTGAATACGAACTTACCAGACACAACATTGGATTTCTTGTACTTGATATGCTGGCAGAAAAGCAAAAAACTGACTTTGAGTTGACACGGTATGCGCATAAAGCTTCCTTTAAGTACAAAGGAAGGCACATATATATGATCAAACCCACTACGTTAATGAATCTGAGTGGAAAAGCAGTTAACTATTGGCTGAAAGAACTAAAACTTAAAAAGAAAAACCTGCTGGTGGTCACTGACGATATTGCCTTACCTTTTGGCAAATTGCGTACGCGAGCAAAAGGTTCGGATGCAGGGCATAACGGATTGAGAAACATTGATTTACTTACAGGCGACAACGATTATGCAAGGCTACGATTTGGTATAGGTAACGAATATCATAACGGGCGGCAGGTTGAGTATGTCCTCAGCAGATTTAATGAAGATGAATTTAAACAACTTCCTCAGTATATAGATAAAGCCTGTGAAATCATCCTTGCCTTTATAGCCATAGGCATCGACCGAACCATGAATGCCTATAATTAGCTCTCAGCTTCGTCACAGGGAGGAATTTGGAAAACAACAAATAATTTCAGTAATTTATTTAATTAAAACTTATCGTTAACCTAAAATCACCTGTCAATTATGATATCAATATTAACCTTATGGATTCCCATTCTGGTGGCTGCAGTCATCGTTTTTTTGGTAAGCTCCTTAATCCAAAAAGTTTTCACCTATCACCGATCCGACTTCAGGAAACTGTCATCTGAAGCAGAAGTGATGGATGACCTTCGAAAACGCAATATCCCTGCGGGGGAATATTTTTTTCCCAGAGCGTTTACATCAAAAGAAATGAAGTCAGAAGATTACAAAGCCAAAGTGGAAAAAGGTCCTGCTGGATTTCTAATTATTGTAAAAAATGCCCAACATTCATTGGTTCCATCACTAATTCAATGGTTTCTCTACTCCATTATAATAAACATCTTTGCGGCATATATTTCCGGCAGAGTTTTAGCGCCTGGTGCACATTACCTCGAAGTATTTCGTATTGTAGGTACTGTTTCTTTCCTTAGCTATGCGCTGGGAATGTGGCAGGATTCAATCTGGTTTTTCCGGTCCTGGACTACTACCTTGAAATATACTTTTGACGGACTCATTTATGCCTTGTTAACCGCCGGAACTTTCGGATGGCTTTGGCCATCCTGAGTATTGAATCATCACGTCAATATGGAAATAAGAACCCCGGCGGCAACTGCTGAGCCGATCACACCGGCAATATTGCTGGCCATGGCATAATGTAAAATATGATTTTGCGGATCATACTTCAGACTGATCTGATTTGCCACACGTGCCGCCATGGGCACAGCGCTAAGGCCGGTAGCCCCTATCAAAGGATTTATCTTCTTTTTCGAAAACCGGTTATAAATTTTTGCTGCATATATTCCTCCCGAAATTGAAATGCCAAATGCCACAAATCCTCCCAGTAAAATAAGCATGGTCTGGACATTCAGAAAGGTATCGGCTCGCATGGTTGCGCCAATACACAGACCCAGAAAAATGGTGGCTACATTCATTATTGTTTCAGAAGCAGCCGTATTTAACCTGTCCACTGATGTTCCGATCTCTTTTATAAGGTTACCGAAAACCAGCATTCCGATCAACGGTATGGCTGAAGGTACCATGATTGCCACGATCCCACCTATCACCAATGGGAAAAGGATCTTCACCAGTTTCATATTTTTGATTTTCAGCTTATTCGGGTAAAGTTTTTCCTGCTCTTTCATATTGATCATTATTTCTTTCTCATTCATGGTCAACTTCACTATCAGAGGTATAATCACAGGTACCAAAGCCATATACGAATAAGCAGCTACCGCAATCGGACCGAGCAGGTGTGGCGCAAGTATAATGGTTGTGTAAATGGCGGTAGGGCCGTCAGCGCCGCCTATAATTCCCAGGCTGGCAGCCTCTTTTGGTGAAAAACCTACGAGTATTGAGGTGATCAATACGATGAATATCCCGATCTGGGCTGCAGCCCCAAAAAAAGCGAGCCGTAAATTCCTGAGCATCGGTCCAAAATCAGTTAACGCGCCCACCCCCATAAATATAAGTGGAGGCAGCAACCCGGTCTTTATCAACGAATAATACAGAAAGCTCATGATGCCATGCTCTTTAGCAATTTCCAGCAAGGTGAGATGCTCAATTTCGGGTGATGCGGAAACAACTGCCATGTTACCTCCCAGTGTATTGGCCAACAGAATACCAAATCCAATCGGAACAAGCAATAACGGCTCATACTGCTTACTTATACCAAGATAAAGAAGACCGAGCCCAATGGCTATCATTATTAGTGTTCCCGGCTCTGCAGCAATATGACTCAGAGCCGTCATTTCAAAGAGTTTCTCGAGAAGCTTCATTCAAAAAACAACCTACGACAACTTGATTAATAAATCATCCTCATCTACATGGGCGCCGTCCTGGCTGCATATTTCAGTCACTGTTCCGGATTTATCGGCATGAATAGCATTATATACTTTCATGGCTTCAATATATCCGATAAGATCGCCATCCTTGACCTGGTCGCCAATTTTTAATGGCTTTTCCGAATTGCTCTTTGTTAACATGAAATTTCCTTCAATGGGAGCTAAAATTTCCTTATTCCCATTAGAAGAAAGTTGCGATATTGATGAATCAGCATTGGGTTTCTGTTCAGGTATTGTCTGAGTATCCTCGTACGAGACTTTAACCTCATATTTCTCGCCGTTGATCTCAATATGCATCGTTTTAGGCTGAAGTGCGGTAGGGCCTCCTGATATTGCTGCAGTTTCGACTGATTTTGTTTCTGAAAGTCCAGCTTTAGCTGATTTTCTTTTAGCAAGGTCTGCATCAAATGTCTTTTTAGCCTCACCTGACAAATAAGCTTTATATTGTTCGGGGTGCATCGCATACTCAAACAACTCTTCATCATCCTGACCGGTATCCCATCCATTTTCTCTCATCTCTTCTTTGGCCTTTTCAAGCTCATCAGGATAAAGATCCTGTGGGTTTCCTTTAAAAAACTCTCTCCCTTGCGAAGATGCAATGTCTTTGATTTTGTCTGCAATCGGGCCTGGTACTTTTCCTGACTTGCCTAACAGCATATCCCAGGTATTGTCATCGATCATCGACCATCTTTCCTTTCCTTTATAAAGCTGGACCACATTCATCAGTGCGACATTTTTAACATACTGACTGAAAGGCGTGACCAACGGAGGGTATCCGAGCATTGGCCAGATGTATGCGACTTCATCAAAAAGTTTGATCAGAAGCTCATCCTGCGATATTTCATGTTTTCCATTTTTCCCCATCCACTTGTTAAGGCTGCTAATGTTGTTCTCCAGGTCTGCCATCAGGCTCCCCATCATTCCACCTGGCAATCCTGGCCCGATGAGCAATGAATTCATCAATCTGTTACGCGGATTGATATAATAGCCAAGGAAATCGTCTATAAATTCCTGAGTCAGGCTTCTTACTTCCATATAAGCTTCCATATCAACATCCGGCACGCTATATCCGGCATCTTTCAGCATGGCCTGGATGGTAAGTAAATCAGGATGTACGGTACCCCACGAAAGCGGTTCAATTGCCACATCAACAATATCAGCGCCTGCCCGTACCACTTCCAGTGTAGAAGCCACAGAGAAACCCGGACCCGAGTGACCATGATACTGAATGAGTATATTTGGATGCCTTTTCTTAATCCCTTTCACTATTTCGCCCAAAGACACGGGTCGGCCAATACCGGCCATATCTTTTATGGCAATTTCTTCTGACCCCATCCCGATCAGTTCATCTGCCATTTTTATATAATAATCGACTGTATGGATTTTCGAATAAGTAATACAAAGTGCAGCCTGTGCAATCATACCCCCTTCCCTGGCATATTTTATAGACAGTTCCAGATTTTTAGTATCATTCAAGCCGTCAAATGAACGGGCAATATCAGTACCCTGTATCTTTTTCAACTTAAACATGAGTTTGCGAAGATCCTTACCAACGGGCCGCATCCGGATTCCATTCAGACCTCTTTCTAACATCTGGGTTTGAATACCTGTATCGTTAAAGGGTTGCGTCCACTCCCTGACCGCCTTATTGGGGTTTTCACCAAACAACAGATTTATCTGCTCAAACCCGCCACCATTTGTTTCAACCCTTGAGAAGCACCCCATATCAATGATCGGAGGAGCTACCTTGTTCAATTGATCCACTCTGGGAACATATTTACCTGAAGATTGCCACATATCGCGGTATAGCAAACAAAATTTAATTTCACGACCCATAATTCTACTTGTTGTGTAACATTAATTTAATCTCCTGATTCCTTCAACTTTTCCTTTTCCGGATGTTACAATATCTACAGCAGCAACAATTACTGCAAGTTTATTATTCCCGGAATCCGACTCAACTTTAATTTCTGTCGTGATTTGTGGATAAAACCTGTTCACAATTCTTATCATAATATTGCCACCTGCAACGACAAGAAATAGTATAAGAAAGACAACAGTCATTCCTATAAACATCAGGTTTAAACCCATTTGCAAGTTTTCTGACATAACTTAACTGATTATACTACCATTATCAATTTCCTTATCAGGCAGAAGAAAGGCAAGTTTACCATCATCACCCTCACCCATAAGAATCATCCCCTGTGATTCAATACCCATGATCTTTTTCGGTGCAAGGTTTACAAGAATACTTACTTTCATTCCAACAATTTCTCCTGGTGAGTAATCTTTGGCAATCCCGCTTACCACAGTTCGCTGATCCACTCCGGTATCGATCTTTAGTTTAAGAAGTTTATTGGATTTTTCAATTTTTTCCGCTTCAAGAATAGTCCCTATACGCATATCCAATTTTGAAAAATCTTCATACGATATGGCCTTTTTTACTGCTTTGATCGTGTTATTATCCTTGTTTCCCAAATCCGTACCTGTTATGGTTGCATTAAGTTTGTTAATCTGAAATTCAATGGCTTTATTTTCGATTTTCTCAAACAATAACTTAGGCACGTTTATCTGATGCCCCGTGTCAATCAGATCAATGCTTCCTGCACTATTCCATTGATTTTTATCCAATCTAAGTATGTTATTTATCTTTTCAACCGTGAAAGGTAAAAAAGGTTCCCCCATAATTGCAAGATTTGCCGCTACCTGAAGTGAAAGGTTTAGTATGGTACCTACACGTTCCCGGTCTTCTTTGATCAGATTCCAGGGTTCCGTATCGGCCAAATATTTATTTCCAAGCCTTGAAATATCCATAAATGTACTTAGCGCGTCTCGGAACTTGTAATTTTCAATATTCCTGCTAAGCATATCTGGATATTCCGATATTCTTTGAATTAGCTTATTATCAATTTCAGTTAATTCTCCCCTTTCCGGTATTACACCATTAAAAAATTTGTGTACAAGTACGACAGCCCTGTTGATAAAATTCCCTAAAATGGCAACGAGCTCATTATTGTTCTTTGCCTGAAAATCTTTCCATGTAAAATCATTATCTTTTGTTTCCGGTGCATTTGCACATAGTACATACCGCATAACATCCTGTTTCCCAGGAAAATCTTCGAGGTATTGATGCAGCCATACAGCCCAGTTTTTTGAAGTTGATATTTTTTTATTTTCCAGATTCAGAAATTCATTGGCCGGTACATTTGCCGGAAGTATATACTCCTCATGAGCCTTTAACATGGAAGGAAAAATAATGCAATGGAATACGATATTATCCTTACCGATAAAATGTACCAATTTCGTACCCGGATTTTTCCAGTATTTTTCCCAGTCATTTCCTGTTTGCGCCGCCCATTCCTTGGTAGCTGAAATGTATCCTATCGGCGCATCAAACCATACGTACAAGACCTTGCCCTGTCCCTCGTCCACAGGAACGGGCACACCCCAGTCCAGATCACGGGTAACTGCCCGGGGTTTAAGGCCCTGGTCAATCCATGATTTACACTGTCCATACACATTTATTTTCCAGTCTTTTTTATGCCCGTCAATTATCCATTCCTTAAGCCAGGATTCATATCTGTTGAGTGGAAGATACCAATGTTTTGTTTTTTTAAGCAAAGGTTTTTCTCCACTCAAAGCAGAACGTGGATTTATCAATTCCGACGGGCTCAGGGAAGTGCCGCATGATTCGCATTGGTCGCCATAAGCTTCGTTATATCCACAATTCGGACAACGACCTATGATATACCGGTCGGCGAGAAACTGGCCTGCTTTTTCATCATAATACTGATTTTTGGTTTTCACTTCAAAAACACCCTTATTGTTAAGAATTGTGAAGAATTCGGACGCAGTGTCGTGATGTACCTTGTTTGAGGTCCTGCTGTAAATATCAAAGCTTATTCCAAAATCACTGAACGATTTTTTAATCAGTGCATGATACTTATCAACAATTTGCTGTGGTGTTACACCATCTTCCCTTGCTTTAATTGTAATAGGAATACCGTGTTCATCTGATCCGGAAACAAACACCACATCCCTACCTTTGCTTCTCAGATACCGTACATAAATATCCGCAGGCACATACACACCGGCAAGGTGTCCGATATGGATCGGTCCGTTAGTATAGGGCAAAGCTGCAGTAACCGTATATCGTTCCGTTTTCATTCAAAAAAAATTTCGGTAAAGATACTAGAATATACCGTTATTAAAGGAATGATCTATGTCACCAGATTAAGAGATTAACGGCTATTTCTTTTTGCCACGAGCCATTTCAAGAAGGTCCCACATGTGGTCGGGTATAACATCAAAACCACTAAATTGACCCGCTCCTTTCAGCCACTCTCCACCATCAATGGTTACTACTTCGCCATTGATATAAGAGGAAAAATCTGATATTAAAAAGGCTGCAAGATTTGCAAGCTCCTGATGTTCACCAACTCTCCCTAGTGGTATTCGCTTTGCAGGGTCGAGGTCATCGGCAATTTCTTTTGGCATAAGACGGCTCCACGCTCCTTCCGTAGGAAAGGGTCCCGGAGCAATGGCATTCGACCGTATGCCATACTCAGCCCATTCCACTGCCAGTGAGCGAGTTAGTGCAAGCACACCAGCTTTAGCACAGGCCGAAGGCACAACATATCCTGAACCTGTCCAGGCATAAGTCGTTACAATGTTCAAAAAAACACCTTTTTGTTTTTTACCTATCCAGCTTTTTCCTGCAGCAAGTGTGGTATTGTATGTGCCCTTTAAAACGATATCCACAATAGCATCAAAAGCCCGGTTCGAAAGCCGCTCTGTAGGGCTTATAAAGTTGCCCGCCGCATTATTAATCACTACATTTAGTGCACCAAATGCATCTTCAGCGCTTGAAATCACCGATGACACCTGGTCGAAATTTCTTACATCACATACAACAGGCAGCACTTCCCCACCGGTTTCACTCCTTAACTCTTCTGCCGTTCTCTCAAGCACTTCCTTTTTCCTACTCGAAATAATCAGGTTTGCGCCAAGTTGAAGAAAATATTTTCCCATAGATTTCCCCAACCCGGTTCCGCCGCCTGTGATCAATATTGATTTGCCTTTCAATGCATCCTCTTTAAGCATTCCGTCTGTATATTTTACCATAATTTTTACCTGAAAATTTATTCTAAGCGAAGAAAGATAAAAAAAAACCCATAGGGAAGCTATTTATTAAGCTGGTTTGATTTTAGAATTGTAATTTTAGCCTTTGCATTGAATTAATGGCTCTACCACGAACCTGTCTGCCAGCAGGCAGGTTTAATGAGGAATGGATCTATAACCGAATGCTAAAATGCTAAAATGCTAAAACAAATTTTTATAAAGAAGGATGACCGGGATAGAAATATTCAAAATGAACAATAAATAATATTTACGCATTCAATCATTTACGTATTTACGTATTTGATCATTTCCACTAAAATAACAGTAGAACCAAATTAATAACGTGATTGTATGAACCGACTGATTAAATTGTCCACCATTGTATATGTAATACTCTTTTCAGGTTGTGTGGCACAGAAAAAATTTGATGACCTACTGGCCGAAAGGGTAAAAATTGAAGCAGACTATTATGAAGTTTCAGATAAACTTGATGCCGCAAATGCAAAACTTGAACGACTCGAAGAGCAGGTAAGCCGGCTCGATGAGGAAACTGCTGAAAAAAGCCAGAAAATCAATAAGCTTGAAACCGACCTGGCAGCGCTTCAGAAAGAACATGACCAACTGGAAACATACTATAACAATTTACTTACCAACAGCGGTAAACTGAGCCGAGACCTTGCCGAACAGCAGGAGAGGCTTCTGGAGTTGCAGGAGGGGCTTGATACCAAAAAGAAAGAAAATGAAGCCTTATTGACCGATCTGGTGGAACGGGAAAAAAAAGTTTCGGAATTGGAAAGGATCATTGCGGAAAAAGATAAGGCTGTCCAGATGTTGATGGTTTCTGTAAAAGAAGCTCTCCTGGGTTTTTCAGGAAATGAACTTTCGGTTGAAATTAAAAACGGTAAGGTGTATGTATCTCTGGCAGAGCAACTATTGTTCAAATCGGGCAGTTACAAAGTGGACCCTAAAGGAGAAAGAGCTTTGATTCAGCTTGCGGAAGCGCTTAAAACCTCACCTGATATAAATATTCTTGTCGAAGGCCATACCGACAACGTACCCATTTCATCCAAATCCATAAAAGACAACTGGGACCTAAGTGTTTTAAGGGCAACTTCTATAACAAGGATCCTGATCAGAGCCGGGGTAAACCCCGGACGAATTACTGCCGCCGGGCGGGGCGAGTACCAGCCGGTGACCTCCAATGCCACGGCCGACGGTAAGCAAAAAAACCGGCGAACGGAAATTATTCTATCGCCCGACCTGGATGAGTTGTTTGAACTACTGAAAGCTAATTAGCCAAGTCTGTTATTGGAAAGGCTGAAATCCGGGAGAGAAAAAATTTTTCGTTGTTATTGCATATCCAGGAAGCTCATAGCTTATTTACAAATTCCTGAAATTCCGGTTTATTACGCAAATCTCCTTCAGGTATATCCCATAAACCACCTTTGTGGTAATAAAAATTCGGAAAGGCACGGCAGCAAATACTATAACCAGCATCCAGAATGGCACTGCTGATACAAATCTCTCCTTTTTCGATCAAGAGGTCTTTGTCACCCATCCAAAGTGCTCCCGGAAACCCATCAGGAAACACATAACGAAAAATCTTCATGTTGCCGTACAGAAAAAATGACTGTATATGCGGTGCAAAAGGGTCTGATTTCCTTGGTGTATTATGTGAGTTCATGGTAATCCCACATAACCCCACATTTTCCTGCCGGTGAAAAAGATGGTGATACTTTTTCAGCCAATCATCAGAAGAGGGGCCACGTACATTTGAGTTCATAAATACCACATCACCTTCATACCCTTGCTTCTTTAGTTCATTAAATCCGAAATCGTAGGCTCCGATATCTTTTCCCATGTTGGATTCACGAAATATCAGTGTTGAAACTATTGGGTATTGCTGTTTTAACTTTTCATAACGTGCTTTCCGGCGCTTAACCTGCCACTGCCGTTGCTTTATTAAAGCAGGAAACCGGCGGAATATCGGCTTACTCTCCGACAAGACGCTGTTTATGATCAACATAAGGTCAAATCCAATTCCCGGTTCATAGGCTTGCAGATTCTCCAGCAACGGTCCTAACCCGCATACATGTTTTTTGCGTCCCATACGACGCCGGCGTTGCAGCGGATAGCCAATCCAGTCCATCAGAATGATTTTAACCTGATTCATTTTTCAGTAATGATTCCAAGTCCATTGTGGAAGGGGTAATTATAAAGCTTTTTACCGGCATAGCGGGCTATATCAATTACAGCTTTTCGTACCTCCATAAAACTTTCGGTATCGTGAAATATGGCACATTTACTATGCATTGCAGCCCACATACCGCATTCAAATGTATCCTCATACGTATGAATGATATCCACATGTGCAAAATCATACATCCGTTTATCTGCCTTTATCCACTCCTGATAGGTTGATTTTATTAATTTAATATTTTCAAATTCCGCAAGCGAAGCTTTCGTTTTTTCGAAATGGTTACTCTTATGATCCGTATGTATATCTCCCTGAAAGGTGTCGATCCCGATTACTTCACTAAAATAATTTGAGAATACAACAGCAGAAAATCCAAACTCTACGCCAAACTCAATACACGTTTCATTTCCAATATTAAACCTTTTAAGTATATCCGGAATAATTAAATCCAACCCCTCCCAGGCAGAAATCACATCAATTACCTGCTTTGGTTTAATAAATTTTTCTGGTATGTAGTCGGGGATTTTATATCGGAATTTCTTTAAATAACGTTTTTTAAGGGAACTCATTATTTTTCAAATTGCTTCTGTGTGCAGCTAATCTCTATAAAAAAGACTAAGCTACCCAAACAACAGAAGGAGTGCAAAATAATAATGCTGCCAAATCGCAGGTGATATGGCGTCCTTACTACCCAGAGATAAAACCCTGCCCGAAACTTTTAACTACGGTTAATTCACGGGTTCTACGGACTTTGTAACAATGGCATCCACCCCTTTATCACTCACCATCCGGTTGAATTCCGGAATATCTTTTTCCATCAAAGCCCTGAGCTGACTTAGCTGGGAGTCAATTTTCTGTGTCAGCTCATCCTTTACGGCAACCGCCTGATTCGTTGGAGAATAATCCCCTCTTCCCGATATCGAAGACAGGTGCGCCAGTTTGTTATTCAGCCTTATGGGGAAGTTCAAAGGATCCTGGTTGCTCTGGTTCTTAACCTGATAGAGTTCTTTTTCAATATCCGAAAGCGCCTTAGTTATTCTTTTGCCTTCCTCCATTAGTGATTTATACTCTTCTATATCTGACATTTTTTTTGTAAGGGCATTGATCTGATTTTTTACATCTCTTATGTCCTTGATCGCTACATTCGTTTCGGTCAGCTTGTCGCGTATGGCTATCAGAAAATCAAATTGCTTTTGAATATCTTCTTTCGACGACTCACTTCTCGGATCTTTAAGGATTTCAAATTCAGTTTCTGCCGATTTGCCATCAACGGTCAGCCTTACTTTGTACATGCCGGGTACCGCTTTAGGCCCTCTCAGGCCGGCAGCCCACATTATCAGGCCTTCAAAACCTTCTGCATCGGGATAAAGCATATTCCATACAAACAGGTTACTTCCCATTTTAACGGTCAGTTTCTCATTTTTCTTTTTGGCGGTACTGGAATACTTTTCTATCAAATCGCCGTCAGCCTCCATAAATTCCAGAGTAACAATCGACGAATCATTTATGTTCCTCACCTTAAAGTACACCATAACTCCACCGGGATGGTTTTCTCCGGCATTTGACGGAGTGAAAAAACCTCCACCACCTGCTATCCGGTAGCTTGGCATTGGCTTAAACAGGTGTACGGTAGCCGTTTTGATCTGATCATTCAACTGGTGCAATACCGTGAGATCATCTATCATCCAGAAACTTCTGCCCTGTGTTGCTGCAATCAGATTATCATTTTTTATTGTCAGATCCGTAATAGGCACTATAGGCAGGTTGAATTGAAAATTGCTCCAGCTTGCACCATCATCAAATGAAATATACATCCCCGATTCTGTACCGGCATACAGCAGGCCCTGCCTTTTGGGATCTGCCCTTACAACCCTCGCAAAATGATCATTTTTGATTCCATTTGTAATCAACGACCATGTTTTTCCATAGTCCTTCGTTTTGTACAGGTAAGGTTTGTAATCGCCCGATTTGTATTTGGTACCTGCAACATACGCACCTCCTTTCACAAAAGGATCGGGGTCAATGCTGTTGATCATCATCCATTCGGGCATGTTGGCCGGTGTTACATTTTCCCAGTTTTTACCGCCATCCCTTGTCAGATAGATCAGTCCGTCATCCGATCCGGTCCAGATCAGGTCTTTTTCGTACGGAGATTCTACCGCAGCAAAAATGGTGCTGTAGTACTCCACAGCCGTGTTATCCTTGGTGATCGGTCCTCCGGAAGGGCCCAGTTTTGTAGGATCATTTCTGGTTAAATCAGGGCTTATTATCTCCCACGATTTACCTTCGTTGTAGGTAACATGCACCATATTGGAGGTCGTATATAGTTTTTTAGAATCAAACGGTGAGAAAAAGATAGGGAAGTTCCACTGAAAACGGTATTTCATTCCCTCTGCTCCATGACCCATTGGGTTATCAGGCCATACATTTACTGCTCTTACCTGATCTGTTTTATGATTAACACGCGTCAGAAAACCTCCGTAGCTTCCTCCATATACAATATCAGGATTGTCCGGGTTAGGTGCCAGATGAGCACTTTCGCCTCCTGCCGTTGATTCCCAGTCACTTTCAGTTATTGCCCTGCCGCTGCTCCGGTGCAGAATTCGTACCGCAGAGTTGTCTTGCTGTGCGCCATATATGCGATAAGGAAAATGATTATCCGTTGCAACCCGGTAAAACTGGGCTGTGGGTTGATTATGGTAGGTTGACCAGGTAGCGCCTGCATTAAACGATATCTGTGCCCCACCGTCGTCGGCGATGATCATACGGTTCGGATCCTCCGGTGCAATCCACAGGTCATGGTGATCACCATGGGGCGTTCGGATGCGTGTATCAAATGTTTTTCCTCCGTCTTTTGAAACAAAGAATCCAACATTGAGCACATAAACTTTGTCCTGATCCTGCGTGTCGGCATAAATACGCGTATAATACCACGCCCGTTGCCTCAGTTTCCGGTCTGAGTTTACTTTTTCCCACGTTTCACCTCCATTATCCGATCTGAACACACCCCCTTCATTCGCCTCGATTATGGCCCATACTCGTTTTGAGTTTGCCGGCGACACCGTGATTCCGCAGATACCCAACGGACCTTTTGGCAATCCTTTATTTTTCGAAATGCTTTTCCAGGTATCTCCGCCATCCGTACTTTTCCACATTTCAGATCCTTCGCCACCGCTTTCGAGGCTGTAGGGGGTACGACGGATGCGCCAGGTACTTGCATACATGACCCTGGGATTATTCGGGTCGAATGTGAGATCCACTGCCCCGGCATCTGCATTGGCAAACAATATCTTTTCCCAGGTCTTACCCCCGTTTTTTGACCGGTAAACTCCTCTTTCATTGCTTGATTTATACAGATCACCCAAAACGGCCACATACACAAGATCAGGGTTTTTCGGGTGTATCCTGATCCTGGGTATATGACGGCTGTTTTTCAAACCGATTTCAATCCATGTTTCACCGCCGTCAAGCGATTTATACATCCCGTACCCCGAAGATACATTTCCCCTTACGGTCTTTTCTCCACCGCCCGCATAAATAACATTGTTGTCATATTCGCTTACGGCAACTGCACCGATCGATCCTCCGAAAAATCCATCTGATATATTTTCCCAGTTGTTGCCGCCATCGGTGGATTTCCAGACGCCTCCTCCGGTAGCGCCCATATAAAATAAATTGGGTTTGCCTGTCACACCCGTTACGGCTGCCGACCTTCCTCCACGATAGGGACCGATTGATCGCCATTTAATTGCCGAAAACAGGCTTGTATCGTATGATACAAGTTGTACGGCCTGTGCTTTTCCCTTTTTACGTTTCTGGCTGTGTCCTGACTGGCTGATAAAAAAGGTAAATATCAAAAATATTGAAAGCGCTTGAAGAAACAGAGACTTTTTCATGACAATAGGTTTTTGGTTTAAAGAAATTCCGAATGTGAATTTATTTATTATTTCGAACTTCGGAAAAAAATGGACTAATACATGTGGATTATATTTTTAAACGGCAATTTCGCACATTGAATTAGTACAAAAATGGGATTAGTGGTAGGAATTGGCGGTGTAAGCCGGGCAGGTAAATCCACTTTAAGCAAAAGGCTTAAAAACAGGCTTCCAGGCATAAGGATTATTATTCTTGACATGGATGATTTTGTTTTTCCGGAAAATGAAATGCCCCGGATCAACGATGAACCTGACTGGGAAACACCTGAATCTATTGACTACACGAAACTGTCAGGCCGGATTAATGAAACAAAAGCAGAATACGACCTTGTGATCGTAGAAGGGATACTCATTTTCTGCGACGAATCTTTGAACAGCCTTATTGACAAAAAACTTTTTATTAAAATTCCTTATGAAACTTTTCTTGAAAGAAAACGAAAAGACCGGAGATGGAATGAGCCGGAGTGGTATATTCAGCATATTTGGGACAGTTATCAGAAATACGGTAACAAAAACTCAGCAGATATAATGAAAGTGAATGGAGGCAGTTCGTTTGAAATCTCAGATATACTGGACTTTATCAATTCAGCATAGTCAACTTAATTACCATCTTACCCGGCGGTTTAATTTCTGCCTGTTTTGTGTAAAGCATCACCTAAAATCACTAAATCACCTTTTCCTGGTCGTAGGGTCGCCCTACGACCTAACTGCTAGTTCTAACTCACCGTCATTCATGATCACAATAACAAATTTTTATTTGTGAACCTTTGTGTCTTCTCTGTGGTTCTCTGTGTAATAGCCCGGTATAATTCTTTCTGCAGATTACATGCCGCTACGATAATGCCTGGTCGATATCCGCTATCAGGTCTTCCACATCTTCAATTCCTACACTGAAGCGGATCAGTGAATCTTTCAGACCGATCTTTTCGCGTTCTTCCCTGGGTATGCTGGCATGTGTCATGCTGGCCGGGTGTCCGCACAGCGATTCAACGCCGCCGAGCGATTCGGCCAGTGAGAAGAGTCTGAACTTTTTCAGAATCCTGAAAGCCGCTTCCATGCTATCTTCTTTCAATGTAAAAGATATCATCCCTCCAAAATCACGCATCTGCTTTCTGGCTACATCATGATTCGGATGTGTTTCAAATCCCGGCCAGAATACATTTTCAACATTGGGATGATCGGCAAGAAATTGTGCTACATGTCTGGCATTTTCACAATGCCGTTGCATTCGTATATGCAGGGTTTTAATTCCGCGGAGCACTAAAAAACAATCCTGAGGACCTGGAATAGCCCCGCTGGTATTTTGTAGAAATGCAAGCTTTTCAGCCAAGGCATCATCATTACAAGCCAATGCCCCCATTACTACATCTGAATGGCCCCCCAGATATTTCGTGACCGAGTGCATGACAATATCGGCACCCAGATCGAGTGGATTCTGAAGATAAGGCGATGCAAACGTATTATCCACACCTATCAGAATATCCTTCCCTTTAGCAAGATCCGCAACAGCCTCAATATCAATAATATTCATCATTGGGTTGGTCGGCGTTTCAATCCAGATCAGTTTTGTTCTGTCGTTGATCAGTTTTGCTACATTTTCGGTATTATACATCACAGTAAAATGAAATTTTACACCAAAACGGGCATATACCTGCTCAAACAACCGGTAAGAACCTGCATACAGGTCATTTGTAGAAATTACCTCATCGCCGGATTTGAATAATTTTATGATCGCATCGATGGCCCCCAAACCTGAAGAAAAGCATATGCCATATTTTGCGTTTTCAAGTGCTGCAATACTTTTTTGCAACGCATCTCTGGTCGGGTTCCGGGTACGGCTGTATTCATATCCTTTGTGTTTACCAGGTGACTCCTGTACGTAGGTTGATGTCTGGTAAATCGGGGTCATGATCGCCCCGGTGGTAATGTCAGGCTCTACTCCTGCGTGGATTGCTTTTGTTCCGAACTTCATTTTTTTAGTCAATTAAAAAAATTTTAATTATGCGAATATGATTCCTGATAAACGGTTTATCAATCCATTCATGCTCATTTACATGTCTGGATCCATCTTTAGGCTTTTATTTTTTTTAAAAAAATCTTCCAGTTTTCGTTTTGCCTCTTCCGGCGACTTATACGTAGGTGAAGCGGACAACTGACCGGGTATATTCTCGATGTGTAACGTTTGTGTAGGGAAAGCAAAATTGATCCCCAATTGCTCAACCAGGCGAATGACCGATAGCAAAATCTCGTGCCTCGCCCGTAATTCGTTGCCCCAGTCAGGCACCTCAAAAAATATATAAAACATGATATTCAGCGATGAATCGGCCATTTTATTTAAATAAATATTGTAAAAGTCCTTTCTGGTGTCCGGATGGTCTTTTACAATTTGTCTTAATCCTTCGATAAACAGTTCAATCAAATCTGCAGGTGTGTTATAGGTAATGGAAATTTGCGTATAAAACCTTCGATAAACCCTTAACCCGTGATTATCAATCATGCTATCAGCTAACTTACCATTTGGGACATACATTATCGAGTTTCTGAACGTACGAATTCTTGTTGACCTGATGCCTACTTCTTCCACCGTACCATCTATATCCCCTGAAGTAATCCAATGGCCGACTTGAAAAGGTTTATCTACAAAAATCATAATCGACCCCAGCAGGTTTTTAATGGTATCCTGTGCGGCCAGGGCCACCGCAAGGCCACCCACCGATAATCCGGCAAGCAGGGGAAAAATATCAACATCCAGATTTTGCAGAATAATCAGCACACCTATGATCACCACAAAAGCTTTAAGCGCTTTACGGATAAGGGGCACGAGCTGGTCATCGAGAGTAGATACTGTCTTCTCTGACATTCTCGTGAAAAAGATGTCCAGTACATCTACAAACCGGTATGCAGATATCATGATGAAAAACGGCACCAGCGCCCTGATGGTCAGGTTTACATAATGGCTTAGTCCAACAGGCAACTGCATTATCGGAACCAGCAATTTCAACATCATGAAAACGATGGCATAACTGGCCGCTACTGCCGCCGGTTTAACCCTTTTGATGAGATTAGACTCAACCGAGAATTTTATTAATAACCGTGTAAATACAATGGAAATAACCGTATTTAATATTTTATGAAAAATAAATGAAAGGATAACAAGGATCAGAATTCCGAAATACTGCCATAATTTAATTCCGAGAACTTTTTTGTTTCCTGCTTTTGGCACAAGGTTGATCAGTTTGTCTGCGCCGAACGGAAAAGTTGCCTTATGAAGAATGTTAATCTGCTCGGTAGTAGTTTTTGAGAAATACCATCTCTGACCAATCCTTTCAAGATATAGTTCAGGAAAAGCATCGTTAATCGGATACAAATGTATGTGGGTCAGTGAATCGGTGAAATCAGGAATATCCGGAATTTTACCTAAATCAATGAAAATACCTTTCCCGTCAATTATCTGCTTAAGCTTTATGGCAAGCGCCTGTGCTTCCGCCTTTGTAGCATACCTGCTATAAAAAACTTTAGCAGCTTTATCAGGGTAATAATTGTCTTCATCCATATACAGGGTGTAGTACCTGAGCGAACGCGATGGTGTTGATAAATCAGCCACCTCCTGCTCCTGTGCATATACCAGTCCTGCGCCAAAAACCCATAACAGCAGCAGAACAAAGCTTCTTAGGATAAACTGAAAATTTAATGATGCCATTCTAAACAGATTATTCATGTACCGTATAAACGAAAAGACTATCACTAAGTGCAGTGTAAATATGATACTTTTCTTTTGATTCATAATAAATAACAGACACCGGAAAAGCACTTTTTAAAGATGCTGATTTCAGATTTCCCATGTTGTCATACATCAGCACTTTTTCCTGTTCAGCGCCCTGTACAAAGATCAGTTCCCTGCCTGCCCCGAAATTGTAGTACTGTACGTCAAATTCCTGTTCTTGCTGCGTCAGATAGTCTTTTTCCATCAGCAGTCTGTCGTCTTTATCAACAATGGCAAGCCGGTTCAGGTCCTGTCTGGCAATAACGTACGATCTTCCAAGGTTTTCTTTTACAAGCCGGAATTTCGTATCTCTGGAAGGTTTATATAACTGTAATCGGTTTTTTACCTCTCCTTCCAGATTGAACTGAATGATTTCTCCCTCCCCGGTAACTACCGTTAGAAATGTTTTGTTAAATCCGGATTTGATCTGATAAAATATATCTCCTGAAACACCTGTTCCCAGATCAAGTGGAAATCCCGGCAGCATTTCTCCCCGGCGATTGGTTGCATGCACGATGCCATTTTCGCTGATGGCAATAAAAACATCCCTGCTCCTAACCCTCAAATGAAAAGGTGACACAGAAAAACGCCTGCCGTAGGATTTTGGATTCCATCCCTCCAACCGGTTACCCTCTTTATCAAGCAGATAAACATCACCTTTTTGTTCCTTAAGCATAAACCGGTAGTTCCTGGTACGGTTATAATCAACAACTGACAACCGGTCCATGTCAATACCGGTAATCTCCACCGGATATCCGGAAATAGCCTTCCCGTTGCGGTCAATGATATACAATAAGGAATCGGTGGCAAGCAGGTATTGCAGTTTTTTGTTCTTATAAAAATCGATCTGGTATATCCTGTCGATAACCTGTCCGTCAAGGCTGTCTTTCCATAGAATATTGCCATTAATATCAACCAAATACAGGTGATTTGAAATATCCTGCACCAGGATTTCCAGGCTTCCGTTACGGTGGTTTCTGACAACTTTAGGTTTGAGTCCTATAGTGGTATCCATCGCAACTGCCAGGATCTTTTCGATTTTGTCTTGACCCTGCTGCGCGATTTCTATGGGTTTTCGCTGTTTGATAACAATACTTGTGTAAAATTTTCTGCCTGTTGTGCGGCTAAGCTGCAATCCTATAAGCTCCATATGTTTCAGCGACCTGGAGTATTCCCTCCATGGCTTCTGCCAGCTACCGTTAAGTTCGTCCCTGACAAGATTCCAGGCTTTTGGCGTATTGATAAACAAGCCTATAATTGATTCTTCCAGGTTGTGATTGAGAAAAACGGTCTTTGATACAGATTGCTTCCAGGTGTATTCATCCTCCCTGTCATTTATAAGCTCCTTTATAGTTTCAATATCATCCGACATTACCATAAAATTTTCGATTACCGTATAGTACGTCTGCGGATACCCGCCATACCATCTGCCAAAAATATTTTCAGGAAATTCGCTGATATTCAGAAGATTAATAATATGTTGTCCATAGTTTTCGTAATACAGTGTATCACCTGCCTGCTCATTAACTTTCCCTGCCAGCTTATTCAATTGATTAAGCGCATCGTAAACATCTGTTGTGCCCAACAAAAGTAGTTTTGAGGTATGGATATCAACCGGTTCCGGCCATATCTGAACGATCTGACCGCTCATCCACGACAAGGTGCGTTCGAGGTCGAAATCATATTTTTTAATAAAACTACTTAAGGCATCATTTTCTGTGGTTCCATATATTCTCCAGATCTTCCTTAATCCGCTATGCCACGCTGATGCATCGCTGAATGACTGATAAAAGATAAAGGCGGCGTTTTCCGGAATAAGCTGAGAAAAATCAGATGCGACCGGTTGTTGGTTTTTAAAAATCCGTAAATAGGACGAATCGCTGTCAGGAATTATGAAGCCATTCAGGAAAAAGTAACTTTCGTCAAATTCAATATCTAAAAACCCCGACCCTTTCAGTGTCTTCAGAAATGTGTTGAAGGGTAGATTTTTGTTTTCGAAAAACAACGCATAAAACGCGGACAACCTGCCCAGGTTTATATAAATATTACCCGCATCGTATTTAAGGCTAGCCAGGCCAAATGCTTTAGAGCTGGCCGACTTAAAATCCTGATTTTCACCCTGAATGGTTCGGATCACGTCTTCAACCAGAAACGGCGTAAAGCTCCCGATAAGATGGTTTTTATATAAAATATAGGTAAAAGACGACCCTGGTGTATTTTCTTTTATCTCCGTAATTATCTGTCCCCGGTAATTTCTTTCACTGAAGCTGTATCGGTCATCATTTCTATAATGATCGGTCAGACGTAAAAACTCTTCCTGATAATTCACACTTTCCACTTTCAGAAAATACACAAAATCAAAAGAAGTACTAGACACGTTATGTGCAGATATCAGGAAGTTTCCGGTTTTTAATGCATTGGCAATCAGCCCGCTTTTTCCGGTCAGGCTGTCAATCCGGATCAATGATTCATTAATATTTCTGAAAAACGGAAGCTGAGACAGGTTTTTCCAGTGATCGGTGGCAAGAAATTTATTCCAGTCATCAATGGGATCTTCAAACTCCCATACTCCTGCAGCAGTTTCAGGAACAAAATTCCAGGATGAAACGGGCTTGCCTGAAAACAGCTCATCTTTAAAAAAGTAAACCGCAGATGCAATAGCAGCTACAATTAAAAACAAGAAGATGTACCAGTTCTTCAAAGTGATCCGGTTTTGGGCAAATTTATAAATAATGATCTAAGAACCATTGAAAGTTTATAGTTATGCGGATTTCGAATTGCTATATTTAGTTTTTTTTAAGTCAATATCCGATTATTGGAAACACAAAACAAAAATACCGGGCACCTGCTGCAGGAAATCAGGATAGTTTCGTCCGGCGCAGCATTGCTGCGGGGATTACGATGGTTGCCCCCGGAAAAGCCACGGGGAGTGGTTGTACATGTGCATGGGTTGGGCGAACATTGTCGGCGATACCGTTATGTTGCCCGTCATATTAAAACGAGCGGCTTCGTTTTTCAAAGTCTGGATTTACGGGGCCACGGGTTGTCATCAGGCAAACGTGGGCATGCCGGCAGCATGGATTACCTGCTTGATGATATCGGGCAGTCTCTAATGATCGCACGAAAAGATTTTCAGGAACTTCCACTCTTCATATATGGCCATAGTATGGGAGGCAACATTGTGGCTAATTATCTATTAAAAAGATCTGCTTCTGAATTGAAGGGAGCAGTTTTCACCTCCCCCTGGTTCAGGCTGGCTGAAGACGTACCTGCATTTCAGGTGAAACTGGTAAACCTGATAGCAGGGCTTTTTCCTGCCCTTGCGCTGCCAAACGGATTGAATGTAAACGACATCTCTTCCGATCCGGAAGTTGTGGAAGCGTATGTAAATGATCCGCTTGTTCATAACCGCATTAGCGCCAGAATGATTTCTGAACTGTATGTGTCAGGGCTATACGCGATCGAAAATGCACGAGAAATTGATATACCTGTTTTAGTCATGCATGGCGATCAAGATAAAATAACATCGTATGACGGATCAAAGGATTTTACACAAAATGCGGGGAGTAACGCAGTTTTTAAGTCGTGGCCCGGCATGAAGCATGAAACGCACAATGAACCAGACAAAGATGCAGTGCTTGATTATATGGTTAAATGGATGGAATCGGTGCTTTGAAGAAACCGCAGGAATTTTGTAAGCCGTATGGCAAAACATCGGGTATTTTATTTAGGGCGTTCTTGAAATTAAAATCAACAAGAAAGAGCTTATTCTAGGATTTTGAAGTAATTAATAAAGATATTTTGAGTTGGATTGAGACTCAAGATGAATCAGATTTACTAACTTTTGAGGTTTTTAGTCTCCTCGTCATTTTCTTTTGCTTGCCCACCCGCCTGCCTTAGTGCCTAAGTACGGCCGGCAGGAAAGAAAACGAAGCAAAATGCCATAGGCATCCCTTTGGGAGAAAAGGGCACCGGTCAAAGACACACCTGCCTGCACGTAGCCGTTTCGGCAAAGGCAGGTTTCCCCGCTAAACGCACAACCCATCCCTGCGTAAAAATGTCTTAATAGTTCAGAAAACGCTAACAGTGGGGTAAAGAGCGACATTTTTAAAGGCCTGCCTACCCTCAAACCCTCAATGTGTCCACGCTGACCGTGGACAATCCACCGTGCATATTTTACCAATATCGCCAGATGGTATTATGTGAATTGCTTTTTAAACAATTTTCAGGGAAACCCTATTTATCGATATGATTATGACGAAATGCTACCCCGGGAAAAGGTGCATTTTCGCAGGTATCATACTATATTATCTCAATACAATTTCTCCAGTTCTGATTTTACAAACACCATCAGTTCGCTGATATATGCCCTGCTAAAATCAAACCTGATTCCTGCCATTTCGTATATCTCAGGAATGGTGCGCGTATAGCCCAAATTCAAGGCATTCATATATTCCGAAAGGCCTTTTTGAGGATTTTCCCGGTAGTTCTTCCATACGGCGATGGCGCCAAGCTGTGCCATTCCGTATTCGATATAATAAAAAGGCACTTCAAAAAGGTGTAACTGCTTCTGCCATAAATAGTCTTTTACTTCCTGCAAGCGATCCCAGTTTGTAATATTATCGCTGAATTCATCAAAAATGCGGTTCCAGCTTTCCTTTCTCTCGTGCGGACTGTGGCCGGGATTTTCATAAACCCAGTGCTGGAATTTGTCAATAGTTGCTACCCACGGCAACGTTTCTATTATTTGCTCCAGGTGCTCACGTTTTGCCCGCTTCAAATCTTCCTCAGATTTAAAAAATACTTCCCAGTAATCCATGGATAGCAACTCCATTGCCATCGAAGCCAGTTCGGCAACTTCGGAAGGTGCATTTTTAAATGCTCCCAGTTCCAGGTCTTTCGTAAGAAAAGAATGTACCGCATGACCTCCCTCATGCATGAGCGTTACCATATCACGTAGCGTGGAAGTGGCATTCATAAAAATAAAAGGCACACCGGTTTCGGCCAGCGGATAATTGTATCCTCCCGGAGCCTTTCCTTTTCTTGAATCCAGATCAAGATGGCCCATTGCCTTCATGATCGACAGTCGCTCACCCAGCCAGGGCTTAAGTTTTGAAAACGCCGATACCGATCTTTCCAGGAGCTCGCTTCCCGTACCAAAAGGTTTTAATGCATCCTTCCCGGCCAGATCCACGGCTTTGTCCCAGGGTTTTAACTCCGTGATACCCAACATTTCTTTCCGGTTTGAGGCCATATCATCCAGTAGCGGAACTACTTCTGAAGCAATGGACTTGTGAAAATCAAAACAGTCTTCCGGCGTATAGTCAAAGCGGCCCATGGCATCGAACATGTAATCCCGAAAATTACTGAAATCTGCATTACAGGCCACTTTATCCCTTAACCCGATCAGCCTTGTGTACAGTTCATCCAGTGCTTTCTTATCAGCAAGGCGCCTTTGCGCAATTTTGTGATACACCTCCTCGCGCAAAGTCCTGTCCGTTGATTGCAGCAATACACCTGCTTGCTGCAGCGTAAGCTCTTTGCCGTCAACTTCCACTGTCATGGCGCCTGATATCTGGCCGTATTTCTGCGCTTCTGTCTTAATTTCAGTTTGCAGTGGAATGTTTTCTTCCCTGAATATTTTTATCTCTGTTTGGATGTTTCTGATCATTATTTTATAGCCGGACTGATCCAGGTCGTTGATAAACGGCGATTCCAGCGCTTTATGGTTGAGTTTGTCGGTATAGGGCGCTGCCTTAGGCTGGATTTCGGTTATAAAGAACTGATACTGTTTCACCGCTTCCTCATTGGTTGTATCGCAGGTCATTCTGATATACCGCCATGCAAGATCTTCTGACAATACCGACTCCAATTCGCTGCTGTCTATAAACCACCTGACAAGGTCTTTCTTCGAATTAATCTTCCTTTCGAGCAAATCCATGAAATACGGCTCTGTAAGCTCCCATTTTTCTACTTTAAAGTCTTCCGGGATAAACGAGCGCGGTGGTTTTACAGGTATTTCTAATGCCATGTGTGTAGCTTATTATTAAAAGTTAAGGGCTAAAGCCCTGTCATTTTATTCTTCACAATGTTCACGCCATAAATGGTGTGGTTAGTCATATGCTCATTCATTAATTACTGGGGCTGTGCAAAAAAGAGTTTCGTCATTCTGACCGAAGGGAAGAATCTGTATATTTAGTGTGTACTGATAGTTAAAGATTCTTCGATTCCTCAGAATGACGTTTAATATTGCCTTTTTGCACAGCCTCACTTGAGTTACCCGTCCGGTTATTTTATCAACCAACCTCCAGCTTCACATCATCAGTCAACGGATGCCCCACGCAAATCAGCACATAACCCTGGTTGATTTCAGATTCAGATAGGCCTTCTTCTTCATCCATTTTGATTTTTCCTGAAATGAGCTTGCATCTGCACGCAGTACATAATCCACTCTGACAGGAAAAGGGCAGGTCAATATCATTGTTGAGCGCTGTTTCCAGTATCGTGCTCTTAGGTTTTACCTCAAATGTGTGTTCTTCACCATCATACACCACTGTTACCACCCTGGCAACAATTTCACCGGGTGCTGCAGGTTCCGGTTTGTTCATGATGCCGGCAACAAAACTTTCCCTGAATATCTTCTCTTTGAGGATATGCCTTTCTTCAAGCAATTCCTGTACATTGTTCATCATTCCTTCCGGACCACACATGATAAACGTGGTCTTTTCGATGCCCCAGTCCGGAATTCTTTCAAGAAGTTTTTCCAGCATCTCATGATTGAGCAGTCCGGAAGGGCCCTGCCAGTTCATGGGTGCATCATCCAGGATATGTATCACATGAAACCGGCCTTCAAAGTTATTCTGCAGCTTTTCAAGGTCATCTTTAAAGATAATTGAATCAATATTTCGATTGGCATATAGTAAAGAAACTATACTTTCCGGCTCTTCGTGCATCAGTGATTTGATGATTGACATCAGCGGTGTAATGCCACTTCCTCCCCCGAACATTATCACGTGCCGTTTGTTATCCTTCCTGTACTCCGTTGTGAAATTACCCATAGGCTGCATGACCATCAGGGTGACGCCTGCTTTTACATTGTCGTTAAGATAGTTTGACATCAGTCCGCCTTCTACTCTTTTCACTGTCACCCCCAAATCCTTGTCAACAAACGGGGAAGTAAAAAGCGAATAAGAGCGGCGAACTTCTTTTCCATCGATATCAGCAATTACCGACAAAAACTGGCCCGACTTGTAAGGAATGATAGATTCAGGCGATTCAAATATAATCGATATTGTATCCGCAGTTTCATTGATAACTTCCTTAACCTTGAGCGGATAGTAGTGTGTATGTATTGATTCCGGCTTTTGATTCTTCTTATTTTTTTTAAATAAACTGAATTCCATTTTTAACTTTTTATAAGTTCAACCAATAAGACAACTTAACAACTATAGCCCTGTTTTTTACTGAGAAGTCAGCGGGAAAATAGTTGTCGGTGTACACCAAAAACAAGTCGGAAACAGGTGCAAAACGCCATTGAAAGCGGGCATTAATGTTTACATTATCATCCTGTTCGTTGTACTGTATAAAAGTAGTAAGGAACAGACTAGTTGAGAAGGTAACATCCAGTCGTGGTCCGATCAACCAGAACTTTGTACTATTTTGGGGTTCAGGTAAGGCTACATCATTGTATATGGCCGAAACAAAAAAACTACCGTATGGCCTGAACTTATAACCAATGTTTGTTTCAGCACTCAACTTAATGCCATTATAAAAACTCCCATATTGCCCACTCAAGGTATAACTAAATGGGCGCCTGCTGTCTGAAGTAAAGCTTATTCTACCATCGACCCACGTATAGGATGATCCAGTCGGTAAGGGCACTGCTCCGGTGCGGGTTGGGTCAAAATCCCTGAATAAATGGGTGAATTGCTGATTAATTGCCGCTGTCAGCACACTTGTGTTAATAAAAGCAAACTCAATATTGGCCTCAACGGTTCTGTCTGCAATAATGCCGTTAGGTTTTAAGGTATAAAAAAGGCGGATTCCCGGTTTAATAGTAACCAACAACTCTGCCTTAGGATAGGCGATATACTTGCTATCGAAGGAGCCAATGTTGAATGTTCCTGTACGAGGCACAAATCCTACTTCTGCATTGTAGCCCTCACCTATATAATTGTGAAAATAATTAATCGTCCAATGCCTCGATTGATACCCAACAAACGTTCCCTGAGCCAAGGCATTCTTTTTAGATATTGGGTCAAATGAAGTGTGCAAATAAATATTGGCCCGCCATTTATCATCAAGTGTAGCAAAATTGAAATCAATGCCCGCTACCCGGTTATAGGCTGAGGTTGAATTGGTGGTATCTGCCGTATTATAATTGGTAGCCTGCCGGTTGACAAAAATGGCCCCAATACTTGAGCGAGCCCACAATTGACGTTGTATTACTGCCGCAGTATAATTTTGCCCTGAAAGGTTATAACCGCCGTTTATGTTTTCTGAGCCTGGTAATACAATACCCTTATGATCTCCTGTTTGCATATTCATCAGGCCTATGCGCCAATCCTTATTTAACTTACCACTCAATCTGGCTCCAAAAATAATAGGCACTTGTACGCTATTGCCACTGGTGTCTTGAGCAATTCCAATCCTTCTGCTGAAGAAAGGACGTGATGGAGGGAACCCTGGTTTAGCAAATAAATCACTGTTTTCGAGGAAAAATTGTCGTTTTTCAGGAAAGAACAACTCAAACCTCTGCAGATTTACTATTTGTTGATCCACCTCAACTTGTGAAAAGTCAGGAATAACGGTTATATCTAAATTTAGTGCAGATGACACCGCCACTTTAACATCAAACCCAACATTGCCCGATGACTCAAAATCGGTACCTTCTTCATGGTTTCTACCAGTTTGTCCCAATACAAAGGGAATTACTGAAATATTCATCTTGGGTGTAGGAGGTGGATCATTCCATATTAATTTGCCTGAAAAGGTCAGATTACTGGTTCGATATTGCTGTGGTACCGCAGTCCATGTCGAGCGCTCATTGTTTTTTACATTATTTCTTATAAACTGAATGTTCCAGTTGGTAAGATTGGCTTTATATCTTAGCGTTTTAAAGGGAATGGCAATTTCCGCCACCCATTTATCCTCATAATTAGTAACTTGAGAATACCATTTGTTATCCCAGTCTGAGCTGATTTCAAAGCTATTTGAAATCAGACCTTCCCGCTGTGCATTATAGGGGGAAAGGCTGAAGTTAAATCCATTGGTCTTATCATCAAACGGGTCGATGTAGATACTGATGTTCTCGGTTTTGCGCCAATTCCAGTCACGAATAAGTGATTCTACAATATATTTTCCAGGCGTGGTATCATGGCAAATTATTCCGAAGTATAGGAAATTGTCGTCAAATGTCGTTTTTACCTCTGTGGGCGAAGCAGGGAAATCGTTATCAACCGGGTAGGTCAGGTAAAAATCTTTAGCTACATCGGATTCGAGCCAGGATTCTTCATCCATGACACCATCTAACCTTATTTTATCCGTAGCTCTGCTAACGGACATTGTTGTTACAAGAGGCGGGTTTTGTGCCAAAATTTCACCAATAAGACTACAAAAAATGAGTATAAGTATTAGATGTTTCAAAATTGCTAAAAGTTGGGCAAAATTAACAATATCGTGCAGTTAAATAGTTCCGCTTATCAAATTTCAATATTTTTGCACCTTAATTCCTGCTAGCCAATGAATATGAACACTCTTTCTGCAATCTCGCCTGTTGATGGACGCTATACCCGGCAAACAGCTCCACTATCACCATATTTTTCAGAATTCGGCCTCATAAAATACCGTATCAGGGTGGAGATCGAATATTTTCTGGCGCTATGCAAGCTGCCCCTCCCGCAACTCAAAGATGTTGACCCGAAGATCGCCCAGGAACTTCGTAAGATATATTCTGAATTCAGCATGGTTGATGCACAGGCTGTAAAGGAAATTGAAAAGACCACAAATCACGATGTAAAAGCCGTTGAGTATTTTATCAAAGACAAGTTAGACACACTTGGCCTGGCGCAGTACCGGGAGTTTATTCATTTTGGCCTTACTTCCCAGGATATTAACAATACAGCGATACCCCTGTCGCTGAAAGAATCACTCGAAAATGTAATCGTACCCCTGCAGTTAAAGCTGACGGACAAAATTTCTGAAATTGCTTCAGACTGGGAAGACATACCCATGCTTGCCCGCACACACGGCCAGCCTGCATCTCCCACCATGCTGGGAAAAGAAATGGATGTTTTTGCCTCGAGGCTTACAAATCAGAATGTGACATTGAAAATCATTCCGATTACAGCCAAATTCGGAGGCGCTACGGGAAATTTTAACGCGCATTTTGCCGCCTACCCCGATTATGACTGGCATGATTTTGCTGAAGATTTTCTGGAGAATACATTCGGTCTGAGTCGTAGTTATCCAACCACACAAATTGATCATTATGATAATTTTGCCGCCATTTCAGACAATCTGAAGCGGTTCAACACTATTCTTATTGATTTCGCCCGCGATATGTGGCAATATATCAGCATGAATTATTTTAATCAGAAAATAGCGAAAAACGAAGTGGGATCATCTGCCATGCCCCACAAGATAAATCCTATTGACTTTGAAAATGCCGAAGGAAACCTGGGAATGGCTAATGCCATACTTACGCATTTTTCATCCAAACTACCTATTTCACGACTGCAGCGCGATCTCTCAGACTCCACCGTGCTACGAAATATCGGCGTCCCGTTATCACACATGATTATTGCCCTGAACTCCTTGTTGAAAGGTATTGGCAAACTTCAGCTTAACGAAGAAGCCATTAACCGGGACCTTGATGAAAACTGGGTGGTTATTGCCGAAGGAATACAAAATATACTCCGCAGGGAAGGACACCCCAATCCCTATGAAACGCTGAAAGAATTTACCAGAACTGGTGAAAAGATCACTAAAAAGACGATCAAGGAGTTTATAAACAACCTGGATATCGATGAAGATATAAAAGTGGAGTTGCGCGAATTAAGCCCGTTTAATTATACAGGATTCTGACAGGTTTCATTCCTGTTTTGTGTAGCACAAAAACTAACTCGTTTTTTTCTTGCTAATATTCAGCGCTTGAAAAATTTAAATAGCTGATTTTGGCTGTTGCAGTTCACAAAAAAGGTGCGACAATCATATTTTAACTTTCTCCCATTATTAGAGAGCCCAAAATTTAAATGCAAGAAGTTTCCTTAATAAAGCCTACCCGGCAAAGCTTGACCGACCTGACACAACCCCCTTTTGTTCCCCCTTTGCTAAGGGGGAATAGGTGACAATAGGTCATTACGGGTCATCCCATTGGAGACCCCAAACCGCAATTTTGGCAAAGTTCCCCTTATTAAAGCCTGCCCGGCAAGCCTTGGCAGACGCGGGGGGGTAAGGGGGATGTTTGGTTTTGGGATATAAAAATCGGTTTTTATTACTTGCTGATATCTACTGTTTTAAAATTTAAAATGTCCATTTTTTAGTGCTGTAGCACACAAAACAGGAAATTTCCCGATCTGACATTCTGGTATTCTGAGCACTTCCTCAGCCCACGAAATCTGCCGAAAACTTCCTGCACTCTTTTTTTCTTTTCCTGAGGGTTATACCCCAAAACGGGCCGTTGCGAAAAACCAGGACAAACTTTATACCGAAATTATGAAGGTTACGCGCTAATTCATTCCTGTTAAGAGGCTGGCCTTTGGGTTGAATCAGAAATTCGAATCCCATTGCATGTTGTACATCGAGGAAGCACTTATTGCCATATAGTATTTTTCGTCCATCATTTTTTACAATATAAAGCAGTCTTTTTTGCTTTGGCGCCTCTTTTTTTTTGTTAACCTTAGTTTTGAGGTTAGTCGCTCCTGTTTTATCCTGTGCACACGACATATTTATCTGCATGCAAATCATCACCATAAGGCAAAAACTGAAAATTACCTTGACCTGTTTCTTAATCAACATAAATCGGGCATCAATTTACGATGATAATGACTATAAACTAAAAAAACAGTTGTACGTTACTTTCTCAGTTCCCTGAGGAGCAGATCCGAATTTTCAAAATCATATAAAGTTTTCTGCCTTAATTGAAAATACGCCACCCAAAAATCTCTTAATGACTGAATATATCTTTGTTTGGCTTCATCTTTGGATGCCAGGGATTGATTAAGGTCAGTAATTGAAATTTTACCTATCAGATACAACTGGTACGAAATACTATACGCACGTTGTGCGATATCATCTGATTTTTCCCGGGCTTTCACCTGCTCGCGCAGCATGTTAAAATTTCTTACCTGGGTAAGTATATCCTGCTCAAAATCGAGCATATCCTGTGCTACCTGGTATTCAACAAACTTCAGGTTTGCTTCGGCTGTTTTTCGACGTGATTTTTGCCTGCCCCAGTCAACTATGGGAACATCCAGTTCGAGCCTTACCAACTGCGAATTTACCGGAGCCCCATACACATCGCTGAAATTCTGACCCCTGTTGCTTAACCCATATTGTGCAAATAATGTCATGTTTACGCCTGTAGCGCCCTTTGCACGGGCCAGTTCCTGCTGACCTTCCAGCACTCTTCTTTCAAAAGACACCGGATCCTGCCGGTTTTTATTAGCTTCTTTGAGCGCAACATTTTCATCCACTTCAAATTCAGGAATATCATCCGGCAACTCAAGACGAATCTGCTGAATATCGCTGAATCCTACAAACGATTTCAGATTGAGTGTTGACGTCTGAAGATCCACTCCCGCTTGTGCAATCGCAAGATTGGAGTTAACAAGATTGAGTTCAAGCTGAAGAAGTTCATTCTCCCCGATTTTACCAAGCTGATATCTTCCCTGGGCAATCCTATAAATCGTGTCGTTGTTTGCGACATTTATCCTTGCAATCTGCATTTCGATCTGAGCCAGCAGCAGGGTGAAATAAATTTGAGTGGAAATTACTGAAATTCGCTCCAGTTCCTCATAATAATTTTTCTGTGACTCCTCATACACAAGGGGTTTAATCCGTTTATTCCAAATCAATTGGTTGAATTGAAATATAGGTTGTACAAAACCCAGATTAATGGGCGAGCCGCTGTACTGTGTAAAGTTTTTTTCAAAATCATCAAAACGGCTCATCGTTGATGATGCATAGATCGTTCCTCCCGTAATACCTATGGATTGGGTCATTCCGAGCGCCAAATCAACATTATTCTGCCTTACTTGCTGATATATAATGCTTCCATCCTCCTGTGTTACAGGAACAAAATCTCTCCGGAAGTTAGGCAAAGTGCCCTGTAATGCCAGCTGGGGGCTATAATCAGATAAATACGTTCTGTACTGCCAGTACTGGTTTTCCCTTCTGGTTTCTGCCCGTGACCAGGCAGGCGACTGGCTTCTGGTCAACTGTACAATTTCATAAAGGGAATAAATGCTTTTCTGGGCGTTAAGGTTGAATGTGGTTAATGTTGTTAACCATATAACAACCACTAATTTCTTATTCATATCTCAATGAGGTTATCGGGTCCTGGCTGGCTGCACGTTTGGCAGGGGTGATTCCGAAAATCAATCCTACCGTGGCGGCCACTCCAAACGATAAAATAATGGACGAAGGTAAAATTATTGTTGGTATATCTGCAAATTTTGAAACAACAGATGCCATGGTGATACCTAAAATCATACCAATTATACCCCCGCTAATACTTATCATAACGGCTTCAAACATGAATTGCAGGATGATATCCTGCTTTTTGGCGCCTATCGAAAGCCGCAGTCCGATTTCCTTTATTCGTTCCATTACGGAAGCCAGCATGATATTCATGATGCCAATACCTCCCACAAGAAGCGATATACCTGCAATGGCCCCAAGTACAAAGTTAAAAATCTGTTTGGTTCGTTGCTGCTGTTTTAACAATAACTCAGGTATGGTCACTACAAAATCCACTACACCAAAATGACGTCTTTTCAGATATCTTGATAAAATGTCAGCAACGGGACCGAGCAATTCTGTTTCTTCTACCTGAACCACCAGCCTGTCAAGCTGGTGATAATTAACTGCCTGTTCTGTCTGACTGTCGGATACGCTGCCGCCAATACCCCTGATCCTGATAAAATGACCACGTCCGCCGATGTTTGCCGTCATAACTTTGGAAGGAGTTACCAGATCACGGTTGATATACCTGATCAGCACAGATTTTAACGGCGTGTAAACATCCATATTATAATCGCGTATGCCCAGATTCCTTATGCTTTTCTGAGAAATTAGCCGTTCTTCAAGAACACCGATAACTTCCAGCCATTGATTACCGACTTTAATCGATTTTCCGAGGGGGTTCTGGGTAGGAAAAAATTTGGTCTGAATGGATTTACCGATAATACACACCGGATCACCTCTTTCAAGGTGCTTTTCATTAAACATTTTACCTTCCATTAATTTAAAATTCGTAAGCTCAAAGTAGGCTGGTTCTACCCCTACAAGCTTAGCCGTACGTCGGATTCCGTTTTTTATCAGGTAGGTTTCGAGTAAAATTTCAGGGCTAATCTTAGATAATCCTGGTATAAGCTCTTTGATTCCTTCTACATCGCGCATGGTGAGCCCCGGTGAAAACTTCTTTTTTTCTTTTGCCTCATCCGACGCTTCATCCAAATTTTCTTCTGATTGTTCAATAATGGGCTGAATGATAATATTATTCACTCCTACCAGTTTAATCTGCTCCATAATTTCCTCCTGTGCGCCATTTCCGATAGCCAGCATTGCTATGACTGACGCAACACCAAAAATAATTCCCAGTGCAGTTAGCATTGAGCGCATTTTATTCACCATTAACGCATCAAGCGCTATATAAAAATTAGAAAGGTACCTTTCGATATTAATCTTTTTCAAAATCCTGCGTTATTTATGTTTCATAAAATAAAGAGTTAGTTTTTATTCGACGGGCTTTCCCGGGGGCTGTCATTCCGGTTACTTTTATCTGCAGATTTTGAATCATCATCAGACTTTACGATCACCCGGGTATTGTCCCCATCGCTTCCCGTTCTTCTTTCGCCTCTGCCACCCTCCTGAAACATCCTTTGCCTGCCGCCTGCGCCATTTGCAGGCACGGTAATGGTACGGCCGCCCGGCAACGTAATGGTTCTTTCTGTCGGGATATCCACAATTTCTATCTCCGGTTCGGGCCGGCTTCTTTTGCCGTCCATTTCAGGAATCAGGGCTATCTGCCTGTTATCCAAACCTGAAGGAATGGAAAGATACAATTTATCGCCATTTTTCAGGCCCACTTTTACAATGGCTTCATTGGCATTGGTTTCACCTACCATTATCTCCTGTTTGATAGTATTCAATCCCTCCCTCTTATACACGAAATTTATTGAATCAAATTCGGTATGCAAACATTCGAGAGGAATATACAACGTTGAATCAATTATGCTGGTAATGATTTTATTGCTGGTAGTCATGGCTGGTCTGAGCAATTCATCACGGCCATGCACCCGCACGGTTACCATAAATACTTTTGCGTCCGAGTTGGGCCGCTGCTCACCTACGTTTGCCACGCGGATAACCGTACCCGACAGCCTTTTTTCGGGAAAAGCATCAAGCCCGATCTCAACATGCTGGCCAAGCTTAATCTTCCTTATATCTACCTCATTTACATACGTTTTGGAGATCATCACCGACAAATCCGGAAGCTCCGCCACCGTCGGATCCCATGCACTTATGGTGGACCCTTCTTTCATGGGTTTGCCGTCAAATCCCTTCCTGTAAATCACCATACCGTCTTTCGGGGCCAGAATGGTAAACTTATCCATGATTTCCTGCATACCCTGGAAATCACGCCTTTCCTTCATAAGATTGACAGCAACTTCCGCCATTCTCGCCTTATTCTGATCTTCTCTGATTTTATAATTTTCTTTCGCCTGCTGAAGCGTCCGTTGTGCCTTTTCAAGGTTCATATCGGCCTTTCTCTGTGTGGCGGGAGGCTCGAACTCTGATTGCTCCAATTCAATTTCCCTTTCGATAACCGCATATTGAAGGTTGATAAGTTCATCCCTGGACTGCCGCATTTGAAGGGTTGTATCCAGTTGCGTCTGAATAAACTGAGACTGCATCTTATCCACCTCGAGCTGTGCGTCTTGTACCTTACTTTCAAGCTCAGACGGATCGAGCGACGCCACCCAATCTCCTTTTCTTACTACCGTGCCTTCTTCCACTATCTTGTTTATGGCAACATTGTAAATCCTGAAATCCCGCAGCCTCGCGGGACCAAGTATTTTGGTAGAATTCATGGCCTCAAGTTCACCTGTTGTCTCAATTTCAATCCGGAAAGTCCCTCCTTTTACATAAGCAAACAAATCCGGACCTTCACCTCCTTTTTTACCTTTTACGGCAAAATATCCGATAAGTACAAGAATTATTACACCCGTAATTATTAAAAATCCCTTTTTCATAGCAAATAATATATAAATCCTTTACAAAGTTAATACATTGAGCCCATGCTAATATCCCACCTGTATAATATTATGCCCGGTAATATAAAAGAATAAGCTATCACGGTCTATGCGGCAAGTAAAAGCCTATTTTGTGTTTTTAAACGTCTTTTTTACTTTTATAGCGCCCATTGCTTTGTCAAGCGATAGCTTCCGCTGGTCGTACTGGCTCAAAACCTGCTTTAAAACGCTTAATTCCAGTGTTTCCGGAATACCGCAGCCATCGCATTTTGTCAGCTTCACTTTTAGCATCAGTATTTCGTCATTTTTAAGTGTTTTGATAGTACGCCCATACTCGATCATGGTTTCTTTGATGCTTTTTTCAAATTGAGGATATAATTCCGTTACCTTTTTATTTCTTTCTTCGAGATTAACATCCGATCGGCCCAATACCGGCATGCGGTACAAATCATTATTTGAATAGGAAGAATACGTTTTTAAATAAAAAATCACACCATAATCTTTCAACAACTCGTAATGAGGTGTACGGTCAGTAAAATACGTTTCGGAAAGATCCGGGCTGTAAAGCCTTTTAACGATAATGGCAAACAACTCGAGGTCCTGATGTATTTCAACAGGCTCTGAGGTTGTAAATGTTATGCGGTTGACAAGTTCCTTTCTTGATATTTTACCTTCTTTGTAAGCGGTAACATCTTTTTTATTTACTTCTGCCGAAAATTTCTCAAGCCCCGATGACGTCATACTCCATGAGGAATGCCGGCCGGTACCTACATAAAAAACGTTATCATTGGCCCTGTTATGCACCTTGATTTTTTCATCAGGCTTTAACTGGCCAATCAGGTCTGAGTAATCTGCCAGAAAGGTGATCACAGCTTCCTTTTTCTCCTCCATTTTTTCATTATCTATGCTGTCATTCTCAAGCACGCTTAAATCCATAAATACCTCTCTCTTATGCCCTTCTTCTCCTTCAAAAACGGTCATTTTTGGCATTTTTGGCATTTTTATAGATAAATACGAGAAATTGTCCGGCAATGTAAAAATCACTCCATATCCTTCAAGATATACGGCTTCAATATTTCTTCCCCAAAACATCATGTTCCTGTCCTGGTTGAATAATGTTTGCAATACATTTTTTGCAACCTCCAGATCACGATCCATTCTTGTCTGATCTATTTGCTGTGCAACAACAGGCAGACTAAACAGTAGGATACACGCGTACAACAAAAGCTTTTTCATCTTTCTAATTATTTTGGTTATTAACAGTATTTAATATGGACACCAACACCTGATCGGTTTCCATTTTTTGTAATTCCTGATTTTCTTTTAAATCAGATAAGCCGGCCACGATTTGACGTAAGTCTTCCTCACGCTGAGATTCAAGGTAAGCTGAAAATTCCGTCAACAAGGTCAGCACATATTGTTGCTGTGCAGAATTTGACAGTTCAAAATAGCGCTCGAGGTACTCCAGATTATCCTGCTGCATTTGCCTTACAAATTTCGTTATCATCTGATTGTTAAATACAGCGTTTTCTGTCAGCGCCGAATTGATCTCTTGCTGTTGATTCTGATAACCCGAAGTAAGCCTGGTACTAAAATTTTTCTCGATATTATCAATCCGGTCAGCCTGATAAGCTCTTTCCTCCTGTAACATCACGTTAACAATATCTATTACCTTATCTGTGTTTACATAATTGTCATTTTGCGTAACACTTCTCTCAACCGATTGTCCGAAGGTTATATTCAGGTATCCTGCATCGGTTGAAACATGTAATCCGGTAAAATACCCGAGAATAATAATAAGAGATATACCGGCAGCAAGTCCGATGGCAGGTTTAAGAATGCTGTTTCCGATGATGCGGGCAGTCTGCCAGGCAGTACCTGTACCTTTTGCCCCAAAGAAAAAAGGATCAATCACCTCCTTATCTTTAACCTGGCCGACAACTTTCTTTATCTGTGACATTTCCTTCATTTCGCCTGCTAACTCAGGGTTTTCCAACAGGCGTTGTTCAAATTGCTTTTTCTCACCGGCTGACATTTCACCATAGAGGTAAGCCATCAATTCTTCATACAGGAGTTTAGAATCCATAATAAGTGAAATTTTTCTTCTCTAATATTAGTTTCATGGTCTTCAGACCATAGTACAAACGTGATTTTGCAGTGCTTTCAGATATGTTGAGTACAACTGCTATCTCACGGAATTTCAGTCCTTCGTATTCCTTCATAATAATCAATATGCGTTGTTCTTCGGGCAACTCCGACAGGCATTCAAGTACCAATTCTTCGAGTTCCTTGTCATCAACGCTTTGGTCAGGGTTATAAAAAGGGCCTTCCGCAGGTGGTTCTAACCAAAGTTCTCCCTGCTGCGAATCTTCATTTGCACCAAACAGTGAGAACCACTTCCTTCTTTTCATGCGTCTTTCTTCTTCGTGGCATTTGTTCAGGGCAATTCTATACAACCAGGGCTTGAAACTGGTAACATCTTTCAGTTTCCTGATGCTCTTATGAACTGAAATAAATGTCTTTTGCGTAACATCCATTGCTGTATCATGATTAAGAAAATATTTATAGCTGAAATTGTATATACGCTTATACCACAAACTCATCAGCTTACTGAAAGCCTGCTCGTTGCCTCCAGTGGCCTTTCTTACAATCTGATCGGAGTATTTTATGGCAAAGTCCTGAAGTGTTTCAGCCAGCATATTTTTTAACTATTCATAGTTGGGACGACCTGAAGATGAAAAAAGTTTTAACAATCTTCATTTTTTTTAAGCATTCTCCTGAAGAATTCACCAACACACCCATTTATACAGTACCAAAATTAAGAATTTATATTTATGGCATTTTTTCTGAATAAGGCGTCTTGATGCTGTTGAATTGAGTCTTGATCTGCCATAATTGCGGCTTGAGGTGCTTGAATTGGGCCTCTCGGTACCGAAATTGAGTCTCTCGGTGTCCAAATTGAGTCTCGAGGTACCGAAATTGAGTCTCGAGGTACCGAAATTGAGTCTCGAGGTACCGAAATTGAGTCTCGAGGTACCGAAATTGAGTCTCGAGGTACCGAAATTGAGTCTCGAGGTACCGAAATTGAGTCT
>JADFHN010000108.1 GCA_022567155.1 Bacteroidota bacterium
GCACCACCACAACCAATGAGACTACGGTGATGATATCTACGGTATGGGGTTCCAGGTGAATACCTGCCTGCCTGAATAACCAGGTATTGAATGAAGCGGGTAACCCCGTATGCCCTAGTTTTTCTTTGATATCCCAGTGCCAGTCGGTCAAAAAACAGTATCCAAAGCCGTACCATATGCCCGGAACGAGCCAGCTGAAAGCGGTGAGCCCCAAGCTGATCCGGTGTAGCTTCCGGGTTTTGGGCCAAATCCATCCAAACAGGTTGAACAGGATCAGCAGGCAGTGAAAAATGACAAAGAAAATGTCGAGGAAACGGTACAGCGCCATTTTGATATTTGATGCAGTTGTTATCAAAACTAATGGTTTTTTAATATACATGTTGACTCTATGGATACTGATTATTTCTACTCATCCACTACAAGGTTACTCGAAAGAGCCTGCACGCCGAAGGCATGAACCTTGAAGAAATATAAACACCAATGTTGAGGTAGGTTGCATGAATTGTCACCGGTATTCCTGCAACAAGGTCCCTGCCTGGCCGGTCTCCGTCGGCCAAAGCCTTTGGCAACGGTCAGCAGGCAGACCTGTCAGGTGACCTTGTTGTAGGGGAGGTTATGTGGATTTTCTGCTTTAAGGAAATCAGGTAAGATGAATGTTGTATCAACCGAACAGTCCGGTTGTTTTTTGAAAAAGCAACGTCCATCCGGAAATTTGCATTAATTGTGCAAGACGGTTCATATTCGTTGTGTGTGCATTTGATATGGTAAAATTGTTTGCTGAGTAGTTGATATAAATGATCTGAAGTGAAGCAGGTAAGATAATGGATATGGATGCAATTGAAAAACAGAGGTGCCTCGAATGCGGTACGGAGCTACGTGGCCGGTCTGACCAGAAGTTTTGCTCGGATATGTGCCGAAACAGTTACAACAATAAGATCAGCAGCGAGGTAAACAACTATGTACGAAATATCAATAACATCCTCAGGCGCAACCGAAGGATACTCCTAAACCTCAATCCGCATGGTAAGATCAAAATGCCCCTCTCCAAACTGACGGCAGCCGGTCTTGATTTTAATTATTTCACGAATATATACACCATCAAAAGCGGCAACACCTACTACTTCTGCTACGAGCAGGGCTATCTGCTGCTGGAAGATGATTATGTAACCCTGGTGATAAAGCAGGAATATATGAAATAAAAACTGGCCGGCCGGGTTATTTTTCCTTCAATATAAAACCGTAGCCGCGAATTGCATTCGTGTCTGACTTTTAAATAAGGCTTTACCACGAACCTGCTTGCTGCAGGAAGGTTTAATGAGGAAAGGATTTGAAACTGAATGCTAAAATGCTTAAATGCTAAAATAAATTTTTTAGAGAAGGATGATCTGGAAAGAAATATTCAAAATGAACAATAAATATTATTTACGCATTCAATCATTTACACATTTACGCATTTATTCATTTCCTATAAAATAACAGTAGAACCTTAAATAAAACCATTACAAGCATGTATCAAATCGCCATTATTGAAGAATTAGAATTAGATTTGTATGTCCAACCGGTTTGTAATGGAAAGCGTTGTACCTGTCATTGAAGATACCCTGAAATACTGCGAGAGCCTGACCGAATATGTCAGGAGGAAATCGCTGGAAGTGCCGGTGGGTCATGTGCCTCTTGGTGGCGGTCACCCGATTCGGATCCAGTCAATGACAACTGTAGATACAATGGACACGCAGGGGTCAGTAGCACAGGCTATCCGGATGATTGAGTCCGGGTGTGAATACGTGCGGTTAACGGCTCCGAGCCTTAAGGATGCGCAGAATCTTGAAAACATTAAAAATGCATTGCGGAAAAGCGGCTACGATACGCCACTTGTTGCCGACATTCATTTTACACCCAATGCCGCAGAGCTTGCTGCAAGGATTGTTGAAAAAGTACGTATAAACCCGGGTAATTATGCCGATAGGAAGAAATTCCAACAAATTGAATACACAGATGATGCCTATCAGGCTGAACTCGACAGGATACGGAAGAATTTTACTCCTCTGATAAAGATATGCAAAGAATACGGTACGGCGCTTCGTATCGGAACCAACCACGGTTCATTATCGGACCGGATAATGAGCCGCTATGGCGATACACCCCTGGGAATGGTGGAGTCCGCTCTTGAGTTTCTGCGTATTTGTGAAGATGAGGGATTTTACAGGATTGTATTGTCTATGAAAGCAAGCAATCCGCAGGTGATGGTACAGGCCTATCGCCTGCTTGTTAATAAAATGGATGCTGAAGGGATGAAACCCTATCCGTTGCACATTGGAGTTACCGAAGCCGGAGAAGGGGAGGACGGCCGGATAAAATCTGCCATGGGTATTGGAGCACTGCTCGAAGACGGCCTTGGAGATACGGTCAGGGTGTCCCTCACCGAAGAACCTGAACTAGAGGCTCCCGTGGCCATTATGTTGGTTGACAGGTATAAAGACCGTGCAGGCCATACTCCGATTCTTCAGGTACTTCATTCACCGGTTAATCCGTTTGAATATACCCGGAGGAATTCCCGGGAGGTGGGTAATTTTGGCGGAAAAAACGTTCCACGAGTCATTGCCGATTTCAGTGTATCCTCCGGCATTCAAATGCAGGACCTTGCCGCTATCGGACATTATTACCGTCAGGAATCGGACAAGTGGACCATGAACGAAACAGGAGCCGATTACCTTTTTACAGGATCGTCTCCGGCTGATTTCATGTTGCCTAACAGCCTGAAAGAGATCAGCGTCTATGAAACCTGGCAATCAAAAGGTGGCCCGGAGACAGTATATCCATTGTTAACGGCTGAAGAATTTGTTTCCGGCAGAAAGCTTCACGGCTCGCTGAACTTTGTGAGGATAAAACTCAGTGACATTGACAAGCCGTTGGTCAAAAGGCTGAAGGAGGAAAGCAAGATTGTGCTTTGGCTTGAAACGAACAACAGGCATGCCATGGCTGAACTCCGGCGTGCTTTTTTTGCGCTGGCAGACAATCATCTGAAAACGCCGGTTGTAATCTCAGGAAATTACAAATCCATGTCCGAAGAGCGATTCAGGCTATATGCTTCGACAGACATCGGAGCTGTGTTGCTTGCCGGTATGGGAGACGGAGTGATACTTTTACTGAACAATGCAGCACAGGATGGAAGTAGGGATGTTTACTGCAAACTGGCAAATAATACTGCATTTGGTATTCTCCAGGCGGCCCGGATGCGCATTACAAAAACAGAATTTATCTCGTGCCCTTCATGCGGAAGAACATTATTTGATTTGCAGGAAACTACGGCAAAGATCAGGAAAAGGACAGAACACCTCAAAGGGCTTAAGATCGGAATCATGGGTTGCATTGTAAACGGACCGGGTGAAATGGCCGATGCTGATTACGGCTATGTAGGCTCGGGAAATGATAAAATAACACTGTACAAAGGGAAGGATGTTGTAAAACGCGGAGTACCTTTTAAGGAAGCCGTAAAGGAATTGGTGAATTTGATCAAAAGTGAAGGGGACTGGGTGGACCCGTAAAATTATAAAAAATAGGCTAAACCACGAATCTGCCTGCCCCATCGGGATGCCTGTGGCACCGGCAGGCAAGTTTAATGAGGAATGGATTTATAACTGAATGCTAAAATGCTAAAATGCTAAAATAAATTTTTATAGAGAAGAATGACCGGGACAGAAACATTCAAAATGAGCAATAAATAATATTTACGCATCCAATCATTTATGCACTTGCGTATTTACGTATTTAATCATTTCCACTAAAATAACAGTAGAAATAAAAAATAAAATCGACAGTGAATGGATAAAAAGAAGAGCACTGTAAAAAAATATTTTGAGCTGGGCGAAGTAGGCAGGTATTTTCTCCGGTTGTTTGGCAAAAAGTATGAAGACAAACCCGACAGTATCAATTTACGTCTGATGCACGGCATCAACCGGATAGCTGTGATCATATTTATTCTGGCGCTGCTGTTTTTCAGCTTAAAGAAGTTATTCTTTTAAATCAAATACATGCTTAACCGCATAAGCGGGTTTATTCAAAAACTCAAATTTAAAACTATATTTCACGTGGATATTGAAACATTCAGGAATTATTGCCTGTTCAAAAAAGGGGTTGCCGAAAGCTTTCCGTTCGACAGTGACACACTAGTATTCAAGGTAGTGGACAAGATGTTTGCTCTTGCCGATGTGGATAATTTTATTAGCATAAACCTTAAATGTGATCCGGAACACGCGTTGGAGTTAAGAGAAAAATACATGGATGTTGTGCCGGGGTGGCATATGAATAAAAAGCACTGGAATACCGTATCGGTTAGGGGGAGCTTACCGGATCAACTGATTTTTGAATGGACAGATCATTCGTATGAGCTTGTTGTCAAAGGGCTTTCAAATAAGCAGCAGCGGGCATTATCAGAGGCAGGATAGTTTGTTTCCTGGGTTTATCGGATATTTTTCATTTACCAGAGAAAATAAAATACCTGGAAATACGTTTTTATAGGAATTTAAGGAATTGAGTTTAGATAAACCACTCAGTATAGTCTGATTTAGGGGTTACGTTATACATTTATATGTATTAATTGCACAACAGACTATAAAATTCTAAATTGGGATGTTTTATTCTTTATGAAAATCAGAATTTTCTCTTATTGGCTATCCGCATGTCCGGTTCTGCTGGTGCTTATGTCGTGCAATGACAAGATATGCCCGTCATATTCGAGTTATTTTATTCTTGACAATTCGAATGCCGGCCGGATTAATATGACTTATGTAAGCGCAGTATTTCCTGATCCCAGCTATTACCTTTACAGTAATTCGCTCAGAGACCAATATTTTTCTTACCTGAATGAGGATTCAATTCCAAGAGAAAATTCAGTCATGGTCAGCAAGGATCAGTTCGGCATCATTGAAAAACAGGGTTACCGAAAAAAAGAACGTTTGCTGCAATCCATACCTATGGAAGTAGTCATTCCCGAACCGGATGATTCTCTAAAGTTTGCCGGCGATCAGGAATTGATGGCAGAACTCGATATTGTTGATTCCACAGCAATTGACAATGTGGGCGTTAAGGTAAAAACATACAGATACAACAATGACCAGAAATATTATTTATGGTATTTCAGGAACAAACTTGTGTGGAAAGATGAGTTGGGTAAAGAGGGAGAAGAAGTGCAGGAGGAAACAGATGAGGCTGGTGATGTAAACGGGGTGGAGGAAGCGAAGGAAGGATTTTTTAAGCGAATTTTTGGCAAACTCTTCAAAAAGAAAGAGCCCAAACCTGATCCGGCAGTGGATGAAGCCCCGGATGAAGATCAACAAGAAGAGGATCCGGAAGGTTTTTAAGTCATGTACTTTTAGACAACAATATTAACAATACGCCTGGGCACGATGATTATCTTTTTGGGCGTCTTGCCTTCTGTCCATTTCCGGATAACTTCATTTGCTAAAACCTGTTTTTCAATATCAGCATTTGGCATATCCAGCGCAAAAGTCATTTTAGCACGCAATTTTCCGTTTATGGAAATAGGATATTCATGCGTATCCTCCCGCATATACTCCTCGTTGTAGGAAGGATAGGCAGCGCCGGTAACCGAGGAGGTATGTCCGAGTTTTTCCCAGAGCTCTTCGGCCATATGCGGTGCAAACGGCGATAGGGCAATCACTAATGGTTCAAGAATTTCACGTTTATGGCATTTTTGTGCGGTAAGCTCATTGACGCATATCATAAAAGCACTTACCGCCGTATTGAACGATGCTCGTTCAATATCTTCCTGAACTTTTCTGATCGTCTTATGTGTAATCTTAAACTCATTTGCAGTGGGTTTATCATCACTCACTTCGAAAACCCCGTTTTCGCTATGGAATAGGTTCCAGAACTTTCGTAAAAATTTAAATACGCCATCAATGCCATTGGTATTCCAGGGCTTGCTTTGTTCGAGCGGACCGAGAAACATTTCGTACAGCCGGAATGTGTCGGCGCCATATTTTTCGATAATTGCATCTGGCGTTACTACATTCAGCAACGATTTCGACATTTTTTCGATTTCATACCCGCATATATATTTCCCGTCTTCCAGAATAAATTCAACTTCTTCCTGGTTTTCAGTGCGGGATTTTTTAAAAGACCTGATATCCAGGATGTCATCCTTAACAAGATTTATATCCACATGAATTGCATCAACCTCATGTTCATTTTTAAGATTGTATGAAACATATTTACTCGTTCCCTTGATGCGGTACACGAAATTTGATCTTCCCTGGATCATGCCCTGGTTGATCAGCTTTTTAAAGGGCTCTTTCTGCTGAATATAACCCAGGTCATGAAGGACCTTATGCCAGAAGCGAGCGTATAATAAATGAAGAACGGCATGTTCTGCACCGCCAATATAAAGGTCAACAGGAAGCCAGTAGTCTGTTTTGTATTTTGCTGCAAATTCCGTAGTGTTATTGTTGTCGAGGTATCGCAAATAATACCAGCAAGATCCTGCCCATTGCGGCATGGTGTTGGTTTCCCTTTTAGCAGGCTTACCGTCCACAGGGTTAATGGTATTTACCCATGAATCAACTTTGGCTAAAGGTGATTCACCCTCTTTTGTTCCCGTAAATGAATCTACATCCGGTAATACGACAGGCAGATCTTTTTCAGGTACGGAAACCACTTTTCCATCTTCGGTGTGAATTACCGGAATGGGTTCACCCCAATAACGCTGACGGGTAAACACCCAATCCCGGAGCTTGTAATTTATGGATGCTTTACCTGTTCCTTCTTTTTCCAGTCGTTCAATAATCACCTGTTTAAACCGGCGGCTGTCTAAGCCGTTATATTCTCCCGAATTCAACATAATCCCCTCTCCGGGATACGCTTGTTCGAGCGTTTCAGAAGGGTTTCCGTCCGGGGAGATGACTTCTACAATATCAATATTGAATTTTTTAGCAAACTCAAAATCACGTTGATCGCCTCCCGGAACAGCCATGATGGCGCCGGTTCCGTATGAAATGAGCACATAATCAGATATCCAGATAGGAATTTCCTGCCCGTTAACCGGGTTGATGGCATAGGTTCCTGTAAATTCGCCTGTTTTGGATTTATCCAGGTCGGTTCGTTCCAGGTCACTTTTCTGGCCGGCACGACTGACGTACTCATCCACTTTTTGCCTGTGTTCGTGCGTGGTTATTTTGCTCACAAGCGGATGCTCAGGGGCAAGTACCATATAGGTTACTCCAAACAATGTATCCTGACGCGTTGTAAATACACGTATACGGTCATTCGAATCTTTGACTCTGAAATCAACTTCTGCTCCTGTAGAACGACCCACCCAGTTTTTCTGCGAAAGTTTAATGGAATCCGGCCAGTCGAGGTCTTCAAGATCATCTATAAGCCGGTCAGCGTATGCTGTGATTCGTAACATCCATTGTTTCATAGATTTACGTACCACCAAAAATCCACCGCGTTCGGATACACCGCCGATTACTTCTTCATTGGCCAGCACGGTTCCCAGCGCCGGACACCAGTTTACCATAATGTCATCCTGATATGCTAACCTGTGACTTACCAGATAGCTTTCCTTTTCTTTGTCAGTCAGGTCCGGAGGAATCTCCAGTTCTTCAATAGGGCGGGCTTTATTTTCTTTTTTATCGTAATAACTATTAAACAACTTAAGAAATATCCATTGTGTCCATTTATAATATTCCGGATCGCTTGTACGTACTTCTCTCGACCAGTCGTATGAAAAACCAAGAACACAAAGCTGTTCTTTGAATCGTTCAATATTTTCTCTTGTGGTATCGGCTGGGTGCCGGCCTGTTTTGATTGCGTACTGTTCGGCAGGAAGCCCGAAAGAATCGAATCCCATCGGATGCAGGACATTGAATCCTTTTAGCCGCTTATACCTTGCCACAATATCGGTAGCAATATATCCTAAAGGATGCCCCACATGAAGACCTGTGCCCGAAGGGTACGGGAACATGTCCAGTATGTAATACTTTAGCTTATCCTTGTCAGTTTGTGTTTTGTAAATATCCTTTTCCCGCCAGTATTGCTGCCATTTTTTTTCAATATCAGCGAATTTGTATTCAGCCATCTCTCAGATTTGGTTCACTCTTGAAAATATGAAGATGCAAAGGTAAACATAGAATTCAGTATTTCGTGGTTTGAAATTAAACTTATCTCAGTTCATGGACAGGCATTTCATATTCGACATATCAGACAAGTCGTTTGTGGAATATTTCCGGTAACAAGACGTACAGACACTGGTTTCCTTTTTTCTGCATTTGGGCACCCAAATCATCAAATCTGAAAAAGTTACTTTAATGATTATCAGTTAATTACACTATCTAAGAAAATCGTTTTTCCCAAGGTGCGGAAAACAGGGTTACTACTTGAATGTTTACCGTTAATTCTCTTTAATTATTTTACCGTCTTTCATTACGAATTCGACGTTTCGTAACACAGTGATATCTTTATCAGGATTTCCTGTAACTGCGATGATATCGGCTTTCATGCCTTTTTTGATGCTTCCGACCTCGTTGTCGATATGAAAAACCCGGGCGTTTACAGACGTAACCGACCGAAGCACATTCCTGTTTTTCATTCCATAATCAACCATCATTTCAAGCTCGCGTACATTGTCGCCGTGTTCAAAAACGCCTACGTCGCCTCCGGCTACGATTGTTACCCCATGCTGCAGCGCCTCCGAAAAATGCTTCCTTTTTTGTTGAATCCGCAAAGGTTCCGGATCAACCCCTTTTTTCCAGCCTCCGTATTGCAATATGGCGTCTCCTGCAGCCAGTGTGGGACACAACGCCACATTGTGCGCTTTCATAAGCTCCCAAATCTCCGGTGTACCGCCATCTCCATGTTCGATGGTTTCAACACCCGCCAGAATAGCCCGGCGCATACCTTCGGGAGTGGATGCATGGGCTACCACGTATCTGCCACTGCTATGCGCAGTTTTTACAATCAGCTCAAGTTCTTCCTGCGAAAATGTAGGCATGGCTTCACCGTGCGGCCCCCACCGGTAATCGGCATATACTTTAATAAAATCAGCACCTTTGCCGATTTGGTTTCTCACTACCTGTATCAGGTCGTCATGCCCGTCGGCTTCTTCTGCACCCAGAGGTAATTGAATATGGTCGGCAAATCCTTTCGGGCCGTAGCTTCCGGTAGCCACTATGGCCCGTGTGGAAATGATCAGGCGGGGACCGGGGATCACGTGATTGTCGATGGCTCGCTTCAATCCGGTATCTGCATAGCCTGCGCCTTCTGTACCCAGGTCTCTTACGGTAGTGAAGCCCGCAAGAAGGGTGTTTCTGGCATGTAATGTAGCCCGTGCCGTACGATAGGATTCCGATTCTTTCAGCACCTGGTCATTCCAGGGTGTTTGGTTGTACGGGTAGAGAAACATGTGGGCATGTCCTTCGATCATACCCGGCATAAGTGTGGCATCGTTAAAATATTTGGTTGTAACCCCGGAAATATCAAATCCCTTTTCAGGTCCTGCATAAATGATCAGGTCATCTTCAACCACCACTATCCAGGATGTATGCATTTCATGGCCATCAAAAACCCGGTCGGCTATGAGCGCAATTCGCGTCTGGCCAACAACAGTCCGTTGCATTAAGAATATCAGGCATAGTAGAATAGACAACCGCATTACCGTAATATTAGAATCATTTTTCATATCAGGAGCCGGGGTTTATCACTGATTCTGTCACTACTTCTTCCTCTATCCTTCTGTTTAGGACAACCCTACTCCTTTTTCCCCTGATTTTATACTTTTGAATAAGTATGATTGACTAACCACGCCTCTTATGGCGTGGACATTAAAGAATAAAACTGACAGGGCAAGCCCAATTAACATAAATCATTCATGTCATAATATTAGAATATGGGTACATGCTGTTTGGGGAACTAAAAAAAGAATCCCTTTTTTGTTAAAAATAACAAAACAACTGTAATAAAACATATTAAGCTCCAATTTGTTAATAGACTAATGATTTTAATAAGTATTAAGGGCTAAAGCCCAGGGTTTGTATAGTTTGGGGATATCTCAAAAGAGTTACCGTCATTCTGAACGAAGTGAAGAATCTGTATATTTAGTGTGTACTGATAGTCAGAGATTCTTCCCCCGAAACTTCGGGGTCAGAATGACGATTTATTGATCTTTTGAGATATTCTCACAAATAAACACGATCTTCAATTTACTTATAAAAAGGATGGTAGAGAATGAGCCAAAGCGAACCCCGAAGGTCCGAAGGACTCCTATGGAGGATGCCTACGGCACAAAATCAATATCTTAGACGTGATACCTAAACGCATATACCTAAAAAATCTTTACATTATCAGCTTTCAATCAATACAAATGCCCCCC
>JADFHN010000109.1 GCA_022567155.1 Bacteroidota bacterium
GAAGACCAAGACACATTAGTATTCGATATACTTTTTAATGAAAACAGGTTTGAGTGCAATGGAAAAGTGGTCAGAAAACAAGGAAGGAAAGGATATTCATCATCTATCTATACGGTTTGGCTAGATAAGAAAAACTATTTGCCTTTCAAAATCTATAGAAAACAAGGACATCATGCTTCAATACGAAGAATCTTGAAATATGAAATAAATAAACAATCTCATATTAAAATAAATGCTTTAGGAAGTATACCTGATAATTTTACAATCCGTGAATTTGGCAGAAGAAGTCAACTTCCTGAACTAACAGGAACTATTGCCCCTGATTTTAAGTTGCTTAGTGTTTCTGATAATTCAATTTCATTATCAGATTATCGGGGTAAAGTGGTTCTCCTTGAATTTACTTCGATTGGATGCGGGCCATGTCATCTAGCAATACCTGAGCTAAGGAAACTATATGATGAATACAGGAACAAAGGCTTTGAAATGCTGAGCATCGAAGCATACTTAATTTACAAAATGGATGCTTTTCAACGACACGTTGACAAAAATGATATATATTATCAGTTTCTTATTGGAAATAAAGAGGTTACCGATGCCTATCAAGTAATGGGTGTCCCTTACTTCATCGTTATCGATCAAAATGGTATTATCCAAGTAGCTAAGTTTGGGTACACTAAAAAGGAGACAATACCGAAGTTAAAAGAAGTAATAAATGACCTCAATAAGTGAGTTAAAGGATTCTGATATTCCCTATGGTTATTTCGGTCAGACCATGCCAAGCATTTCGGTCAAATAGTGCCACTTTGAAAGATGCTGCATTAGAAAGATAATCCGGCTGGGGTAATAATTGTCAGATTTGTTTCACGCATGTGTAAATCCAGAACACATGAATTAAGAAATCAACATAGTTATCCCATATAATGAGGTTTTCAATGGTGGCTCATTCCGCTGGAAGTTTGAAAACAATAGGTAAGATCATTCTAACTTTAACACTTTCACCACGCTGTTTGCCAGGTATCCATGGAGGAGAGTTTTTTACCGCTCTTAAAGCCTCATTATCACACCCTGCACCTATACCTTTCACAACTAATACATCAGTAATTTCACCTTCTTTCCCAACTACAAACTGAACAAATACTTTTCCTTCAATACCTATGTTGACTGCTTCTTGGGGGTAGTGTATATGCTCACCAATATATTCATAAAAGGCGCTCATTCCTCCGGGAAATTTAGGTGGTTCATCTACAACCTTAAAAATAACATCCGATTCTTGAAAAACCTGGGGTAAACTTTTAGGTACTTTTATTTTGTATTTAAATTCTTTTACCATCACAATAATAGTGACAGTTACATTTTGCTCATCAATTGGTAGTACTTCGATGAACTTCAAGCCTTCAAAATCTAATTCTGATAGTAACTCCTTATCACCCTTTATTTGAATGATTTTGAAATCAGTTTTTGGATTTTTTGCTTGAAGTTCCATCAATTTTTGCTCCACCTCATTTGAATAAGTTAGAACAGTATTGTCGTGCTCGACGATACTGGTTATATCAGTTTCTAGTTTATCTTCGCAGGAAAAGGTGATAATTGTAATTGCTAATAGGGCTATAATACTTCGCATTTTCCAAGGATTTATTTTTTTCTTTAATTTTTTGATAAAACTTAGGCGATCATTGATTGGACAATCGTGGAATGAATTTACCAATTTCATTCCATGGTCTTTGAGTGTACTATCGACAAGCACATTAATGTAATTTCCCTTAGTACTAACACTTAATGCATAAGCATCTGCCTGGTATTCATGAATCCTTTTAAATTCCCGAATACATAACCATATACTTGGCAGCCACCAAAAAGGAATGGTGAGAATATTTCCTAATAATAATTCATAACTGTGTCCGTACTTAATATGTGCTTCTTCATGATGAATGATCTCCAATGTATTGTCATAATAGTCTTTGTCAATGAATATCCATTTAAAAAAAGTGAAGCTTGTCTTCAAATGTCTTTTATGCATAACTAAACGACCATGAAGTTGCATAGGGATACTTTTTCGATAAATTAAATTGATTTGCAAACATGCGATTATGAGCCGAATGGATGCAATTACAGCCCCGAAAGCAAAAACCCAAATTAACCATTGGTTGGTGTTTGCTGCTGTTCGTAGTTCGTTTGGAATGGAAGCATCAATTTCTGGCAATAGCATTGTAGTTACGGAACCAGAAATATCTATACCGGATATTGGTGTAACTGTGGAAATCTTAATCAATGGTAGTAGTAATGCAAGTATTAATGAGACAAGCAAGTAACGTCTGAGAAATACAAGTTGTGTTTCTCTCCTAAGGAACAACTGGTAAACTCCAAATAAAAGGATATGAATTAAGGCGAACTCAATGAGGTAGTTAGTCATGTTTTTGTTCTTTAAGTTCTTTTAACAAATTTTCTAGTTCAATTAATGAAAGCTTTTTTTGTTCGGTAAAAAATGATACCAACTGAGAGTATGATCCACTAAAGTACTTTTCAACAAATTTGTTGAGAAAATTTTTACTATAATCATCTTTTTCAATGAGAGAAAAATATCGATGTGACTTACCAAAAGACTCGTAACCCACAAGTCCTTTTTTTTCCAATATTCGAATAACTGTGGATACTGTATTGTAAGCAGGTTTTTTCCCGGGAAGTTCTTCAATAATTTCTTTAACAAATGCCTTTTCTAGTTTCCATAAAACTTGCATTATTTCTTCCTCTGCTTGTGTTAGTTGTTTCATATACTATATATTTAGTTCCCAAAACTAATATAATAGTTTACAATATGCAAATATTTCTATATAATTCTACACAATTTTTCCTGTTACCACTTTAAGAACTTGCTATGCACATAACCTTGACAGCACCGACACATGTCGCATAATCCTACCAGTGACATAAACATGGCTATGCCATAAACTCTTCTGTGTCCAAAGTGAGCAGTTGTCAAACTTTTATCGAATTTTGTGCAGAAAAACAGCCTGCATTGTATTATAAATATGCTCTTTTTGAGAAAGTATATAATAATTCTTTTCGTATTATTATATGGTGCGATTTAAGCGACCTTTTTGACGAATGGCATTAGTTAGACCAATGACTAGTTATTGATCTAATGTACGCTTCTACAAGAAGCTGAGATCAACACAAGAGAAAGTGTAGAAGAATACTATTTCAGCATCAGCAATTGAATTTGCCTAAATTATTTGGTGTAATTTTTCTGCTACTTTTTTCAATTCAGAAAAACTTATGTCGGTTGGCTTAATAGTGTACATTAGAAATTGTGCTTCTTTTACATTTACCTCATCGTCAGCATATATCATTTTGTGAATCCAAGCAAGGGTTTTAATTTGGTCCTTTCTACTGGCTTCTTTACGCTGAAAAAGCAAGTCGTTATAGGCGCTAAGCAGTTTTTGTATCTCTTTGTTCAGATCCTCTAAAGAAAAAAATGTCATCTCACGCATGGGGTAATAGATGCGCTGATAGGCAAGTTGTACCGCATTTTCAACCAGGGCTTTGTCTTGTGGGGAATAACTGCGGGTAGGGTTCACCACACAGTTGTAATGATGGGCAAAATCCTTTAAAGAACGGTTTATCTCCGGTTCGTATTTACTTGCCCGGGTTACCGCTGACTTTAAATTATCCGACACAATCGCTTTGGGAACCCCGCCATAAAATGCCATGGCATTATTCATGCAATGGATAAGGTCCTCCCGCTTTTGGCTCATACAGGCCTCAACGTACGTATATTGACTATTGGGCAAGATGGAGACAAATACTTCCACCGGTATCAATTCCCCGCTTTCTTTGTCGGTGATGTGAAGCTTTGAGCCTGCAAAGTCGATAAAGACTTCCTTACCAGCCTCATGTTCCAGCTTCATCGAACCCTTTATCTTAGCATATTTACGCCTGTAATGCTCCATAAACTGCGTATAGCTATAGGGTTCTTTCGCTTGCAGCTTATACTCATTATAGTGGTACAGAAAAGTAAACCCAGGATGATTGCGGGATTGATTTACCTTCTCGAAATAGAGCATCAGGAAATTGAAGCGCTCATTATTGATGGTGGTATGAGAGGGGAATAACTCGGTTAGGGCTGCATAATCAAATCGCAGTAACTCTTCAATAGTGTAATCACATGCGTCGAAAAGCTTCATATAAGCATTGACGGTATTGCGGGAAATGCCCAGGGCATCGCCAATCTTTCGGTTGCTTAGCCCATCTAAATGTAATGTGATAATTTGTTTTAAGTCCATAGGATCAAGTGTATTGGCCATATCTTTTTTTTCGCGATATAGCCTGTTTTGCTTGATCTTTCAAAGTGGCATCATTAGAACCGTTACCACTGGCACAATTCGAACCGTTATAACTGATGGCCCTGGTTGGTTATGTGGCACAGTTTGAACCGAAATCACTGGCACTGTTAAACCGAAATCACTGGCACAAATCGAACCGAATTAGCCAAAGAAACTCGATTTAAAAAGAATTTACTTTTTTTATGTAGTAAATATTCTGTAGCTATTAGAATATTGAATCAGACTTGAACCAATAATCTCAAATATTGTGTCAATCTGCTTACATTACAACATGGAATCTACTCGAAGACTCGCTGCAATCATGTTCACCGATATTGTCGGATACACGGCTATGATGGGGAGTGATGAGAATCTTGCCATTAAGACTGTTACACACCATAAAAAAATTATTAAACAATTTGTTCCGAAATATGAAGGTGATCTCATTGAGTTCTATGGTGATGGAAGTTTATCCATCTACTCAAGTGTAACTTTTGCACTAGAGTGTGCTATGGCAATTCAAATGGAATTTCAAAAAAATATCACTGTTCCCCTTCGTATTGGAATCCATATCGGTGAACTCCTGATTAGTGATGGAAATGTATTTGGTGATGGAGTAAACATTGCCTCAAGAATAGAGTCATTGGGGCAGTCAGGAACAATTATGTTCTCTGAAGATGTTTTTCAAAAGATACGTAACAACAATCGTTTTAAAACCCAACGATTAGGAACTTTTGAATTTAAAAATGTAGATGAGCCTATGCAGGTTTATGTATTGGCTAACGAAGGTTTTCCGGTACCAAAAGCAGAAAGTATAACCGGGAAATTGAAAACATCATCTTCTAAACATGAGTTCAAATCATTCAGAGAGAGTGATGAAGTAAGTGATCCTATCAAACACAAAATATTGGAAAAATCTATTGCTGTGCTTCCATTCGTTAATATGAGTAGCGACCCTGAACAAGAGTTTTTTTGCGAGGGAATATCGGAAGAAATCATAAATACAATTGTCCAGCTTCCTGATCTTAGAGTGGCAGGACGAACATCGTCTTTTTACTTTAAGGGGAAAAACGAAGATCTTCGTTCTGTTGGCAACTCCTTGGGGGTTAGCAAGATTCTGGAAGGCAGCGTACGTAAATCAGGAAATAGAGTTCGGATCACTGCTCAATTAGTTGAAGCCTCTACTGGCTTTCATTTATGGTCCAAAAAGTACGATCGGGAGTTGGATGATGTCTTTAAGATTCAGGATGAAATTTCAGCCGAGATTGCCAATCAGTTAAAAATAACGTTTGCAGGTGATCAATCTATACCCAAATCCAGGCAGCAAACTAAAAATATCGAAGCTTATCAATTGTATTACAAAGGTCGTTCGCTTTTCTACCAGCGCGGAATGTCTTTGTTTGAAGCACTTCAATGCTTCCGGGCCGCGTTAGAAATTGATCCGAATTACGCTTTAGCATACACGGGTTTAGCTGACACTTTCGTTATGCTAAGCTTTCACGGATATTTGTCTCCTTCTGAATGTTGGGCTGAGGCCATTCCAGCAGCTCAAAGTTCCTTTAAATACGGTCCGGATTTAGGGGAAACTCATAACGCATTGGCTGTAATTGCCTTACTTCATGACAGAGATCTTGAAGTCGCCGAAAAGGAGTTTAAAAGGGCACTGGAGATCAACCCTACTAATATACAGGCCCGGGTTTGGTATGGCATGTTCTATCTGGCGTTTACGCAAGAGAATTTCGTGGAAGGAATTGAACAATTCAGGATTGCAACCAAAAATGACCCACTATCCTCGTATGCCCATAGCTGCTTAGCCTTAACATTAGCAACAGGAGATAAATTAGAAGAATCAATTCCTTCCGGTGAATATGCTGTAAAACTGGATCCCAACTCTTTGATTGCTAGGTACAACCTGGGCTATTGTTATCTTTGGTCCGGACACCTAAACAAGGCGCTTCAAGAGTGCCAAATCGCATTGAAAATATCCAGCCAGCACGCATGGATCCTTCACCTGGTTTTGCTTACCTACCTAAAAATGAACTTACGTGACGAAGCCCTGAAAATCTTTAAGAAAATGGAGGCGAGATACCGGGATCATTATCTGCCTCCCTCCAATTTAGCAATTGTAGCGGCAGCGTTGGGCAAAGACGAATATGCCCTTAAATTGGCTCATACCTGTTTGGACATTATTGACCCCTATTTTCCCTTTATTGTAACGACATTAAAGGATAGTGAAGCGCTACGAAAAATTCCTGGTTTTGATAAAATACAGGAACGTTTGGGATTTTCCCATCATAAATAAGTTACGCCATGCGCTCACTCAAATGTCTGAGATTACTACCGAGGTCCTTTTGGAGAATATCATTGGTAAGTTCTGCCCGCCCGGCGGCCTGCACGACATGAGTCATTCTGGCGCGAGCAGTTCGGACGGGTATCGAAAGTAAGTATGCTAGAAATCACCCTTAAAACCGATGCGTATATACCGCCTTCAACGCAAGTCCTTTCTGAAGTGTAAACACGGGGTTTAACCGGTCATTAATCCAATTGTGATTGTAAACCAGGAAAACATCGGTTCCAGGAGTAATAATCCAGCGGAAACGTGTATTAGTCCCCAATAGGTTGCTTACATCATCAAATTGTACATTCGTAGATAGGGAAAGGTCCGGAGTAAAGTCAAACCCGAGATCAACTCGAAATAGGTTTGTATCAAACCCCTTTCCTTCTGCGGTCATTTTTGTATAACTGTATTCTGCCCCCAGGTTTATTCCGGGTACGGGCCGGAAAGTTATTCTAAAATCATAACTGGATATCTTTCCAGTCCAGAATCCTCCTCCTTCATACCCGACTGATCCTGATATCTTCCGGAATGATGCTGTTGACAAACTCACTTCGTACTGCCAGTTTACATATTCACCCGGTCGAACTATGACTGAACTATCCCTGAGGATATCAAAGTTTTCATCAAGGAATTCAAAATTCCCGGAAACCTCTAATTCTATTCTCTCGCCAGATTCAAAGCGGATTTCTCCTAAGGTAAATCGAAGGTTTTCCGTTAGAAGTTTGTTATCCAGGGAAGTAAGGTATTCATAAAATATACCCCATTGAATTGAACGGATTATCTTGCTCTCTTCAAAAAGAGGTGTAAATCGAATACCCGGCTGGAATCGTCTAAAACCATTCCTTCTATTGAAACCAACAGCAGGATCGTAAAAATCACCAAATTCCCTATATGATACCCATCCTGACCATGGCTGGTTGGGAAAGTTAAGACGGATACCCCTGGAAGACCTGTCCCAGACAGACGTGGAATCATCAAATGGCGAAGCCTGGTTGTGACCTGCAACAAAAGCTGTAAACTGGAGAACGTTGTCTCCAAGAAACTCCGACGTTGCCAGGTTGAGGTCAACTCCTACCGTATGCCGGGTCTGCAGCGAATCTTCCATATCATCTCCGTCAGTGGCTCGGCGTGTATATATTACCCCAATAGAACTCTCTTTCCAAAAATCCCTGCGATATCTGCCAACGGTAAAATCTTCAGGTTTTTGCTCATTCTGTTCACCGGTGCGTACCTGTAACAAGTAGATGCTATTACTTCCAATGTTTCCCAGAATACGCCCTCCGAATTGTATTGGAATCGGAACTCCGCCACTCAAACCAATTCTTCTGCTGAAATACGGCTCCACCCTACTCCTTGTAGCAAATTGTAATATGGAAGATCCCTCAAGAAAAAAGTCCCTTTTTTCCGGGAAACGAAGTGGGAACCTCGTCAGATTTATCTGTCTGTCATCTACTTCGGTCTGAGCAAAATCAGTATTGTACGTAATGGAGGTCCTTAAACCTGGAGTAATGTTGTAGTTAATGTCAAATCCAAAATCGCCACTATTTGTATTTTCCAGAACATCCGTTTCCTCATCACGCACACTATTCGTCTGAACCAGGCCGTAGGGAATTACTTCAAGACCTATACCCTGAGAGGGATCTTTCAATCCCTTCATAACTCCAGCATTTTGTGGCCTGAACAGACCCTGGTTCCTTCGGTATCCTGTCCATAGCAATTCTTCGTTGTTTCTGCGTATCGTACGTTGAAAATTTATACCCCATGAATCACTCTTTGGGTCAAAGTTCATTGACCGGAAAGGAATTTTAATTTCAGCCGACCATCCAAAGTCTCCAATATGTGTCCACGCTTTCCAAATTCCATCCCAGTCCTTATTTATGTTTCTTCCTTGTCCTGAAGTCATCAATCCATCACCACGTAAACCTCTGGGGTTTGTTTCAAAGAAATATCCTCGGCGTTTATCATTGAAAGTATCAAAAATCCACATAAAACGGTCATCAGTACGTAGGGGTGCATCACGTTTCTTTTGAAATGCTTTTATACCAGATGGATTGCTATCATACATGATAGCGGCTATATAAAGGTTTTCTTTATCAAATGCGATCCGTATTTCCGTCTTTTGGGTAGGCTGGCCACCTTCAATGGGCTCTTGCATACGGAATCCACCGCTCCCGGGGAGTGATAACCAGAATTCCTCATCCACTTTGCCGTCCATATCGAGTTGTACTCCATTTAGCGGATAAGCAGTGATTTCTTTTAACACATTATCGGCATTTTGACCAAATCCATCGCCTGCAAACATGATGAATGTTAATAGAATGATAGCTGTAGTAAGATTTCGTATCATTTATCCGTCTGGATTTGAGGTCACTCCTCCAAAATAACTTGGCTAAGTTAGATACTTCGAATAATTCCTCCACCCACAAACCATTCGGACGGCAATAAAACCATTCGGATGGTAATAAATGATGCAGCTCATTTAAACAGATCGCTGATTTATAGATTTGAAATATTCAAAAGTATAATCAAGTCCTCCTCTCTGCGTAGGGTCAACTTTCCTTTTTATCGATAGTTTTCGAGTCAGTGAATTGATCAAAAAATATCACTTCGAGATCTGATTTTGTTAACTCCTGATCTACAGCAGAATCATCACCTTTTGAAACAAACAATTGAAATGGTCTTTTTTACATACATTGCTGGTCCGAGGTTATGGTGACTGGTGTCGGAAAGTAATTTGCGTTGCATACTTTTGTTTCCTTAACTTGTGATAAGCATCAGATCCATCTACATGCCTATCAATGGTGCCTTGAAAAAGGCAGGCGGATCCACATTATCCGTAGTCAAGATTGGTTCATAGAGTTTTTAATCCTTCTTAGTGGGTTTGAAAATGAAACGTGGTGTCAGATTTATGTTTAATTGATGTGAATTTAGGTCAGGATTATATAACTCTTAAGATCAATGTTGAGTAATCCAGATGAGTGCTTCCTCCCTCATTTTGGTCTCATTGATGATGTTCATTGGTTTTAAAACCCTGCCTATTCATAACAGTTTAAAGGTAATGGGCAGAATCATTCTTACTTTTACAGCTTTACCTCTTTGCTTACCGGCTTTCCATTTAGGCATATTTTTTATAATCCGCACGGCTTCTTGGTTGCATCCTGCTCCTATACCTCTCACAGCTTGCACTTCGGTGATATTTCCTTTTTTTTCAACCACAAACTGAACAAAAACTCTTCCTTCGATGCCCATTCTCCTTGCCTGGGAAGGATATTTAAAATTATTTTGAACATACTGATAAAAGGCCTCCCTTCCACCCGGAAATACAGGCATTTGTTCAACGATCGTAAATACTTCATCGGCAACCTCTTCTTCTACTGGTTCTTCAAATACAATTTCTTCAATGGCTTTTTCATCGGTGATTTCCACATCCAGATTCACTTCAATTTCATCTATCTCTTCCTCGTCAGGCACTTCAATGATTT
>JADFHN010000110.1 GCA_022567155.1 Bacteroidota bacterium
GTACAAGTGGGATCAAATGCCAAAACCGTCACTTCATAGTTCCCGCCAACCGATCCCCAGGTAACGGTGACATCATTATCTTCAAACGCGTTATAAGCCGTCGAGGAGTTCTCGTCAAATGTTCCACCAGTAACGGTCCAATGATAGGTATATCCGGAGGTCAAACTAACCGTATATCCATCTGAACCCATAAGACACGCGGTATTCGCTTCAGCAGTAAAGGTAGGTGCGCTCGGCGCGGTACATGAATTTGTAGATGCAAGAACAAAATCTTCGAAAACCGATAAGCCCGTCCTGGTAACAATTATGCCATCATTGGCACCATGCGATCCCTTGAAACTCCAGTTTGGGGCAGTACCTGCCAGTACCCTTTCAGAATTATCAATGGTAAATCCTTCCAGGTCATCGATTTTCAAACTCAGATCAAAACTGGTTAAGGTAAAGCCATTTTTATCCGTTACCTTCCAATAACCATCGGCAAAGGTATTATTATAGGTAGAGACCTCCGTCCAGGGGGCACCCCCATTTCCCGGAATGGAATTCACAAACTCTACCAGGATAGAACCCCCGGCACTAATCGTAGTAGAACTTAGGCTTAGCGTCGCCAGTTTATACCCCAGCACATCAATATCGGGAGCACCCAGGTGAAAATCAATCGTTTGTGAAGCTGCAGCGGTTGTATAACGTTCAAGTTTGCCTACAATCACGCCACTGGTATATGTAACTGATCCTGTCCCAACCCCTGTGCCTACAGTCATCTGGTTTGACCCAGTAATAATGATGCTGTTGAGGGTCAGTAAATTCTGAACCACGACATCGCCAGAAACAGAAAGCTCTCCGGAACTTGTACTGACATTCAAATCATAAAATGATTCATTCCCGGAAATAAGTTGATCTGCGCTTCCCGAAAAAGTGACCTCGCCAGTCCCGGGAGTAAAAGTACCGGAGTTAGTCCAGTCTCCTTTCAAGTCGATATCGAACGCCGTGGCATCCAGTGTAACCGTATTTTCAAAATCACCGTTTATGGTAATGTTCCCAGACAATGTTTTGGTGCCGCTTCCACTGAATTTGAGATTATGATAGGTGCTCCCGGTAGGCAAAGTCAGGGTTCTTGATCCTCCACTATAATCTACAGTATTACCTGGAGCTGATGCGGTGAATGTGAAATTTGCATTATTGCTGACAGCACCAAATATACGCAGAGTGGAATTGTTTGAGTTCACCCACGTACCATTTCCACCGCTTTTTTTCATGCCTCCAATTAATTCCACATTCCCTTCATTTGTAACAGTTGCCGTTGCTATAATCAGATCCTGTGTCCCCGCATCAAGATTTATTAGAAGGTTGGCCGTTGAAAGAATGGTCCTGTCATCGTTTATCTGTAAATCCTTGTTACCAATCATGCGAATAGTTCCTGTACCATCGATCGTTTGCCCCACCCCATTCATAAAAATATTTTCATCTGCTTGATGTAAGCCATTGATCTCATAATTTCCATTCACCGTCAATGACTTTCCGAAATGATTCAACACTCCGTTAATCACAATGTCATCGACCTGCTCATTGCTGATAATGTTTATGGTATCCCCAGCCAGTATTGTTACATTATCTGCCGCCCCCGGCACTCCTGCCGGGGTCCAGCTACCCGCTACATCCCAGTCCCCATTTGACACATTAGAGGTATAGCTGGTCTGAGCCATTAATAAATTCCTGGAAAGAATTATTAATAGAAAAAACAGGAAGGCTGCAAAACCCCTCAATATCTTTGAAATTTTCTGCATTAGAAAAATTCCAGATTAAAATAAATCAATATCTTAGATACAAAACGATAGTAGAGCTAACTACTAAAATCTTTATAAACTAAAAATTAATCCTTCAATATACCCAATTGTAACCTTATTATTACAAATAGCCAAACTCAACATTTTCATCCGCTAGTATATCTGATTTGAAGATGGTTTACTTATATGAATTCGAAAAATTAGCTCATTCAGAAATAGTTTATAAAATTAATCACATAAATATTACTACTTAATTTATTCTATTAATTAAATACACAAGATCAAATGCCATTTTGTTTGAAGAATTTAAAGATACAAGCCTGATCAAATTTATGGATAGGTTCAACAGTGAAGAAAAGTGAAAAAATTAGTCCAATGCAATTTTACGCAATTAAGTCCCCTCCACGGGCGCCTATAATGCGCCTGCCTACGCTGAAGCTATGGTGTTAAAGCTTTTAGCGAACGCGGTAATGTTATGGCGTCAGCGTAAAGGGATTTAGGGTTGGGTTTATGTTGAGAAGGAAAATAAATCCATATAACTCAACGTTATAACACCTGGCCAAAGCGCTGAGGAGAAATATAACCCATCACTTTTTTACTTTTCAACTCCTGCCATAATAATACTTCACTGAGTAATTTGTCAAATTGACTAACAAACGTTCGGTTGTATTATTCTGCAGCCTTGGCAATTGCGTCATCAAGCATAATACGGAACACCTCTTCGGGAGGAACTCCGATGTACATTTCATTATTGATAATAAATGCCGGTGTACCGCTGATTAACATATTTTTAGCCGTTCTCAGGTCGTTTACTACCTCACTTATAATCTCCTCAGCGTTTAAACAAGATTTAAAGGCCTCCAAATCCAGTCTCAACTCCTTTGCCCAGACCAGGTAGTGCTCATCTGAGAGTTGGTCCTGGTTTTCATACAACTTGGCATACATTTCCCAGTACGCTTTCTGTTTCCCGGCACAGTTTGCACAAATGGCAGCGCTCAATGCGTGTTCATGAATATCCAACGGATAGTCCCGATACACATACCTTATTTTCCCGGATTCGATATAATCCATTTTAATAGATTTCAGCAGATGATAAAATTGCTGGCAGGATTGGCACTCAAAATCCGAAAAGACAATCAATGTAACCGGAGCATCCGGACTTCCCTGGTAGGGGTTTCCGCCATCGTCCACTTCCACGAATTTGGGCCGGGGTATGGAACTCCTGATATTGTTGGTTTTTGTTAATTTTGACTCCTCTGGCTCAGCCTCTATGTCTTGTTTCACTCTTGAACAGGAAACCAGCATTAACGAAACTAAAAATAAAACTCCAGCTAACTTTAGATTATTAATTTGCATTTTCAATTCATATATTGCCTGAACTTTCAAAAATAATGAAATCATAATTAGAAATTAATTTTACCAGATATGAAAATTAAATTCATTTTCAACACATTTTCTCTTTCCATCCTGTTAGCCGGTTTTATGCTTTCGTGTGAAGAAGAGCGTAAAGATTTCGATGTGATTATCAAAGGAGGAACCGTTTATGACGGGTCGGGAAGCGAAGGCGTGATCACCGATATAGGGATCATAGGCAGTAAGGTGGAAGCGGTGCGAAATCTTGACGGTAATACCGCCGGCCAGATAATCGACGCCACCGGGCTTGCCGTATCTCCCGGATTCATTAATATGCTAAGCTGGGCAACTGCTTCCCTGATCGAAGACGGAAACTCCCAAAGTGACATCCGGCAGGGCGTCACACTGGAAATAATGGGCGAAGGCTGGTCGATGGGCCCGCTTAACGAGACAATGAGAAAAGAAGAAAAAGAAGCACAGGGCGACATAAAGTACGATATTGAATGGACAACACTGGGTGAATACCTCCAATACCTTGAAGACAAAGGCATATCAACCAATGTGGCTTCTTTTGTGGGCGCAACCACCGTGCGAATACATGAAATCGGATATGAAAACCGGCCGCCCACACCTGATGAGCTGAATAATATGAAAGCACTGGTAAGGACAGCCATGGAAGAAGGTGCCCTGGGTGTTGGTTCTTCGTTAATTTATGCACCTGCCTTTTATTCCAACACCGAAGAATTGATTGCATTGTGCAAGGTAGCTTCCGAATATGGCGGCATGTATATTTCGCATTTGCGGAGCGAAGGAGATTACTGGCTCGAAGCTATCGACGAATTGCTCCGGATCGCAAATGAGGCTGACATACCTGCAGAAATTTATCACCTGAAAGCAGGAGGCAAAGACAACTGGGGCAAGCTGGATGCAGCGCTGGCAAAAATTGATTCAGCCCGGAATGCCGGTTTACAGATCACCGCCGACATGTACAACTATATTGCCGGAGCTACCGGCCTGGATGCCTCCATGCCCCCATGGGTGCAGGAAGGAGGCTATGACGCCTGGGCAGAACGGCTGCTTGATCCGGAGATCAGAGCAAAAGTGAAAACAGACATGATGGCGAAAGGCGATGGCTGGGAGAACCTTTATTTTGCAGCAGGTACACCCGAAAACCTTCTTTTAGTTGGATTTAAAAACGATTCGTTGAAATACCTGACCGGGAAAACGCTAAAGGAAGTAGCCGGCATGCGAGGAACCGGCCCGGAAGAAACCGCTATGGATCTCGTGGTTGAGGACGGCAGCCGGGTGGGTACCATATATTTTCTGATGTCAGAAGAAAATGTTAAGCGTCAAATTGCGTTGCCTTATCTTAGCTTTGGATCTGATGCAGAGTCGCAGGCACCCGAAGGTGTGTTTCTGAAATCCAATCCGCATCCAAGAGCGTACGGCAATTTTGCCCGTCTGCTGGGTAAGTATGTACGCGACGAAAAGGTAATTCCTCTCGAAGAAGCCATCCGTAAGCTGACGTCCTTGCCTGCAGGAAATTTAAAAATACAGGATCGGGGTCTTCTGAAAGAAGGGTATTATGCTGATGTGGTTGTGTTTGATCCTGAAACCATCCAGGATCACGCCACATTTGCAGAACCACACCAATACGCAACCGGAGTGGTCCATGTTTTTGTGAACGGCGTGCAGGTATTAAAAGAAGGCGACCATACCGGAGCGCAACCGGGCAGATTTGTGAAAGGGCCGGGTTATATTAAAAAGTAAAAGTGTGTGCCTGGGCAACACCTTACACATAATACTACCGCTAGCATCAGCCGGTAACCCACGTTACCTTCTCTTCCACCGGCTTCCTCCTGCTTATCAGTGTTCTTTCATCCGGCATGCCTATATTCATAAAACCCATCAGTTTATCGGCTTCATCCAACCCAAAAAAAGCCTTAGCCTCCTCATCATAGGTTACCCCGCCGGTACTCCAATAGCAGCCTGCCCCATTGACCGAGGCGGTGAGCCACATATTCTGTACCGCGCAGGCAACGGAGGCTAGTTCTTCCACTTCCGGCACACTTCTTTTAGGGTCGCGCCGCATGCCAATAGCGATCACATGACTACACAAAAGTGGTTTGGATTTTAGTTTCTCAAACATAGTTTCATCAAAATTTCCTTCTTTTGTTGCAACCTCTTTGTATCTCATCGCTTGAAAATCTGCTAATTTTTTTAATCCAACCCCCTCAAAAACCACAAATCTCCAGGGTTCCGTATGACGATGGGTTGGAGCCCAGTTTGCATTTTCAAGCATTTCCATGATCACTTCATGCGGGACCTTTTCACCGGTATAAAATTTATGGAAAACAGCTCTCCTGTTTTTTATTATATTACTTAATTCGTCCGGATTCATATGTTATTTCAATCTTTTTTATTTATTATACAAATGAATCAATTTTTTAATTAATATTATTAATTCTTTTGAACACCACCCCGATAAATGCTTGTTAATTTAACCGCTGCAGGAAAGATACTCATTGCTACATTAGTGCTGATTTGTATGTTACATGCTGCTCTCCTGGATACAGGTAGTGCCCGCGGAGCGGATTATCCGGCAGATACTGGTAATCGCGAATCAACCACCGTTATCCCTGATTCGCTTACACATGGAACGGCCCGGGCTTACCATTCAATAGGATGGTTCAGCATGTCGAAAGAAGCCCTGTTGCATTCACTTGATAAGCTTGCAGCTCAGGGACAGAATGAAACTGCTGAATATGCCTACTTGCTTTATGACCTGGGAAACATTTATATCGACCGGAATGAATATGCCATCGCGAACGACTTCTTCAAAAAAGCCGTGAGTATATTATCAAAATCTTCTGAATCAAAACGAAGCACAAAATATAATCAGCTTAAACTAAGGTGGGCATACACAGAGACACGGCTCGACAATCCTTTGTCTGCAATAATCATCTACTTTCAAATCAGAACCATTTACGAAGATTCGCTTGGAGTAAATCACCCGGAAACAATCGGTATCGTATTGAAAATTGCAGCCGTTTATACGGAAATCAACAGTTTCCGTAAAGCATCCAACCTGTATGATGAAGTGGAAGGACTCGTCAGCCAAAATCCTGAAAATACCAACATCGTCTATACGCATCTTTTGCTTGATAAAGCTACATATTTTGAAGTATCGGGCAAGCTTGACCAGGCCATTAAAAGCCAGTATCAGGCGCTCGAATCAATTTTGCAAAACGGAGGAAATGATAACGCACAGTACGCAACCGCTCAGACTTATCTGGCAGAACTTTTGCTGAAATACGACCAAAATTCCGACATAAGTGAGATTCTGGATAAAACCGTGTCGTTAAATCTGAAAGCCCTCGGCAAGCACCATCTTATATACCTTCAAAGCAAAAAACTGCTTGCAAATTATTACTGGTCGCAGGGCAAGTATAAAGAATCCGAAGCCCTTTATTCAGACCTGATTCAGGAGTATCTCAGGCAGTATGAAATGTTTTATCCCGTCATGGGCGTACAGGAGAAAACCATGCTCTACCAATCGATTCATGCAATCATTGAAATTTATGCCAACCTTACAGAACAGAACCCAATAAACGGTGATGTCTTCAGCAATTCATTGCTGAATTATGTACTAGCACTAAAGCGACTTCCACTTTATACTGAAGATAAATTCAATGATTTAACCCGGTCTGGACTGATCAAATGGAAAAACACGCTGGAACAGTTGCTGCACATCTACAAACTACCCGTAAGTGAGCTTGAAGGCGGAAGTAAATATCTCAAAGGGCTTACCGGAACGTGTATGGAAATTGAGAAGAAAATGCTGAAGCAATCAGGTAAATCCGTAAGCTTTCTGAAGATAGAACGGCCCGAATACACCGAAATCATTAAATCCCTCAAAGACCTGCATGGATCGCTTGAAATATTCCGGTTCCGTACATATAGTCCTGATCAGGGGGGCAATTTTTTGGATGACATACATTATGGTTTTTTTATTTCTGATAACCAACTGGGTAAATTACCTGGAATGATTGTCATCAAAAACGGGAATGACCTGGAAAATAAATTCCTCACCTATTACCGGAGCAGCATCAATCACAGGTTTCCCGACGATTATTCATACACGGTGTATTATGAACCGTTGAAAACCTACTTACAATCCTATTCCAGTATCATCATTGCCCCCGATGGCGCTTACCGCCAGATAAACCTGCTCACATTACGAAACCCCGAAACCGGAATGTATCTGATGGATGAAAAAAACATTCAATTAGTTTCCTGTACGGCTGAAATTCTTGCCGTTAAAAATAAAAAAGAGGCAACACAGCGTGACCAGGAAGTGTTTATCTTTAGTAGTGCCCGTTTTCGTCTTCAAAATGATCATTCGGGTGAAGAAGAAGCTATTCCTGAGTATAAAATGCTTACATCGTCAGAAACCGAAAGCGGAATGTATTATATGCGAAATAAAATCAAGGAGCACATACAATGGAATGAACTTTTATATGAAGATGATGTAAAGCAGCATGAAGCAGGATTGCTGGAAGAGCTCTATAAAACATCCGGATTTAAAACATACAGTTTTTATGGTGATTCGGCTGTTGAAACAGCTGTGAAAAATCTGCATAACCCCTACACCCTCCATTTTACGATACATGGATATTTTATGGAAGACAGTGAAATAAAAAACAACGGATATCATGATAATCAGTTGTTGCAATCCGGACTGATACTATCAGGCAGCTTTGACTATCTTGACGGCGTAACGAATGGCATGGACATGCAGGACGGCCTCCTGACAGCCAATGAAATTTATAACCTGAAGCTGAAGGATACGGAACTGGTCTTTCTTTCTGCCTGTGAAACAGGTTTGGGAATCGTGCAGAACGGGCAATCAATTCATCTCTTTCAGGATGCTTTTTTGCGTGCAGGTGCACGCTCCGTAATTATGAGCATGTGGACAACCGAAGCCGAATATGAACTGGAGTTTATGAACCTGTTTTACTATTATTGGTTATTTGAAAAACAAACAAAAAGAGAAGCGTTTAATAAGGCACAGCTCACTATGAAAGAAAGCTATGAAAGATCTTATTACTGGGGCGCTTTTATTTTCATTGGGGAATAATATTATCCTAATTTCGTTTATTTATTGTTTCAGATATGATACACCAAGCGACAACCCGATTATTAACGATACTTTTAGTATTGGCTCCGATATTTATCTTCGCCCAGGGTGAAGAACCGGAAATAAATGTAGCCGGTATCCGGTTTCTTGATTATGGCAACAAACTTCCCGAAGATCTTCTCTCATCCAAATCAGTAGTATTATTACAAATACCACCTGAAAACAGGAATTCTTCGATTCGAGCCGACTGGAGGCCGATGGCAGAAGAAGCCCATGAAATTTTCATGAGTACAGGCATCGACGCAGTGGCGTATTATTTTATGAACGACGTAATTTCAGGCATTGAGGCAGGCCGTGAATTTGCCGCAGAGATGAAAGAAAGAGGGATTAAAAACCTGATCATTCTGAGTGATGTTTGGGTTAAGATCAAAGGAAAAGAAGCCGAACGGTTCGTAATTCTCGTCACCTCATTTAACGGTGAGACCACCCTGATGTCCAACGGGCAGCCCGCATGGAAAACACAAAACAAAAAACTGGAAAAAGCCCTTGACAAGTTGAAAAAAGAAACATCGCGACAGAGGTTGGTAAAAGAAAACCTGCTGATATCCGACTACCCCGAACTGTTCAGGGATATCGACATCATTAAAGGCCGCCGTTCCGAAACCTACTCCAACAGTCTGAAGGTGGATAAAATTGCTTTTGCCGGATTTGAAATTGCGGATATTCCTGAAAACAGGCCGAGAGGCCTGATCAATAACAATATTGCCAAAGAAGCTGCAAAAGCCAACGGCATAGCACGGGGCAACAACAACAAGTTCAACGAAATATTGCAGCAACAATACCCTTTTGAATATGAAGCAACGCCGTCACACCCTGATGAACAGGCGCTATTAAACCTAGGCTTTTCATATGTGGTTTATCATCTTCATACATACGGCCTGAGTATTAAATACCTGCTCGATTATGAAATCGAAGAAGGCGTTTCCGACTTTATCACAGTTAAACAACAAAAGGGTAAAACGATTTTACGGAATATTCCTACCGAATCGCCGGTCTATAAGTTTTATCTCAAACATCTACGGACCAACGATGTATATGTGGGTTCACGTTGGGATGCCGACGAAACCTGGACCGAAGCGCTGAAGAATTTTATTAGTAACATCCGAAGAGATTTTGATGTACGGTAGCGGTCTGCGGTTAAATACCTACGGAGTCAACTAACAAGACAAGACCAAACAACCTGATTAGCTGGATAAAACGATTTTTTATATTTTGTTCCTTCTATGTAGCATTTATCCTGTTTTCTGAGAATTTTTAAAAAACAGCCTATATGTTCTTATAAAAAGATTTTCTCTAAAAATGGATGTCCCAAAGAAAAAAAAAGATATTTTTTGAAATGTAAATGATTTAAATATTTACAATATAGATAAATTAATCGCCATGCTAAATACTGTTGCTATTAGTTTATCCACTACTCCACATAAAGACCTGTATTGATTTTTCTTTTGTTCATTTTGTCTTCCTGCCCGCCCCGCTGATGGGCTTAGGATGGCAGGCGGGGACACAAAACCTGCCTTTGCCGAATCGGCTACGAGCAGGCAGGCGAACCAACCCCGAAGGTCCGAAGGACTCCTATGGAGGATCCCTATGGGAAAAGTCAAGAACGCCCCAAGGTTTTCCCTGCCTTTGCCGGACGAGCCAAGGCTTCGGCAGGCAGGCGAAAATCTTTGGTAGCTCTGCCTAACGTGGGTGGCACCAAGGACTTGAGGAAGGGT
>JADFHN010000111.1 GCA_022567155.1 Bacteroidota bacterium
AGTAATAGTAATTTTCGTAATAATAAGTCCTCTCTGGCGCTGTGCCTCCTCGCTCTTCTTGTCATTTCGATCCCGCTTTTAGCGGGAGAGAAATCTTTACCGAATTGAAGGTCAACTGCTTTTCCTTTTCTGCCGGCAAAGATCCCTCATCCAGCAAAGCTGGATTCGGGATGACACCAGGGGTGGTGATGGGCGGTTGTGGTTGACTATTTTAAGCATTCATTGTTTGATTTACTCCTAAAAACATTTACGCCGCCATATATCTTTTTCCGGAAGGAAGTCAATCAGACGTCATTGCCCGAATCGCATAGCGATGTCGGGTAATCTCCTTGTTAAGATAGTACTTATGAATAAACTGAAATCAGCGTGTCGTTGGGGGGATTACCCGGATTCTGCCTACGCATAAGCTTCGGCAGACAAGAAACTGGGTAATGACGTTGTAATCCACTTATCATTACATATTTATTATCCTATTATGGTATGAGCACACAGTTCATTTTTTATAAGTTGAATATATTTATGGGGGCCTCAGAGCGAAAAGTCTAACAATAGAGGTTCATTTCATGAGATACTTCCCTCCTTCATCCCTGATAGCTATCGGGATTACGGCGGGCAGGCAGTCGTGATGCTCCCTCAGCATGACGGTAACATTCATGAGATTCTTCCCTCCTTCATCCCTGATAGCTATCGGGATTACGGCGGGCAGGCGGTCGTTTCACTCCCTCTGAAAAAGGATTAATTAAGGGATTACAGGGGACAAAGTACAGCCTATCTTAACTTTCACACTCCCAGCAGATTTCTATACATACGTATAAACTCTTCTTTCCGTTTAAGCCTGTACTGCATCACCCACCTGGGATGCGGCAAAGACTTCAATGTATCGAAAATGGTATATTTCCCGTTCAAATATTCAAGGTACCTGATATTTTTACCCATCCCCACACTGAATGCAACTTCACGATTGCCGCATATCTGAACCTGCTTCTGCAATGCATGTACCATAAACGGCTCCCAGTTTGCCTGAAGATCCGGCAGGTCATAATAATTCAGGTTCTTCCCGTCTTTCATAAACCCCAGCGGAGATACTGCCGTAATGTAATATTTCGCATAAAATGCTTCCGGGCTACCTGCCGCACTGATTACCTCATAAATAAACTGCGATGACAGTTCAGGTTTTTTGACAAGATCATTGTCAATACCACAATTTTCTTTCAAACGAATCGGGTCGGTAAACGGGATGCCCGTAATACCTCCTCCGAATCTTCCCGGGTTTATTCCTATTAACAATGTTCTGGGTCTGTTATCGGAATAGAACTTCTGATAAAAAGTCTTCACATACTCCCAGGAATTTTTGTGGTTGTACGGATTCATAACTTCTACTCCGTCGGGTAAATAGTCTGGTGGTTTCAAATTACGGTAAAAATCAAGAATTTGATCTGCGATATACATATTCGACAGTTTTAACTATTTTGCATTCTGATCAAAGATAGAACCATGCAATTTCAAACAAAAATCCTCCTTTTATCTCTTATCGTTTCGGTAATTTTAACAGCATGCACCAGCGAAAAATCTTATACTCTAACGGGTGTTTCTGCCATCACCGCTGATGGTTTTGATGTCTCTCTAAAGGTTTTAGCTGGAGACGATTTTCTTGGCAGGGGCCCTTTTACTGAAGGGGAAACCAAGACAGTGAACTATCTTGCTGAGACTTTCAGGAACCTTGGACTGGAACCCGGAAATGGAAATTCGTATTTCCAGGATGTTCCGATGGTAAAGATCACCTCCACAGTACCAAATGAAATTACACTATCCAACAATGAAAACAGTCTGAAACTCACCTACCGAAAAGATTTTGTGGCTTTTTCTCAATGGTTACAACCCGAAATATTGCTCGAATCCTCTGAGCTTGTATTTGCCGGCTATGGTATCGTTGCGCCCGAATATGGTTGGAATGATTATAAAGACCTGGATGTGACCGGCAAAACGGTAATGGTTCTTGTGAATGATCCTGGTTTTACCTCAGGAAACTCCGAACTGTTTAAGGGAGAGGCCATGACATACTACGGCCGGTGGACCTACAAATATGAAGAAGCAGCGCGTCAGGGAGCAGCAGGTGTACTGGTAATACATGATACGAAACCTGCCGGTTATCCCTGGGAGGTAGTAAAAAACAGTTGGAGCGGTACCGGATTATACTTAAAATCCAATGATGAAAATCAGTCCCGTTGTAAACTGGAAGGATGGATAACCAAATCCAAAGCAGAGGAAATATTTGATCTTTCAAATACAGATTTTACAGGCTATTTTGAAAATGCCGGGAGAAAAGAATTTAAAAGCATGCCCACCGGCATTGCACTTAGCATGTCGATTACAAATGACTGGCATGAAGACGTATCAAAAAACGTGATCGCTATGGCACCGGGAAGTACAAACTCAGACGAATACATTATCTATTCCGCACACTGGGACCATTTTGGAGTAGGGATCCCCGATGCAGAAGGAGACTCGATCTACAACGGGGCTTCAGACAATGCCACAGGTACTGCGGCCCTTATCGAACTGGCAAAGGCATTTACCTCACTTGAGACGCAACAGAAACGCTCCATTCTGTTTCTTGCCGTTACTGCTGAGGAACAAGGACTTTTAGGATCGGCCTGGTATGTGCAAAACCCCATTTACCTACCTGAAAAGACCGTTGCCAACATCAACATCGATGCTCTTCCATATTACGGAGCGTTGAATGATCTGACAATCATTGGTTATGGCCAATCCGAACTGGACGACTATGCCGAAGCTGCCGCAAAGCAACAAGATCGATATATAGTACCAGATCAGAATGCAGGAAAAGGTTATTTTTTCAGGTCTGACCATTTCAATTTTGCCAAGGTTGGTATTCCGGCACTGTATGCTTCGGGCTCGTATGACCTTCGTGAAGGTGGTATCGAAAAAATGAAAGAAATGAATGAAGACTATGAAATGAACCACTATCATCTACCGGCAGATGAATACGACCCCGCCACCTGGAACCTGGATGGGATTGTTGAAGATACTCAACTGCTTTTTGAAATTGGTTTAAAACTATCGAATAATGGAGATTGGCCCAAGTGGAAAGAAGGGTCAGAATTTAAAGCGATCAGAGAACCGGAAATGCAGTAATCTTAAAAAATATTCTTGTAGTTATGGCAAATAAAGAAGTTTACTACAGTGATTACCTTCAGCTGGATAAAATTTTGGATGCACAAGTACCTGAAAGCAGGCTGGCAGGAAACGAAGCACATGACGAAATGTTGTTCATCATCGTACACCAGGCTTATGAACTCTGGTTTAAGCAGATTCTTCATGAATTGGCATCCATTTGTACGATCATGTCGGCACCTAAAGTAAATGATAACTCACCGGCTATTTACACGGTGGTGCACCGGTTAGGCCGTATCATTGAAATACTACGGTTGCTTGTTCAGCAAGTGAATATCATTGAAACGATGACCCCGCTTGATTTTCTGGACTTCCGTAACATGTTACGGCCCGCATCAGGTTTTCAAAGTTTTCAGTTTAAGATGATAGAAGCTTCACTTGGACTTAAATTTGATCAGCGGCATGGTCAAGGCTACTACCTGTCGCAGTTAAGGCAGGAACATAAGGATATCATCGGTGATATTGAAAGCAAGCCATCGGTAATTGAATTGATAAACAGTTGGCTGGAACGGATGCCCTATTTTGATGTAGAGGAGTACTGGACGGGTTATGTAACCGGATCGGGCACCACATTTGGCGGACATGTATTCTGGGGAGATTACCGGGATGCGTATTCAAACAGCCTTGTAGAAGGAGAAAAAGAAAATCTGGAAGACTTTGACAAACTCTTTTTCGACGACCAATATAATTCAGACAGGAGACTAAGTGCCAAAGCAAAACGATCGGCATTATTTATTATGCTCTATCGTGACTATCCGATACTACAGATGCCTTACAAACTCCTGAACAGCCTTCTTGAGATAGATGAACTGATGGCTACCTGGCGCTACCGGCATATGAACATGGTACACCGTATGATCGGCAAACGCATCGGTACAGGAGGAAGCAGTGGAAAAGATTATCTCAAAGCCTCACTTGAAAAGCATTATATCTTTTCAGAGATTGCCGAGTTGACCTCATTTTTAATCGAGCGGAGAAATTTACCGCACCTGAGCGCCGGCCTTGAAAGTAAGCTTGGTTTTGTGCATTAACGTTATTGCTATCAATCGTGGTTTTGGTGAGCGGGTAAGCTTTGCGCGACCATGATTTGATAGCTCGTGTTGTGCCTATGTTGCTTCTTAAGTATGTTTGGAAATTTCATATGTCAAGTGGGCTTCGAACATTAAATTTATTTCTATTGAGTACATGTGTATATATCATAGTGGTTCGTACATCTTTATGACCGAGTAGTTCCTGTACAGTGCGGATATCATAACCATCCTCAAGAAGATGCGTAGCAAATGAATGACGAAAAGTATGACAGGAGGCATTTTTAGTTATCTGTGACTTTCTGATTGCATTTTTCACTGCTTTTTGTAAAAAACTTTCCTGGCGATAGTGTTGTTTCAATTTTCCTGAACGAGGGTCAATTGCTGGATTCCTGGAGGGGAAAATATATTGCCAAGCCAGTTCTTCAGGAGCATTCGGATACTTTCTTTCCAATGCTTCTGGAATAGAAGCTCCTGTAAATTCTTTTACCGACATATTTTCTTCCAATTTGATCTTTGCCTTTTCTAATTGTCTTTTTAATTGTGGTATTAACAGGCGTGGAAGTATCGTTCTCCTATCGTTATCTCCTTTACCTCCACGAACAATGATTTCATTGAGTTTAAAGTCTACGTCTTTTATCCGCAATTTCAAACATTCAGTTAAACGCAATCCGCTGCCATATAATAGTGAGCCATAAGATGAAATTCGCCGTTAAGGTTTGATAATACTTCAAGTGTCTCATCGCGGCTAAACACGACAGGCAAACGTTTCCCGACTCTTGCATGTTTAAAGTCAAAATCATCCAGTGGAATTTTTAATACTTTTTTGTGCAAAAATACAAGCGCATTTAATGCCTGGATAACGACAGAGGTGCATCTATTTCAGTCGAGCTCAGTAGAGATCGGTTTTGCCGTTAGTTTGATTGATATGTCAAATTCGAAAACCTGCCAGTCCCTGCGTTTATGGCCATAACTCATTGTAGAGCGTGCAGGAGATTGCTTCAGCCCTATATCAGCTAGAAAATCTGCACTGATGTTAAAACCTATCACAATATCACGCAGAGTAAAACACTTGTTTAGCTGTCCAAATAAAAGGGCCACCATCTGGTCATACGTCCGGTAAGTCTTGCAATACCGATTACTTCGATGTTTTTCAGTTGCCTTTTTGATAATTGATGAAGAAATCAGGTCAATAATTTGATCTAACAATGGTTTCTTGCTATTTTTAATCCGCTTGATTAAGCCCATAGAAATCTGAGTTGTAGTAAACCCTAAATTTCGTCAAATTGGACTTTTTCAAGCTTTTTATCTTTTTATTGGACAGCAGTGATAATATGTTATTAATTTGCCCTTATGCCGCTATTGGCAGTAGAATAATATGTTATTTGTTTTAGTTCTTCTTCTGTTAGATCGGTTTCAAGATGTACTCCAAACAAGAATGCGTTATATGCTAAATTCTTTTGAATTGGTTGCATCTTGCGGTAATCTCCACCAATTCTCGAACTGTTGAAAAATCTCTTCATTTGTCATGTTGTGCTTTTTATGCGGTAGACAAATCATTTGACAGGATGCAAGCCCCAGTCAATTCATCATTATGGTAGAAAACATTAAAGGAAATCATGATGCGAAAGGAAAACTTATCTTGACACCTAATATTATCAAAAATATTGCTATAGTTGTACAACCACACCAACAAATATCAATTGGCCAAAATAGAAAATATGGGGGCGTAGAGAGAAGTGTAACATACCTCATAGAAGGACTTATTGAAAGGGGCATTGATGTAACATTATATACTGCTAAAGAGTGTAGTCTAGGTTGTAATATAAGACGTCCCATAGGGATTTTTAATGGAGAATTTGGACAACAAATGGATCCAACACAACTTGCAGCTTATTCTAGAAAAATACGCGAAGACTTAGAGAGGGAGAATTTTGATGTTGTTAATAATCATTACGACCCTATAACTTTTCTTACTCTTCAAGGGATTAGGACTCCAACACTTACTACATTGCGAGGACCTGCAAATGAAGAGAATGTAACTGTTTTTGGATCTTTTCCTGAATCAAATTTTTCTGCTGTTTCTAACCATCAAAAAAAATTATACCCTCAAAATATGACCTTTGTAGGCGTTGTGCATAATTCAATTGATGATAAACATCCATTTTCAAATAATAAAAGAAAATATCTTTTTTCAGTAAGTAGAATAAAGCGAGATAAAGGTCAAAGAAACGCAATAGAAATTGCAAAAAAAAGCGGATTAGATTTAATTATAGCAGGAAATTCTCTTGATGAAGAATTTTTCAATGGAGAAATTCAACCCCATCTTACAAAGGATCTTAGTAAGCCAAGTAAACAAAAAGAGAGAAAAGACTTTATAGAAGATACCCCAAACCATCAACAAACTGAAAGATCTGTTACATATGTAGGAGAAATTACAGAACAAGAAAGAGATAGACTCATGAGACATGCAAAAGCTTTTTTATTTCCAATTGAGGGAGAAGATTCTTGTCCTAGAGTTCTGTTAGAAGCAGGAATTGTAGGAACTCCTATAATTGCTTTTAATACAAGTGTTATACCTGAGATGATTGAACAAGGTAAAACTGGTTTTTATGGGAGATCAATTGATGAATTAGTAGGATTCACGAGAAGAACAAATGAAATAATTCCAGCAGATTGTCGTGAACACATTTTAAGAAATTTTAATAATAGCAGAATGGTTGACGGCTATCTTGATTTATATGAGAAAGTTGTTACAATAAATTAAATTAAACAAAAATGAATAGTAAAAAAACTCTTTATATTGGAGCACACGCTGATGATGTAGCTATAAATGCAGGTATAACAATACATAGAAATCCTGATAAGGCGTACATCTTGACTGTAACTAATGGGGTCTCTTTTGCTAATTATCCTATGGTGTTGGGAGGGGTTACTTTAGACAGTCATGAGGCATATGTTCAACAGAGATTAGAAGAAGATAAAGCAGCTATGCATGTTCTAGGGGTGGATATAGATAAGAGATTTACAAATAGTAAGATTCCTTGTAGAGAAACTTATAAATACCTAGAACAGATTGTTGAAATAATCACAACATTAATAAAGACGGAAAAAATAAAAAGGATCATGACTCATAGTTTTCCAGGAGAGTCTCATCCTGCTCATCCAGATCATGAAATAGTCTCAGTTTGTTCGTATATTGTTGGAAATGAATATGGGATTGAAGTATGGGAATATCCTAGGTTCAAGTCTAATAGCGCTAACAAACAAACAGGTACAATATTTTTGGAAGAAGATCAAATGGAGATTGTTAGATGTGATTTTACTCTTGAAGAAGCTACACTTAGGGATGAACTAATGCAGATTTATATAACTCAAGGATTTATAATAGAGAAATATAGAACAACTAGCGAAATGTTCGGCAGAGTAGTACGAAACCCAAAAATGATTCCTGATACAACTCATCTTTATGGTGGTACGGATTATAAACCAACTCCCCAAGATATAAGGAAGGCTATAGCCGATTTTTTATGACTGATGGATGATCTACACAACCAGACATTTCAAGATAATGCTAACGAAGCGATTCATAGATTTATCAACTAAAAGAATGTCTTTCTCTAAGTCATTAAAATAGCTAAAAAATAATAACAAAAAAATGGAGCTTATTAAAGGGGGCGAAAATTTTGCCTTTTCCAAGCTCAGTAACACACGACAGTTTTGAGTATTTGTATGGGTTCTCACTCCCCTTCAAAAGCTCATTTAGACGTTATAATCACAAATTCATCTTTCAAAAGCAATTAGGTACAACGGTTAGTATAAGAATAGTAGCCGATTGTGGTGCTCATATTTTTCAAATTACGATGAAGTTTAAGCAAGCTACAGCCCTTGATTTACTACGAAATTGGCTATTATTTTTATACAATGTTGTAAAAAGTTAATTGTCATTAAAACTGTTGGCTACAGCACTTTTCACCAACTCTTCTAAATCTATTAATGCTTTGTTAGTGTAATATGTACCCTTAGAAAATACAGATATTATGGAAGTGGTATTTCGAATATCTTCCAATGGATTCTTTTTCAATAAGACGAGATTTGCTAATTTTCCCACTTCTACCGATCCGTTTTTATCACTATTACCCATATAAATAGCTGGATTAATGGTTGCTGTTTTTAATGCTTCTCCATTGGTGAGTCCACCTTTAACAAATAATGCCATTTCATCGTGTAATGATATTCCTGGCCACATTTCAAGTTCTAGTGCGTCTGTGCCTGCAAGTAAAAGGACACCTGCTTTTTGCATGGGACCCATTAATGATAACTTATACTCGAACATTTTTTTGCTTAGCTTAGTATCAATAATATCTTTTCTTTTAGCATCCCAAAGTTCAATAATATGTTTTAATGCAAACGGATACATTTCCTTTCTGTAAAGCGTTGAATCAAAATCATTATATACTTTATTAATTAGTAATGTGGGAGTAATCGCTAGTTTACTTTTTGCAATTGCTTTAAATAAAGAGTCTTCCTTCGATTTGTCGTAGTTATCGAACACAATTTTGTTGCGTTTATCACCCCATCGTTCAAAATCTGGGTCTTGTAATTCTGGTAAACTGTCCGGATTATTAAGACAAGCTTCCATAATTTGATATAAATGCTCGGAACTCGTTTGTCCTGCCTCAATTGCTTCCCAAACAGTTATTGCATTGGGTATATGCCCAGCAAAAGGGATATTATTTTTGCGACATTCATCAGCAATGGCGAAATAAACTTCCCTTGTTAGCATGCTGTAAACTTTTATGAAATCGACTTTTTTCTCTATTTGCTCAGCGACTGTAGTTTTCGCTTGTTCAGCTGTTAATACTATTTTTGAATCTGGTGTATTAGTTGAATTCGCCCCATCGAGCATGTCATACGATCTGAAAATCGCAGGTTGTGTTTCCACTACAATTGGAATATCGTCAGAATATTTACTGTAGATATCTGTTGTAACTCCCCACATGTCGCGTACACCTGTAACACCATAGCGAAGATATAATATGTTTGTCGGATCAATATTCCAAGCTGCATGCACGTGCATATCCCAAAGTCCAGGAATAAGGTATTGACCTTTTCCATCAACAATAACGGTACTATCGGATACATTTTTTGTATCGGAGTAAATTGATATTATAAAGCCATTTCGAATTCCTACGTTCTGATTCGAGACAATTTTCTCCGAGATTACGTCTACAATATTCACATTCGTAATCAAGTGGTCAAAATGTTCTGTTTTTTGCTCCATGCAAGAGAAGCAACATAAGGCAAGTAGGGTAATCTGAATATATTTCATATGTTTAATTTTTTACAACGTATGAGCAAACCCTATATAGGGTTTATTTTACATATGTAAGCTAACAAAAATATCTTGTTTGCCCAACGGACAGAATACATATGAATACCTGGAAATTCCTGCCTGTTTATGTCTCTTGTTTTCAGAAAATCCATCCCGGTGGCTAATTCGGTTCGAATTGTGCCAGTGATTTCGGTCTATTAGTGCCAGTGATTCCGGTTCAAACTGTGCCACTTGCCCGACAAGGGCCAACAGTATAACGGTTCGATTTGTGCCAGTGGCAACGG
>JADFHN010000112.1 GCA_022567155.1 Bacteroidota bacterium
CGTAGCTCGCTACGCCTACGTTCCAAAATTCTGTGCGAGCACTTGACTGTCAGATACTTGAAACGCTCATAACAAAGATTCATGAATTAATCAGGCTAAGGCCCTATTTGTTATATACAGTATAGTACGCTGCCAATTTATTTATCAGGTTCAACGTGTATTAAAACATCAGATATTTCAGGTAATTTTTTTTGTAACTCGCTCTTTAATCTATGTGCTACATCGTGTCCTTGTTTAACACTAATATTTCCTTTAACTATTAAATGAAGGTCAATGTGAAATGACATTCCTGACTTTCGCACAAAGCATTTTTCTGTATCTATAACTCCTTCAACACTTTTAGAAATTGTCCTTATTTCTAATACAAAATCATCATATAAATTCTCATCCATTATTTCACTAAGTGCTGGTCGGAAAATTAAATAAGCGTTGTAAATTATAAATCCTGAAGCTAATAATGCAGCCCAATCATCAGCTGTTTCATAACCTTTGCCCATATAAATGGCAATAGATATTCCAATGAATGCCATCAATGAAGTAATAGCATCACTTCTATGATGCCAAGCATCTGCCTTTAAGGATGTGCTTTTTGTTTCTTCACTTTTATTTAAAACAATACGATAAAATATTTCTTTAATAACTACAATCACAGCTAATACAATCAACGTATATTTTTCAGGAATTTTATGTGGTGATTGAATATGTTGGATGCTTTCGTAAGCAATTATTGTTGCGGAAATAACTAAAAATCCGACTACTCCAAACGTAATTAAAGGTTCTGCTTTTCCGTGACCATATGGATGGTTTTTGTCAGCAGGTTTAGTCGAGTATTTTAGACCGACTAAAACCAAAATTGATGCAAATACATCTGTTGTGGATTCGATAGCATCTGCAATTAACGCATAAGAATTCCCAAAAAAACCTGTCAGACCTTTAGCAAAAGCAAGTAAACCATTTCCAAAAATACTTAGATATATTGTGTTGATTGCTTTTTGTCTAATTGTATTCATTTTATCGGTTGCTTACAACGTTTCGTATAAACACCGTTTTAATGAGGATTATATGATCCGTACGCGGGTGATATATTGTGTTAAATACGCCAGCGTAAAAAGATAGCATGATGATCCGTTAAAATTGAAATATTTTCCAAATAGTTATTTATTCATTTTTCTTAAAATCCGCCTCCATGAGAACCCATGTATTGGGATCCAGAATAATATTTTCCGGTTCCGCAACTACATTAATTGTAAAAACGTTTGACCTTTCATTTACTTGAACAATTTCAACCTGAGGATTGTTTTGACCAACAAAATAGATGCCAATTTCAAGTGGCATTTTGAATAAGCTGCCATCATTTTGTACCTGATCAAGTTTAATCTTGACACGGCTTTCTTTACTATCGAACTGCCAGCTTCCTTCATATTTTAGTGTGCCACCTTTATATAACCACTGCTGAAAAAAGTTAGATAGATCCTTGCCAGATACTTCTTCCATTTCGTTACGAAAATCATCTGTGGTTGCATTGGAATTGCGATATTTATGGTAATATGATCGAATTCCCTTCCAGAAATTATCCGTACCAATAACTCCGCGCAACATATGTAAAACCCAGCTCCCCTTTTGATAGGTCTGCGAACTGGTAACTTTTTGCATATCTTTCAGGTTGTCATGAACAATACGGTATTCGCGATTTTTCTCATAAAAAGCATTCACCCTTTCCTTACTTGATTTGAGACCTTCCAAAAATGCGTCACGCCCGTACTGATGCTCGATAAATAGCAAAGTAAAGTATGTAGCAAATCCTTCACTTAACCAAACATCATCCCAATCATATTCAGTCACAGCATTACCAAACCATTGATGTGCAATCTCATGAATGATCACATTCCTCCACCGCACACTTCTTTTGCCAGTAACCGAATTATCACCGTAAAAGATAGCAGAAGCAGCTTCCATCCCGCCTCCAACACTGTTGGACTGGATGTTGGCTAATTTTTCATATGAATATGGGCCGATGTAATTGCTATAAAATTCCAGAACATTTTTCGTCGGTTCTGCAAAATCATAAAAACCAGCATCGCGATCCTGGTGGTAAACCCAGGTTTGAATGGATTTTCCGTTAAATTCATCAACATATTGAACTGCAAATCGGGCAACGCCAAGCACAAATAGCCAAGGAGCGATTGGAACGGATTGCTTCCAGTGTGTGAGGCGATTTCCTGCGGGTAAATCCGTCTCCTCAACTTTTAGCCCATTGGAAACTACCTGGTAGTGATCTGGTGCCGTAACGATAAATTCGCACATGGCTTTATCATAAGGGTGATCAATAGTCGGTAGCCAATTACGTGCTTTGTCAGGCCAGTTATCGCTGAAAAATGTGCGATCTCCATATTTGTTATTGGCAATCTTAAGCCCGGCTGCGGGTATTCCACTATAGGTAATTGTATATTTGCTTCGTTGGTTCATAATCGAAGGCGCAGGAAGCTTTATATATAGTGCATTATTTTCATGTCTGTAGGTAAGTGAATTGCCGCTTGAAATTATACCACTTACATGCATGCCTTGGTTTTTCAATTCACTGGAAGCGTTGATTAAATCAAGCCTAAGATATTGAACCCCTTCGCCAATAAAACGTACATCAATTGTAGCCTCGCAGATAATTTCATCTGTATCATCTGATAAATTAATTTTAAAAACGTAATTGATAACATCGATTTTTGGATTTTTCGGATAGTCGTCATTGAACGCGAAAGCAGATTTCGACAAATGGGTGATCAAAAATAAGCCAATCATTAAATTCTTTTTCCAATATCTCATATCTTAAACCCCTACGTGTTAATTATTAATGCAACTTTTTAAAAAAAATATACTTTAAAATTATTCAATACTATTTATTGATGGGTAGCGACGACGGAGGACGAAACTGGATCACTCCTTTTTCTTTCATCATGCGCTCAATATCATCTAATTTTGACGGAACAAAAGCGCTCAAATTTTCAACACCTTCAGAAGTCACAACAGCAACATCTTCAATTCGAACATATAGTTTTTCTTCCGGGATCCAAATCATTGGATCAATTGTAAAAACCATACCAGGCTTCAAGGTCACACCTCGTACTCTTCCAACGTCATGGACAGCCATACCGACAGCATGTTGAAAATGGCCACGAAAATTCAAACCTTCTTTTACCGCTTGTAAATGCGACGGCTTCTCAAATGTTTTACCAATAAGGTATTTTTCCATATCCTTTGCGGCTAAATCGAGTACGTCATTCGATGTAATTCCTGGTTTAACATATTTGAAAAGCGCATCTCGGTATGCTAAAATATAATTGCACAATTGGCGTTGAGCTTCACTGTATTTGCCATTTACAGGCCACATACGCGTGACGTCACTCGTATAATAATGGTAATCCGGTGCATAATCCATCAATACAAGATCACCATCATTAAGCTTGTCCGTTTTATGGAAATAATGTCCCATCCATGCATTGGTACCACCTCCAATAATCGATGCATAGCCTTCACCTCTTGCTCCATTCAAAAAGAAAATATATTTCGCAGCTGCATCCAATTGATATTCATAGATACCCGGCTTGGTTGATCGCATGGCTTCGATGATGGCCAAGCCGGCTATTTCGGTTGCTTTACGAATGATTTCGATTTCTTTTTTGCTTTTAATCAGTCTCATTGCATCCAATATTGGTGAGAGATCACGAATTTCAAATTGAGGCGATCGCAAATTTAATAATTGTCGAAATCGTGCTTCTCGAGAAGGTCGTCCATCCCAGGGATCTGAGGAAATACGAGCCTGGCCACGTAGTAATTCATCGCGGCTATCCATCCCGGTTTCAGCCGGACTTAATGGCGTATATAATACAGGTGCAGGTGGCCGGATTAATCCAGTGCCAACCAAATCGATTGATAAAAACTCCACACCACGTACCTGATCAACACCAGTCAGTTTTTTGATTAAATCAACATCATTGGCAGATAAAATTTTACCTTCACCCCGTTCTCTTCCTGCATCCCTGTAAGGAAGGTATATTGTTGCAGTTTTATTGCGTCCGTTTAATAACAAATAGGCATGTGCAGTTTCAAGTCCGCACAAGTAATAAAAACTATTCGATTGCCGGAAAACACTAAAGTCAGTAACGCCACTTGCCCCTTGAATGAGTGCTATTGCATTATTACCAATCTTGTCAAATATATTTGCCCGACGTGCAGTAAAATCATCAACCGAGAAATCTGTCTGATAGTAGTATTTTTCTTGGGCAAAAGCATAAGCTGGAGCCATTAAAAACCATACCAATTGGTACACTGCTATTCTTTGTTTCATATCCAGTCCTCCGTTTTTTTATCAATATTACAATTTTCTTCAAACATTTTATTTGACAAAATGTATTCTAACCATGGATAGCGTGTTATGGGTAAACCGTAACCAAACAATCCTTATTGTTACAAAATTTATATATGGCACATATTCCTTCCTTTCCGATACGTATTTATCCAGCTTAGTGATTAGTGTACGAGCTATCATAGCATACCTGTGTGATAATCTCGAACCAGCAGGTAAAATTGATTGTTGGTTCCGGAAAATTACCTGGTACAACTTCAGGAAAAATAGTGATGAATTAAGAATAGATTAACCCGCAGTACATCATGTGTTGAAGAAAGTAAAATAACGACTAACAATACTTCGCTTTTTCTTTCAGTTTGGCTTCTATGGCCTTTCCGGTAGGTGTGGCTGCCAGTCCACCAAGACCTGTACATGTCAGTTCATGTGCCATCATTTCGCCCACTTCCTTCATACTTTGAACAACCTCATCAAAAGGGATCAGGTCTTCGTAATTGGCTAGCGCCATATTTGCACATGAGAGTGCATTGGAGGCCGCCATTACATTTTTTCCTAAGCAAGGCGCTTCCACTCTGTTACCAATGGGGTCGCATACAATGCCCAATGAATTTTGTAGTGCCAGTGAAGAAGCAGCAATACATTGCTCCAACGTGCCATTCATCAGTGTGACTAAGCCGGCTGCCGCCATAGAACCACCCGCCCCTGTTTCAGCCTGACAACCTGCTACTTCTGCTGCAAAAGTAGCATGCTCTGAAATAAAAATGCCCATCATGCCAGAAGCAAGCAATGCCTCAACAACTTCGTCTTCTGAGCGTTCCATTACGTTCGCTGCCCCAAGGATTACGCCCGGAAGTGTACCGCAGGAACCTGCTGTAGGGGCCGCTACAAATACACCCATGGAGCTTTTCACCTCCATCATAGCTGTTGTGTAAAGTATAATTGTATTTAGTATTCCGCCATCCAGTAACGTATTTTCCTCCATTTTATCCTTGAATCCAAGAGATTGAACGGGCAAAATGCGATCTTCATAGTAGGTACCTTTCAATCCTTCTTCAATTCCTCCCTGCATAATTCTGACTATAGATCTCATCTTTTCAAACACTTCATTATCAGAGATTCCACCCCTCGAGCTCTCATAGCGCAAAGCCAGTTCCCAAAGCTTCAAATCTTCAGACAGCCCTACAGTAACCATGTCTTTACAGAATAAAAATGGAACTTTCAGATCTTTTCTGGAAAGAACAGGAACTACAGGTCTTAGATGACATACATTGGTTACACCCGGGATTGCTTCAATTTTGCTGATGATTTCTTGTGTATATGGAATTGCACTTTTTATTTCTATGAAGCTCGAATGAGTAATTTTGAAATCAAAGACGACAACAGGAAGTAGACTTTCAATAATGTCCAGGTTATTACCATAAATGAGTAACTCATGATAGTCACCATTTATACTCACTTTTGATCCGTCTATCTCCTGAATCTCAATCATGCCACCACCTGTACTGATTGCAGACATAGTATGGGTAAGGGATGGATTGCTAATGCTTATTCTGTAATTATTTGGATGTTTTGCCCCATAACTCAGATAATTCACTTTGATATTGATACCAGTTTCTTCTATACTTTCCTTGTATTTTATCATACGTTCGTCATCTGTCTGCCAGCCAAGCAGGCCACCATAAAGGCCCATATCAGCTCCCTGGCTTTCATGGGTTGTAACCAAAGAGCCATTGGGATCATAGTCAATGACTACATTGGTAATTACACCTTTCATCAGGTCACGTAATAGCAAACCAATTCTGCAGGCGGCTGCACTATGAGAACTGGAAGGTCCCCTCATTACAGGACCTATTACGTCGTTGAAAATGCTGGATATTGACATCCGTTCTTGGATTAGACCAATAAATATATAGCTTTCGAAACAAACCAACAATTGAATATCTTAAAAGAAGCCCCAGCTGGTGCAAGTTTGAAACGTCAGCTCATTTATAAAAACAATGTATTCGATGCTGATTGCTATGTATCACTCAATTACATCTGCATCTGTATTTTATCTGAGTAACCGAAAGAACAGTCGGGATTATCTTTTCCGAGTAACCACCTATGTCTACTTCTCTTAGGCATTACATTCATCTCCAACTTTTATTTAGTCAACAAAAGTTTGGTAGAAACCTACATTAAAAATAGTCAGGAAGGTTATTACCTAAACTGTGCGATTCAGGGGAGATGAGAAGTGCTAATGACTTATGCTTTTCACTATTTTTTATATACAGTGTTATCCAACGTTTATTTCAGCATTTCAAGATACTCATTCATTTCCGCTTTTTTCCATCCCAATTAGGACCTACTGAAGCATAAATGATTTCGTTATTTTTATCAACCACATAAGTTGCAGGAATCGGTAGAAAAGATTCCTACCTTTATTCGAAAGGAAAACCAATCGATGATTACGGAAATAGAGGTAAACAAGCCAGAACCTATTGCGTCAGGGAAAAAAACAGAGTCGTTTAAACGGGGGACGGATGTTCAGCTTACGATTGAAGCATTAGAGGCTGGTAAATCCATATTAATAACAGAATTTTATAATAATGGATTGTCACTTCTTCAGGAGTTACAGACGCATCTGAATAGAAAATTTCCGAATAAGTCTTTTCAGGAACAACGCGAGTTTAGGTTAGAATATCATAAGCTGTCAAATCTTATTTTAATAGAAATTGTAGGTCATAAATTGGCAGTAAAGAAGTCTCCTAGGATCGGCTGGTTAGAAAAGCTTTATCCAGAAACTAGTGATTTCTTGCTATCATTTCCTCAAATACAAGGACTAAATAGTGCTTGGCAGTGGTACCTTAATGGGATTTCTATTCCTGTACTGCGAAATAAAATACATCCATATTACGGTACTTACTTTCCTACACGATTCGAGCACTTGAAACTTTTTGACAATTGGTTGAAACGTTACAAAGGACCTAAAAAGTCAGCAATAGACGTTGGGTTTGGGAGTGGAGTACTTTCTTTGCAAATGATAAAACATGGTTTTCAAAAGGTTTTTGGGACAGATACAAATCCCAATGCGATTGTTGGATTAGCAGAGTTTATGGGAGATACAAAGTTGTCTCGAAAGATAGAATTAGACTTTGGGCATCTTTTTGGCAAGTGGGAAAAACAGACTGAACTGATTGTTTTTAATCCTCCTTGGTTGCCGAAATCTCATGATCTGGATAGAATTGATGAAGCTATTTACTACAATGAAAACCTATTCCCTGATTTTTTTGCAGGAGCAAAACAAAGGCTTTTACCTGAAGGAAAGCTTGTGCTCATTTTCTCGAATTTAGCTCAAATAACAAATGTGACAAAAGAGCATCCGATAGAGATGGAACTAGCCGAAGGTGGGAGATTTCAATTGGAAAAATGTTTAAAAAAATCCGTGAAAGCTGCTTCTGAAAAAACAAAACGAGATCAGCACTGGAGATCTTCCGAAGAAGTAGAGCTTTGGGTGCTCACGAATAAGTAAGTTTTGAAGTATTAAACTGGCAATCTTGAGGCGAATTAAGCGATTTGTAGGATTGGCGGATTAACCAAGCAAAGAAAAACCAAAGGGCCAGAGTTGACTTGGCTTTATGCATCGTGTCACCATTCAAGCACATGAAATCTGATTTTTATTTTTTCTTAATTTTCCCCGGAACATTTATTGAATGTTGGGTAACGGTTAGTATATGGCCCGTTTTAATGGGCTATATACATTGTTGTACTCAGTTATTAATTAAACCAAACTTCACAAATTTCCCTCATATGAGTATGGTCAGTACCACAGCAACCACCTATAATACTAAGATTAGGAAGAAGTGTTTTTAGGTCTTGATATTTTCTTGCAAGTTGTTCTTTATCACCCACATCAAGCGTTTCTGACTCATCTAGCTCTGCATGACTTTTAGTAGATGCATTGGCTCTAATCCCCTTTATCCTATTTGTCCATTTGCTATCTGGATCCAATATATTTGCAAAATGATCTGGATGTGCGCAGTTAATCATAAAATAAGAAACATAGCTATCAGTTTTTTTGTCAAGAGTTATAATTGCTTCTTCTAATGATTCTCCACTTGGAAGCTTTCCGTCTGTCTCAACTGTATAGGAAATTACAACAGGAATATTATTTTTCTTTGCGGCATTTACTATACCAATAGCTTCCTCATTGTAATTCATTGTTAAGGCTGATATAAGGTCAGCATTCGTATCTGCCGTAGTTTTTATTTGAAAAGAATGATACTTTTCAGCCATTTCGATGCTCATTTTGTTTTCCGGGGAATAACCATCACCACGAGGGCCAATACAAACGCTAATAGCAATTTTGAAATTCTCATTTTCGTAGTTACTTCTTATTTTTTCAAGTTCCTGAACGGCTGTTCTAATTACGGCATCTAAGGATTCAAGTGAATAACCAATTTTTAGAGCCCAGTCGGGATTAGCTCGATAAGTAGGTGCTTCCAAAATAAATCCGCTGCATTTTTGTTTTGAAATATCAAGATAGTCCAAGTAATACTTACGTAGTACTTCTTTACCTTCTACATTTTTAAGGAGGTCAAATGCAGCAAATTCTGGCAAATCAATACTATGATTAAAAATAAGATCTGTTTCTAATCCACCATCAGTCATAAAAGTGGACATTGTTAATTGCGGTAAGTCTGTTCTATATTTTGCCATAATATTTTCTTTAATTGAGTACAACGGTTGGGCTATGAGTAGTGGCGATTAATAACCACCGTTCCAGTCGCACGTTGCAAGCTGTTATTGATAGTACTAACTTATGAAACTTACCCCTCACCCGCCATTACTTATAGCCTCGTGTTGTAGGATCGTACTGTGGCGGTCTTACTCTCGAATGTTTTTATATGTGCATCATCTTCTCTTGTCATTTTTTAAATTGCCCGTTGTTTTAGCCATAACCACGATGGCGTAGGCTGTCTTTTCCTTCAACTATTTTGTTAATCCTTTTCTGTAAATGATTCGTCTTCTATTTCAATATATTTCCACATTTCGTTCTGATGTAGCCATATGGGGTCAGCATTTTGTATAACGACTGAGTTCACCTGCATTTTGGAGCGGAGCGGAAAAATGTCAGATGCAACGATTTGTTAGGCAAGTACCCGATTAATTGAAATATCTTATGCATCGTACTTGCAATACTCCCATAAATAATTAATTAAGTTTTCAAGATTGCAACTTAACAGGACAATGTATTTATCGCCAGATCCGACATATAGCACTAGTTTGCCCTTTCGAACGAAGGCACCTACAGGAAAAACAACTGCCGGGACGTCTATGGGATACTGATCAGTACCATATAATTCATAAGGTGCAGAAGGAATGTAAATTGGTTTTTGCGTTCGACAAAGCACCTTTCTTGGATTATCAAGGTCTAAAAGGGCAGCGCATACAGAATATCCTCTTTCAATGTTCTCTGC
>JADFHN010000036.1 GCA_022567155.1 Bacteroidota bacterium
GAAAAACAGTTCCTTGAAATATTAAATGAAAACTGATGATCAGATTACTAAAGATAGATCTTCTTAAAAACCTGAATTTTAAGGCTTTTCTGATTATGGTTGCCATGTATTTCATTTCATTGGGGGCAATTACAGCCAGCGGAATGGAGTTTTTGAAATGGTTGAAAGACAAGGGCGTCGAATTTGATACTTTTAATCCACTCAGGATACCAATATATCATTTTCCTGACATCTGGCACAATCTGGCTTATATTGGTACATTTTTCAAGTTCATTTTGGCTATCGTGGTCATTATCAGTATTACAAATGAATTTTCATATAAAACCATCCGGCAAAATATCATTGATGGCCTTGACCGGTGGGATTTCTTAAAGTCAAAGATCATAACCATTACCTTATTGTCAATTGCTGCAACCATATTTCTTTTTTTAATAGCACTGATCACAGGTTTAATTTATACGCCTTCCGAAGACATGCGTTTCCTTTTTAAAGGTGTTGAGTTTGTAGGCGGGTTTTTTCTGGAAACATTCTCCTTTCTGCTCTTCGCCCTGTTGATAGGTACGCTGGTAAAACGATCCGGATTTGCTATTGGGATACTGTTTTTATATACGCTGATAGTTGAGCCGATTGCAACATTTAACCTGCCCGACCAACTCGATTTTCTCATCCCTTATTTCCCGGTAAGAGCTATGAATGAGGTGGTAAAGGTACCTTTTCCCAAATATATATTTATGGAAATCAGGGATTATATGAGCATTAACAGCATCGTTGTATTGGTACTTTATTGCGTATTATTTATTTACTTCACCTACCTGCTGTTACGTAAAAGGGATCTTCAGTAAGTCCCTCAGGTCGCATTTTCCGAGGTTTTGCACTGTTTGCGGAGCAACCCTGAGACCAGAACAAACCAGTGTGAATATGATTTTCTATGGATGTTTTGGGTTTAATACACGTATTGCATTATACTCGTATTGTCAAACCAACATATAACTGAATGACCAGAGAAGAAGCAAGGCAAATATTGCATGAACTTACAGAAACGGAGAGCCTTTTGCGTCATGCCAGAAGTATTGAACTTGTAATGGAAGCGTATGCAAAAAAGCTTGGCGAAGATCCGGATGAATGGGCTATTGCAGGCATGCTGCACGATGCCGATTATGAAAAACATCCGGACCGGCATCCCGAAATTATTGTAAAAATACTCCGCGAAAAAGGGGAAGATAAAATCGCAAATGCCATCGCTGCACATTATACAAAATGGAACCGGCCTTACAACACCCTTCTCGACAAAGCCCTGATTGCATGCGACGAGCTCACGGGCTTTATCATTGCATGCACACACGTGCGGCCCGATAAAATCAATAACCTGGCGCCAAAATCGGTGGTGAAAAAACTCAAAGACAAGCGCTTTGCCGCCAAAGTCGAACGCGAAGAGGTCTCGAAAGGAATTGAATTATTTGGTGTTGACAGGAATGAACACATCCGGTTTATCATAGATGTGCTGAAGGAAAATAAGGAAGAGCTCAGGATCGCACCTTAAAAAATAAATTATTAATAGCAAATGAACTCGCCGTAGATAAAAGAAGAATTGATTCTAACTGATAGCTAAGTGCAAAATTCATATCAGTCAAAGCAATGCCCGGGAAGATTTGGAGAAAAAAATGAAAGAATAGCCTTAGATAGTACCTCAGTTTATCCTTTCGAAAATAATTTCGCCACCAAATCCATGTGAGGTATATCTTTTTTCAGGACTGCCGTAAACAAAAATCATCCCTCCCATTCCGGCAGATGCGTCTATTTCTTTTACTGCCTTCACCCGTAATTCAGCGCCCATATTCGATTTGGCATACACATAGTCACTCTCCAGATGACGGAAATCACCCTCGGCGCCCATATTGGCTTTTACCCGGAATGTTCCAACACGACCGGATACTTCCACAACAGCGCCCATTGCTATTTCGACCACAAAGCGTTTCGCTTCAATTTCCAGGTCTGCTTCGCCTCCGGTAGTAACCTCAAGTCGCAGATCCTCGCTGTGGATTATGCTTTCTGAAATAACGATGGCACCCGTGTTCACCTCAATGTTATATAATCCTTCAAACGGTACCTCCACCCGGATGTCCCGGTTATGAAACCTGCGGTCGTCCCAGTTCCAAACCCGGGAATTCCGGAATTTGATCCTGAGGGTTCCTCGCTCCACTTCTGTGTATATGTCATCAAGGTCGGTATGTCGCCCGTAGAGTGTAATTTCGCCGTCGTTTCCGGCAACCAGCACAACTTTAATACCATGCGAAACCTTCATTTCATCAAAAGTACCAACACGACGGGTTTCTGTGTCCTGTGCTTGCACTACAGTGACAAGCCCAAACGCGAATAAAAATAAGACCACAATGTTTTTCATTTCGAGGTTATTTAGTGATAAGCATTACCAATGGAAAGACGGAAAAAAATGTAAATGGTTGCATAACATACGTTAAAATATCAACTATTTACTTACCCACATTCCCTGGACGGTAAATATCTTGTGATTTTGTATGACCGGATCGGTTTCAACCGTACTATTTCATCGTCTTGCCTTTAATGATCACCCGGTCGATAATATCACTGCCAAATGCATAAGGTATAAATTCGACAGAAGGTATCTTTTTTGTTATGATAAAACTGGCATCTTTTCCGGGTGTGATGGTACCCAGCACATCATTGACCTCCATCGCATACGCAGCATTGATGGTGGCTGCGTTGAGGGCTTCCTGCGGGGTCATCTTCATCTTGATGCAGGCAAGCGACAACATGAACGACATTTTGCCACAAGGTGCGCTACCCGGATTATAGTCTGTAGCGATTGAGACTGCCAGCCCCATTTCAATCATCCGGCGGGCAGGCGGATAGGCACTATTCAGAAAAAATGCAGCTCCCGGCAACATAGTTGCCATGGTTGCGCTGCCTTGCAGCGCTTCTATTTCTTGCTCTCCCATTGATTCCAGATGATCAACGCTTAATGCCCCCGTTTTTACGCCTGCCTGCACCCCTCCGGAAATATGCAGTTGGTTTGCGTGTATCTTGGGCTTCAATCCGTATTTCTTACCCTGTTCAACGATCATTACGGTTTCTTCCGGGGTAAAAAATCCTTTTTCACAAAATACATCACAGTAATCGGCCAGGTTTTCTTCAGCGACCCGCGGAATCATCACCTCCACTACCTCACGGATATAATCGTGCCGGTCGCGGCCTTTCGGAATGGCATGCGCACCCAGGAACGTGGTTTTTACAGTCAGTGGCGTTTCTATCCCGATACGGCGGGCTACGCGGAGCATTTTCAATTCATCTTCTACCGTGAGACCGTAGCCGCTTTTTATTTCCACTGCAGCCGTTCCGAATCCTATAATTTCATATGCTCTTTCCAGCGCCTTTTCAAACAATGCTTCTTCCGAAGTTTGCTGAAGTTTTTTGGCCGAATTAAGAATACCTCCTCCCCTGCGGGCTATCTCTTCATAACTCAACCCGTTGAGCTTATCCACAAATTCATTTTCGCGGCTGGCGGCAAATACAAGGTGTGTATGTGAATCTACAAAGCATGGCATCACAAATCTACCGGAAGCATCTATGATCTCGGAAGCCTCTGAACCTGCAAGATCCTCCATCAGGCCATATTCCACAATCTTGCCATCGTTTGCAAATAACCAGGCATTTCCTGTTACGGGTAATTCAGCCATTTCCGAACCACACACTTTTTGCGGAGGGGCATCCCGTACCTGCACCAATCCTTTGATATTCTTTATCAGAAGATCCATTAATTATAAAAAATGAAAATTACCTGGTTACTGCTTATTCTTGTTTCACTGAATCAATCTTGCTGTACTTAAGATCTGATCCTAAAATAGGGAAACTTAATTTCAATAGCATAAAAAAACTTTGTGTCTTTACACTGGGGCGATAACCTATTTCTGCACCATAGCCCCAGCTAAACGCCCGGTTGAACTTACCCTGGATACCCAGTCTGAAGCCAATGTTATTTACATCGATAGGGCTTGCAGAATAAGCAGTGCTCTGGTAAACAATATCTTCCACTTTTACCGACGCTAAAAGAATATCAAAATAGGTTGTGAGCAACAAGTCGTCGCCACCGGGTTCATATTTACTTTCGAACTCGACAGATAAATTTCTGAACCATGCCATTGAAGCGCCCAGATACACGCCACTTGACTTCATATTTCCAAATAATACAGCCGTATTGTCAATTGGGTTTCCAGAAGCATCAGAAAGTGTTGCTTCCTGTTTTGAGAGCGCCCTGCTCATATCAAATGAAGTGTTATAAAACATTCCGCCTAACCGCCCGCCGTATATGTTACGTACTTTACCGGCAATGGTCGTAGTTTTTACCACCATCGACTCCCACTTACTGCCTTTATCTTTTTTACTGTAAAGAAATACCTTGCTTTCCTTTTCTGCCTCGAAGTCTTTCCAGTGGTACGTGCCTCCTAATTCAACCATATTATAAACATTCGGGCTATCGGTATTTGAATTACCAGTATTTTTTTCTGCCGCATCCCGCATCAGGTCGGTGCGTGCACCATACGATTTCCGGGCATGAAAAGTGAAATCAAATTTATTTAAATGATAATAATCAATCTGGAATCCATAGCCGATGGTCATATTGGTTGCGGCCACATCACTATATATGGGAATAAAATGAACAAACAACTTATTAATATTATACGGATCATCGTATTTCATCTGATAGCCAATGGCCTGTCCATAACCTGGCCGGGCCAAGATAAAGACACAAAATACAAGAAAAATAACTTTTTTCATTAATTCTGTTTACAAGGTATCTGCTTTAATAGGTTAAAAGTATAAAATAATAGATAAATTAAAATCATTTAATAGATACGCTTAACGGGTAAAAGGTAAAAGGGGGTGATTATTTGGAAAAGTGCAATACACAAAAAATTAATTTATGGATATTTATGGATATATATGAATATATATAGATATTTATGGATATATATGGATATATTACTGATTTCCCGTTAAATCGTTTTGGATAACGAGATCAAGATCTTCAAATTTAATTATAGGGATACGCTGATTATCATTTGAAAATCTGAAATCATATCCTTCTCTCAATCCTACTCCGGTGATCACCTCTTCGTTCAGGCCATTCTGAAAATATACGCCAAAACGGTCAAGCACATTTCCGGCGAACATCATGCATTCGTAACCCGCAATCACAAATTCAGAAGGTGTGATGTGATGCTTGCTGATATACGCTTTTTCAAACTGCTGGTACGGGTGGATCGAAAAATCCACATAATCAGGCGCTATCATCCAGATACCCAGGTCCTGCATATACTGATAGTTTGCCGTTTTATCGTTCAACCAATTCCCGTGACCTATAATCTGAATAGAATCTCCCCGGTCGGCTACCGCACTAAATACTTCGGTGGCAATTTTATAATCATGCGTTGCCACAAAGATGCTTCCAATGCTATCCGGTGGAATGAGCAATTCTTCCATTGCATGGCCCTCTTCATCCTTTACATTATTTCCGAGCGAATCCACAACAGGGATTTTCATTGTAAGATGATTAAAAATCATTTCGGTACTATCCCTGTGAACCCGCTTCATGGAAATAATCCTGAAGGAATCTGCCTGAACCACCTTCTCAAATGCTTCGGCCATCTGATAATCCGTATCACGATAGCTATAATAAACAATCATGTTCTTGTTGCTGTCAGCAAGATTTTTAACGGCAAATTCACCCCCTCTCAAGCCTATGGTAATACTGCTTGGGTTAAGTAAAAAAGAAAAAGGGTTATTGGCTATTACCTCGGCATTGTTCGAAACAGGGTTGATAATGTTGATTTTATTTTTAAAGGAAAAATCATTTACCAGTTTGCTCGGGCCTGGAACCAGCGGGCCAATGATCAGGTCCATGCCGGTAAGTTCACTATTCTGAAGCAACTGCGTTGTCACGGTGGTATCACCTTTAGTATCGTAGGCATATAACGCAATATGTATATCGCTTTCTTTAAGGGCTTCAACTCCCTGCCTTATTCCTGCATACAGGTCAACCACAAGCGATCTGCGTAAATAAAAACCGCTTGCCTCCATATTCTCGTAGATAAACGGTAAGACAACGGCAACTTTGTAAACATCCTTTTTTATACTTTCTTTTGGTACAATACCTTTCCGGGTTGTAATACCATTTGATTCTGATATACGCTGCAGTAATTCAAAATTCTTTTCCCTCAGCGGAATCGTATCCATCTTTTCTACGATTACCATAGCCAACGCTTCATCCTGTGGATAATTATTGTACAGATTTTCAAGCACTACCATGGATTCAATCTGCGACAAGTATTTTTTTCCAATACGCAATATATTGTTCTCCAACCCGCTGTCCTGCAGTTTTGACGCATACCTCAACCCGGGGTAATAATCACCATCTTCAAAAAATATCAGGGCAGTCCACAGGTATGCTTCATTTTCAAATTCCCAACCTCCGAATTTTTCAGTAACCTGAATAAACATATCTCTGGCAAGGGGTTTGAAACCTGACCTGTAAGCTGATACAGCATAATAAAAGGAAGCATACGGTGCGTATGGGTTTGCACCGCTTTTCTCCATGGCAGGTTTAAATGCCTCCATGGCCAATGTATATTTTTCAAGTGAAAAAAGCGTTTTGCCGTTGTTATATGCCACTGCATATTCAGACTGGGCAAGACTGGCAAGACTTACACACAGCAGCATAATAGTAGAAACTATTTTTTGTATCCCGATCATTCCCATTCAATGGTTGCCGGGGGCTTTGAAGAAATATCATATACTACCCGGTTCACTCCTTTTACTTTATTTATAATATCATTGGAAATATCAGCAAGAAAATCATAGGGCAAATGACTGAAATCAGCCGTCATGCCATCTACGCTGGTCACCGCCCGGAGGCTTACTACCTGCTCATAGGTACGTTCATCGCCCATCACTCCCACCGCCTGAACAGGCAACAGCATGGCGCCAGCCTGCCATACCTGGTCATAGAGCTTGCGCTCTTTCAAGCCAGTAATAAAAATATGGTCAACCTCCTGGATGATAGCCAGCTTTTCAGGAGTGACCTCCCCTAATATCCGTATGCCCAGACCGGGGCCGGGAAACGGATGCCGGCCCAGAATTTTAGGATCGATTTCGAGCGATTTGCCTATCAGCCGGACTTCATCCTTGAATAACGTATTCAGAGGTTCAACTACTTTTAAATGCATTTTCTCGGGTAAAGCGCCCACATTGTGGTGTGACTTGATGGTAGCGGAAGGACCTTTTACCGAAACCGATTCAATCACATCCGGATAGATCGTACCCTGCGCCAGCCATTTCACATCCCGGATCTTATGCGCTTCGGTATCAAACACTTCAATAAAAGTTTTACCTATTGCTTTTCGTTTTTCTTCAGGATGCGTAAGGCCACGCAATGCATCCCAGAACTGCTGCCTGGCATCCACACCAATTACATTCAGACCCATTCCCTGGTAAGAAGACAGCACATCACTAAATTCATTTTTACGGAGCAGCCCGTTATCTACAAAAATACAGGTAAGGTTTTTGCCAATGGCTTTATCAATCAGTACCGCCGCAACGGTGGAATCAACACCCCCGGAAATGCCGAGGACCACTTTGTCATTCTGTAGTTTATTTTTTAGTGAAGCGATTGTGCTTTCCACAAATACATCCGGCGTCCAGTCCTGGGTGCAACCACAGATATGTAACACGAAATTCCGAAGAACAATTTTCCCCTCTTCCGTATGAGTAACTTCCGGATGAAACTGTATCCCGTATTGTTGTTTTGACCGGATGTGGAAAGCGGCAACATTTACGGAATTTGTACTGGCAATGACATCAAAATCTTCAGGAATTTCAGAAATGGTATCACCGTGCGACATCCAAACCTGTGTGTTAAGTGATAATTCCTTCATCAGTTGGTGGTGCTGATCGATTTTGTTTAACCGTGCCCTGCCGTATTCCCGTATGGTGGACGGAAGCACAGTGCCGTTGTGTTTGTGCACCATGAGTTGCGCTCCGTAGCATACGCCCAGGAGGGCAATATTTTCAAACAATGTCAGATCAATATCGGGAGCATCATCTTCCAATACTGAGTACGGGCTGCCTGACAGGATCACTCCTTTTAAGTTTTCCGTAATTTCCGGGATTTTATTAAAAGGATGAATTTCACAGTAAACATTCAATTCCCTTACCCGCCGGGCGATGAGCTGTGTGTACTGGGAACCAAAATCAAGGATAAGTATCTGCTCCGCCATGGTACAAAAGTAATATTTCGTACAATGATTGCATCACAAGGGGTTTATTATTTAAGCGTCTCCCGTCATTCCATCAGGGCCTATGGAATCACCATTTCCGTTAACCATTTTTTTACCCTGGAGGCACGATCAGTAAATATCCAATGGTGTTTTCGACGAATTTCCCTGATAAGAGAGTTCTCTGAAGTAATATATCCCACTCCTGTATTTAAATTAAAAGAGGATAGCCTCCTTTTTATTGATTGTGTTATCAAGAGATAATGACCGGCTATGCCCGCGAATTTCTTTTGAATTGCATAGCTCATAAATTTACCCACATTTAATTCTGCTACCGGCAAAAAGCAATCGTGTTTCACAAAACTGATCGAATCAAAATATCCTATTTTTAACGATAAAATGTGATAATCTGCTTTTGATTCAATGGGTGCCAATATATTTTCTAAAATATGATTTTGTTCCATACTCAAAGCTGATTTGATCTCAATCATAAAATGAATGCTTTTACCACATTTTTGAACTACTTCCATGAGGCTTGGTATATCGGGAATTTTATTTCTAAGTTCAATAAACTTAATATGAGAAATAATCAATTTTGGTTGATGAAATACGCGGCCGCAGTGATGATCATGATGTACAACCGGAATATTATCACTCGTAAAATGGATATCAAATTCAATACCCCAAATATTATGATCCATGCACCACACAAATGCCGGTAATGTATTTTCTATTAATCCAGTGTCATGACATCCGCGATGAGCAATAATTTTGATGTTTTTGATTTGAGTGGGTGTTAGTGGAGGTTGCGGTATTACACTGAATAATAAATCAACTAACAATTGTATTAATTTTAACACAGCAGCAATTGGCTTTTAATTCTGGTTAATTTACCAGAAGTAATTTATCAAATTTATAAAAGTTCCACACCGTTACAATATCCGCGCTATTCAAATAACTGAAAGGCTGTTTCTCTTTCCCCAGGCCCCAAAATGCTTTCTAAACAGGATTAATTGGCCAAGGTGATAGGCATTATGATCAATCACTATCAAAATCTCTCTGAAAACCGAATATTTATCCCCGGCAGGCATTGATTGATAGAGATCAATATTGGGGTCCTTAGCTATACTTTCCATATGATCCATGTCGTCAAAAAATAGTTGAATACTCGTATTCCACAAATCTGAATCTGATTGCCGCTTTTCCGGCCAGTATCCGGCTGGAAAGTCGGGCATTTTATAATTGGCATCTTCAATAAAATCAATTATATCCCGCTGCGTCAGGCGCATATGTTCCAGCAATTGCCAGGGGGTATATTCAATACCTTCAATTTTCGAATTAATATGTTCCATAGGAAAATCCCGTAATACATCTTCTGAATTTACATGCGCATTACGATCTTTTAAAAAAGATATTAATTGATTCCTGACAATTTGATCCGCGTGGTTATTGTTCATTTTTATATTAGTTAAGTCTTCGACAAAGATACAATTAGAGTGGTATTTTCCATCCTAAGATTGTTTATCAACTGGTTGTTCTTCCGAGGCTTCAATTTTTTTTAGTTTGTTTTTGGATACATTAGTTGAAAAAAAGCATCACAGAAGATGGCAGAAAACACAAATTGATTTTCAATGATGATGTATTCAAAAAATCATATATTAAATGTTTCTTAAAAAATCCGGTAGTAACATTAATTAAATGAATAGTTGAACAAGGCAGGTTACCCATATTCCAACTGAACATACCCCCCACCCCTATCAATATTCATTTTGTTTTTGAAGACTTCTTCATTAAACTTATGCAATCATTATATTAAACTTCACTTCCATGAAAAAATTAACAATTGCAATTCTATTTATTTGTACCATCCAAACCGGCTACCCGCAGGGCACACGGTTGTTACGGCAACCCACCATCTCCGCTGATCACATTGTATTTGTATATGCCAACGATTTGTGGCAAGTATCCCGGTCGGGAGGCGATGCTATCCGGCTTACTTCGAACGAAGGATCAGAATCGCTGCCGCATTATTCACCGGATGGTGAATACATAGCCTTCTCTGCCCAGTACGGAGGTAATACGGACGTGTATGTGATGCCAGCTTCCGGGGGAAATCCCCGTCGCCTTACCTGGCACCCCTACGGAGATTTTGTACAAGGATGGACCCCTGGGGGCAAAGTCATTTTCCGGTCCAGTCGTGAAACCCATCCTACCCAAACGAATAAACTATACACCGTAGGCATGGAGGGTAGATTGCCAGAAGCTTTGCCTGTACCCAGAGCTGCATTCGGGGAAATGAGTGAAGACGGAAAATACCTCGCTTACTTACCCATCACCGTTTGGGATCCGGAATGGCGAAACTATCGCGGTGGTCAGGCCATGCCCATCTGGATCGTTGACCTGGAAACAAAAGAGCTTATCCGTACCCCCCAGCCTACCCGTGAACGGCACCTGGACCCCGTATGGTACAATGGAATATTGTATTTCCTTTCCGAACAGGATTATGCAAGCAACATCTGGTCATTCGATCTGGTTACCAGGGAATCAAAGCAAATCACTCACCACAAACAATTTGATGTGAAAAGCCTGGACGCCACCACCGATGCCATTGTGTACGAATACGGCGGCTACCTTCACTTGCTTGATCCGGCGGATGGGTCAGCCAAACAACTGGAAGTCAATGTTGCCGGTGATCTGAATTACGGGATGGAGCGATGGGAAAAGGCCCCGGCCAAGCAATTGGCAAATGCCCGGCTTTCTAATACCGGGCAGCGGGCACTGTTTGAATACCGCGGAGAAATATTCAGCGTTCCAAAAGAAAAAGGATCGTGGCGCAACCTGACCAACTCTTCAGGCATAGCCAACCGTACCCCGGTGTGGTCTCCCAAAGGTGATCGTGTGGCTTGGTTTTCCGATGAAAGTGGCGAATACCAGTTGGTTACCGCCGACCAAAACGGCCAGAGTCTCCGGGTATATCCGCTCCCAAACCACACGTTTTATTTCACACCGGAATGGTCCAACGATGGTAAATACATATCTTATACGGATACCGATTATAACATTTGGTTTATCGATCTCAGCTCCGGCACTGCCAAAAAGGTGGATACCGACCGGTACGCGCATCCCAACCGGACCCTGAACCCGGTGTGGTCTCCCGATTCGAAATGGATAGCCTATGCCAGGCAACTGGACAGTCATTTCAAGGCCATCTTTGTTTATAATATTTCATCCGGACAAAAACTGCAACTCACTGACGGGATGGCCGATGCAATCAGCCCTCAGTGGGATGAAAACGGAAAGTACTTATACTTCCTTGCCAGTACGGATTACGGCCTGGCCTCCGGATGGCTCGACATGAGCTCCTATGACCCCACCACCACCCGGGCATTGTATGCCATCCTCCTTTCCAGCGACACAAAATCTCCCTGGTTGCCAGAAAGCGATGAAGAAGAGAAGGTTGAAGACCCTAAACCCGACGAACCTGCGAAGAAATCAAAAAAAGACAAAGAGGAGGATCCGGACGAGAAAGAAGAGGTAAATGTAACCATTGATGTCACCAACATTGCCCGCCGCACCGTGGCCTTGCAATCGAAGACGGGCAATTATGTTGAGCTATTCCCGGGACCAAAGGAATCGGTGTTCTACGCGGAAGTGAAACCCGATGTAAAAGGGATCATAATTCATACGTTTGATACCAAAAAACTGGAGTCAGAAGAGTTTGTCAAAGAGATAAATAACTTCAGTGTGTCTGCCGACCGAAGCCATGTGTTATTCCGAAAGGGCGACGACTGGGAAATTGTCGAGTCCAAATCACCTCCGGAAATGGGAGAAAATAAATTGAAATTGGGATTGAAGCTCAAAATTGATCCGCTGGCGGAATATAAGCAGATCTTCCGGGAAGGCTGGCGGTACATGCGTGACTTTTTGTATGTTGACAATGTACACGGAGCCCCCTGGGATGATGTGTGGTCCTGGTATTCGCCATGGATTGATCATGTGCGGCACCGCACCGACCTCAACTATGTGGTAGATATTATGAGCGGAGAAGTAGCTATCGGACACTCCTTTGTATCCGGGGGTGACATGCCCGATATTCAGACGGTAACGGTTGGTTTACTGGGTGCCGATCTGGTCGTGGAAAACGGCAAAATCCGGATCAGAAAAATCTACACAGGTGAAACGTGGAACCTGGCTGCAAAGGCCCCTTTGAGTGTGAATGGCATTAATGTCAAAGAAGGGGATTACATACTTTCAGTGAACAATCACCCTCTGGACGGGACCATGAACCCTTTCAGCCTTTTTGAAGAAACAGCCGGGCAACAGGTCCGCCTGGGTGTCAGTTCATCACCAAACGGCCCTGCCCGGGAGGTGGTGGTGGAACCCCAGGCCAACGACCGTAATTTGCGGGCGTATGACTGGATCGAGGGCAATCGACGTAAGGTGGAAGAACTGTCTGGAGGTAAACTCGCCTATGTGTACCTGCCCAACACCGGTGGTGGTGGATTTACCGCCTTCAACCGGTACTACTTTTCACAACAGGACAAAAAAGGCGTAATAATCGATGAACGCAACAATGGTGGAGGATCTGCTGCCGATTACATGATAGACGTCATGAACAGGAAACTGTTTGGTTATTTCAACAGCAGAGCGGGGGATCACCGGCCATGGACGACCCCAATTTCCGGGATCTGGGGACCGAAAGTGATGATCATCAATGAGCGTGCGGGTTCGGGAGGCGATCTGCTACCCTATATGTTCAAGGCCGCAAAGTTGGGTCCCTTAGTTGGGACAAGAACATGGGGAGGTCTTGTGGGCACCTGGGACACGCCACGTTTTATTGATGGCGGACGCATGGTGGCCCCAAGAGGCGGTTTCTTTGATGTAGATGGACAGTGGGCGGTAGAAGGGGAAGGCATTTCTCCTGATATTGAGGTAATACAGGAGCCAAAACTGGTCATGGAGGGACACGACCCGCAACTTGAAAAAGCGGTAGAGGAAGCCATGCGGCTATTGAAAGAAAACGAGTTTATCATGAAACCTGAACCAAAAGCCCCCATTCGATCCATGCGGCCAGAAGGATTTAAAAATTAGGAACTCGTTGTTTAAATATACACCGTCATTTCATCAAACAGCATCTTTCATGCTCGAAATCAGCCTCTGGAGATAAAAGCGTTTTTTACCAAAGCTGAATAATAAATGTTTTTCATGTAAATACATAAACTTCTCTCCTTCCTGGGGTGGAAACAGGCCAGCAGGCATGAACCGACAATCTAAATTCAGGAATCCCAAAGGTACGGATGGATGTGTAGATAAAGATAGTCCTTAATAACTACCGTCATTAACTGACTCGATCAGGTAATCCCAAACTAAGGAGTTTCAAATGGTTCCCTCCCAAACACCCGTCTGATCACCGGGACAAAATCATCCAGACTCATTGTGTCATACTCAGGATCAAAGGAGCATTGGTCCCAGTTTTCGCAAAAATCTACCGCCGATTGATAATACGGATGATCCTTAAATTGATCCCTCGAATTACGAAGTTCCTCTGACAAACTGACATTATAAAACATTTGAAAAGTGCCATGATGGCTCACTACCCAGGCAACTTCTTTCCTCACAAATTTTCGAATGATATCCCCTGCCACCTGCCCGTGCGTATAGGGCGCCAATACATCCCCAAGATCATGCAGCAAAGCCGCGACGATCCAATCGTCATCCGCATTTGCCCGGCTTGCCCTGGTAGCGCATTGCAGCACATGGTCCAACCGGTTTATTTTATAAGCACCATCGTCTTTTGCCATTTCTGATAGGTGCGCAATGAGCCGGTCCGGCAACTTTTTTACGGTTGCTTCATCATTGGTTGCAATGATCTTAAAATCCTCAATCGTTCCGTGTTTCATAGCGGTGAAACTGACGGTTTTTTCCTTTAGTATGCGCATAATTTTTAAATGGTATATGAGATACTTTGTCCAAAGGTAGAAATCAATGTCATCATTAAACCCGGTATTGTAAGCCAAACATTTTAACTACTTCTCGTCCAGCACCTTCACCGTAATATGCGAAGGTCTATCAACATCGTGGTAAATGCGATGGGTAGCCTTAATGAAATCCTTTTCATCGGCCTCATAAATATTCACAAACTGCTGAGGATTCCTGTCTACCAGTGGAAACCATGAGTTTTGCACCTGGATCATAATCTTGTGCCCCTTCAGGAATTTATGTGCAGTGTCAGGAATTTCAAAAGATACCTCCGTAACCTGTCCTGGAATGAACGGTTCAGGGGTTATAAAACTATTCCTGAATCTGCCTCGTAAGACCTCCCCTCTGACGAGCATCTGATATCCCCCCATGGGCACATCCTTATCATTTTCAGGATACGCTTGCATCTGATCCGGGAATACATCAATCAGTTTTACTACATAGTCCGCATCTGTGCCGGTCGTGCTCACGAAAAAGTTTACCTCTATCGGACCAGTAATGGTCACATCTTCTGTCAGTTCGCTGGTCTGGTAAACCATCACATCTTGTCTTCGGCTTGCAAACCGTTGATCATCTGTGAGATATGCGGTCGTTCTATGTAAATGGACATCTTCCGTATAAGGTACCGGTTTGGCGGGATCGGCAATATATTCATCATAACTCTCCTTTATTGCCGGTTTTGTAAATGAAAGCTGACCGTCTGCCTGCAGGTAAAGCTGGCGCTCTTGTGTATGCTTTGGGGGCCACTGCGCAAAGGATTTCCATTCGTTACTCCCGGTAATAAATATGGTAGCCTCCGGAAGATCCATAGTTCCCTTGCCCTGCAAATAATAGTTGAAGAAGTTCAGTTCAATTTCCTTGAAGTAAGCGGAAGTGTTACTCCCGAAGTGAATATTACCAAGTTTGGTGACATTATTTCCCGCCCACTGGCCATGCGACCACGGACCCATGATCAATCGGTTTTGGTTGTTGGGATTCTGCGTCTCAATCGCCTGGTAAGTATTAAGTGGTCCGAACAAATCTTCTGCATCGAACCAGCCACCAACAACTAATACCGCTGGTCTGATATTTGTCAAATGGGGCATTGGATCACGGGCCTGCCAAAATTCATCATAATTCGGGTGCGTCATGAGGTCCGACCAGAACTGGATCGTGTCTCCAAAATATTTCAGTTGTGCATTCTTCACCGGCCCCAGATCCATAAAGAAGTCATAATTATCATCATTGTTAAATTCGAATGGTGATGGCCATTCCCGGGTAGGTTCCGGACGGGGTCTGCCAATTGTGGAATAGAAGGAAAAGGCGTCCATTAAGAGAAAAGCACCATTATGATGCCAGTCATCACCAAGGAACCAATTACCCACCGGTGCCTGAGGAGAAGCTGCTTTTAGCGCGGGATGTGCGTCGGGCAAGGCCATGGTGGAATAAAATCCCGGGTAGGATATACCCAAAATGCCCACATTCCCATTGTTGTTAGCAACATTATTGATTAACCAGTCGATCGTATCGAACGTATCACTGTTTTCATCAATTTCCTTTCCCTTTTTGTCTGGTATGAAGGGGCGGACATCCACAAATTCTCCTTCACTCATAAACCGTCCCCGGATATCCTGGTACACAATAATGTATCCTTCATCCAGAAAATGCATGATAGAAAACAAACGATTTGAATAACCCTCCTCAGTGGCTTCGCTGTTGTACGGTGTGCGCCATAACAATATCGCCGATGACTGCGACTTATCCTTTGGGGAGTAGATGGAAGTGAACAGTTTTACCCCATCGCGCATGGTAATGTAAACTTCCTTTTTATCATACGTTTCCTTCAGATAGGCGAATCCGCTTTTTAGGGGTGCAATTGGATTTCTGTCGAAAGTAAGAAACAGCTCTCCCTCACTGTGATAATAGATGCCGGTGATGGTCTGAGATTTTAAATCTACTATACCCCGAAAGGAGACATTGGCAGCAGTATATTGAAGATACAATGTGGTGCCCACGAACGTAAATGAATCCAGTTCAATACCATAAAGGTCGTTTTCGGGACTGTCATAATTGGCTTTAAAGCCATCTCCATCCTTTTCTATGTGTAATACCATTCTTAACGGCCGGTTCGGATAATCCCTCAGGCCATGCCAATCGCCAAGTATGTCCTGTGCATTGGCATAGTTGATTGTTAGTATAGCGACTGAAATCAGGAAAAATAGTTTTTTCATGGGTTGTTTCTTAAGGGGTGAAATATTAGCTAAAACTACGAATTAATGCGGTGTGTCCAATTTGGATAGGTGTCTAAAAAATAAAAACTTCAGAACAATTTTCGGATTGAAAAAATTAAACTCGTTTGAGACCCACTTTTTTGTCTTTTCCTGAAATTAGAGATGTTCCTAAATCTTGTGCTTTCACTTTATCAAAAGAATTTATTACCTTATCTCCGGATTTTAATCAGATGAAAAGAAGAGAAATATTAAGATATACGGCGCTCGCAACGGGTGCCATTGTAGGCGCTCCTTTATTGAGCACGATATTGTCGGGCTGCAAAACGGACGTAGTTGATAATGCTGTGGATTATTCACTGCAGTTTTTTAATAAACAAGATTTTGCGATGATGAAAGATCTTATTGACATCATACTGCCAAAAACGGATAGTCCTTCGGCTACTGAAGTGGGTGTGCATAAAATGATCGACTCCATGGTGGGAACGGTGTATAACAAAGAGGATAGAAAAGCTTATAAAATAGGTTTTTCTTCGTTTATAAGTTATCTGGAAAAACAAGCTGGAGGCAAAGATTTTCTGGATATGGAAGCTGACAAAAAATTAGATCTGCTACAGAAACTGGAGCGTCCGGCTGGAAACGTTTTGGAAAATGTCCGCAAGGCATACCTGGACCTTAAGCAACAAACCATCGCCTACTATCTTTCCACAGAAGAGATTGCTAAAAACTATTTAAACTATTTACCTGTACCCGGTGACTATGAATCTTGTATTCCTCTGGCGGATGTGGGTGGAAAAGCCTGGGCCCTATGAACTTAAATTTAAATTTTAATCTAAATGGAAAGGACGAAGTATCCTACGATGCCATAGTCATAGGCTCCGGAATCAGCGGTGGATATGCCGCAATGGAATTATGTGTGAAAGGATATAAAACACTTGTCCTGGAAAGGGGCAGAATGGTCAAACATGGTGAATATCCTACCGCCAATCTTGATACATGGGATTTGCCAAATCAGAATATGGTAACAGCTGAAGAAGTTGCTCAGCACTATTTTAAACAAAACAGGCTAAACTGGTGGGTACACGAAGATAATAAACACTGGATTAACAAGGATGATGAATATCCATATGAAGAAGATAAGCGGTTTGACTGGATTCGTGGCCATCAAGTAGGAGGCAGGTCCATCATGTGGGGAAGGCATTGTTACCGGTGGAGCGATATTGATTTCGAAGCGAATTTGAAAGACGGAATAGCCATTGACTGGCCCATACGATATAAAGATATTGCTCCATGGTATGATTATGTGGAAAAATTTGTTGGCGTTAGTGGTCAGGCCGAAGGACTTAAACAGGTGCCTGATGGTAAATTCCTGCCGCCATTTCCACTCAATTGTGCTGAACAACACTTACGGGAATCTGTGGCAAAAGTTTATCCTCAACGAGTGGTTACTCCTGGCCGGGTGGCTAATCTCACCCAATACGATCCCGAAATCCATAAAGGCCAGAGAGGAAAATGCCTGAGCAGAGATCGATGCTGGCGGGGATGCCCCTATGGTGCTTATTTCAGCAGCCTTTCCTCAACGCTTTTGGTAGCAGAAGAAACAGGGTTTCTTACCCTACGACCGGATAGTATTGTCATTGAAATAGTATTCGACAGTAAAATAGGGAAAGCAAGCAGCGTCAGAGTTAAAGACGCCAATACAGGGGAAGAACACGAACTTTTCGCTCGTATCATTTTTTGTAATGCCAGTACGATAGGCACCGCGGCCATACTACTCAACAGTAAATCAAAAACATTCCCTGAAGGACTGGGCAACAGCAGTGGAGAATTAGGTCATAATCTCATGGATCACCACTACGGCATGGGAGCTTCCGGCAGATTGCCTGGTTTTGAAGATACATACTATAAAGGCCGTAAACCAGTGGGGTTTTATATTCCCAGATTTAGAAATATTGATGAAGCTTCACGGCGAAAAGACTATCTCCGTGGTTTTGGGTACCAGGGATCAGCCAAAAGGGGCAGAAATACTCCTGAAGGGGTCGTCGGAGAAGAATTGAAAAAATCTATTTTTACCCCTGGCCAATATTATATATATATGACTTGTTTTGGTGAGATGTTGCCCTATCATGATAACAAGATGTACCTTGATTTTGACAAGGAGGACAGGCATGGCATGCCCATTATTACTTTCGATGCCCAATTGCGCGAGAATGAAATGAAGCTGCGGGAAGATGGTGTGAAATGTGCCGTGGAAATGCTGGAAGCGGCGGGATGTAAGGATATTTCCTTTTATAATAATGCGACAGCTCCCGGGGCATGCATTCATGAAATGGGTACAGCACGAATGGGTCACGATTCTAAATCAAGTGTACTTAACAAGTGGAACCAGGTGCATGGCGTGCCTAATGTTTTCGTTACCGATGGCTCCTGTATGACGAGCTCAGGCACACAAAATCCGAGCATTACCTATATGGCTTTAACCGCGAGAGCTGTAGATTATGCACACAAGCAGGTGAAAGAAGGGGCGCTTTAAATGAATAGATAAGAGTAACAAGAGATCTCTCAACATATCCTAACCTAATCCTACACTGCATGGAAAACATCAAAAAATCACATCTGTTTAATGCAAGCTGTGTTGCACTGGTTGTTACCGCATTAACTTTTGCTACCCGGGCAGGCATGATTGACCCCTGGCGGGAGGAGTTCAACCTCACTGCCGAGCAGGTAGGCTGGATCATCGGTACTGCCTTCTGGGGATTTACCGTGGCCATGGTACTGGGAGGTCCACTGGTAGATATCGTCGGCATGAAAAGGATCATTTATGTTGCCTTCATCTGTCATGTGGCAGGGATACTGCTTACTATTTTTGCAACCGGATTCTCGTCTCTGTTTATTTCCACTCTCCTGATCGGAATTGCCAACGGAAGTGTGGAAGCCGCCACCAATCCTTTGATAGCCGGGATGCATACAGACGACAAGACCAAGAAACTAAACCAGTTTCACGTCTGGTTCCCCGGGGGAATTGTGATCGGCGGACTGATGGTATTTGCACTGGAAGCGCTTGGGTATGGATGGAGATTGCAAATGGCAGCAATGCTGATTCCAACCGTACTCTACGGGTTTATGTTCCTGGGTCTGAAATTTCCCCAGACGGAAAGGGTCTCTGCAGGATACACCTACAAGGATATGCTCAAGGCCGTGGTATCCCCCCTGTTCCTGTTCATGGCAGCATGCATGATCATGACAGCAGCTACAGAACTAGGCTCAAACCAGTGGATGACTTCATTGCTTGAGGATGTGATGAAAAGCGAAGGCATCCATTCCATTTTGTTACTGGTCTGGATATCCGGTATAATGGCTGTCGGCCGGTCTGTAGCCGGACCCATAGTTCACAGGTTTTCTCCCAGCGGTGTGCTGCTGGGATCAGCCATCTTTTCCGGCATTGGGTTATTGCTCCTGAGTTATGCCGGCGGATACTGGAGCTTTGGTGCTGCAGCTGTATTTGCAGTTGGAATAACCTATTTCTGGCCTACCATGCTGGGATTTGTCAACGAGAACATTCCCAAGAGCGGGGCCCTGGGATTTGCCATAATGGGAGGAATTGGCTTCCTGGGCGGTGCGATTGCCCAGCCTGTCCTGGGAAGGATCTATGATATCAAATTTGAGGCGCTTAATAATAGCCTTGCAGCCGGATCTGCTACTTTAAGGACCGTAATTGTCCTGACAGTTATTCTGACAATTGCATTTTCATACCTTTATTTCAGGAGAAGAAGTCAGAAAACAAATGAGGCATAAGTTTTTGATTTTTTGCCATAATTTTAATGCTTCCCTATATTGCCTGATGCAGTAAAATTCCCATATTGGGTTGTGTGTCCAAAACTGGAGTTGATCACATTATTTCTCTGGAATTGAAGTAACAGCGTATAATATCAATTAAAGTTATTTTTATTGAAATAAATGGGATATCAAGAAAGAAGAATAAATTTATGGTCAGCAGTCACAGAATTTAATAGAATAATGTGATAAAGAGAATTTATTCACCTTATATCCTTTACGTTATCAGCACAAGCCATGATACTAAAAATAATAATTTATAGTATTATTATAATTATATTAATTATTGCTTTATCGAAAGAGAGATTAAAGAATAAACTAACATTTTTTCCTGATAACATAAGTGAAATACCTAAACAAAGTATTCCAAATTTTGTTTCAGAAAGGCAGATTCGAACAATAGATGGAGAGATCTTACAAGCATTCCTCTTTCGACACAATGAGGATATAAGTCATCCATTGATTATTTATTTTCATGGAAATGCTGGAAATCTTTATCATCGTTTTGATTATGTTCAGAGATTATTTGAAATGAATCAAGATGTACTTTTAATTAGTTACAGAGGATACTCGAAAAGCACGGGGAAACCAACTGAAAAAGGGATTTATATAGATGGTGAATCAGCGCTTAAATATGCAACAGACGATTTAGGATATGATGAAAAGGAAATTACAATTTTTGGACGGTCTCTAGGTACAACCGTTGCAATCCACATAGCTCAAAATAGAATTTTTAACGGTTTAATACTAGTCACTCCGCTGACCTCAGGAAAGGAAATGGCAGCTGCCATGGGACTAAGCTTCTTTAAAATCATTGTAGGTAACTCATATAATTCTCTTAAGAAAATTAAGAATATTAAATCTAAAATTCTGATTATTCATGGAAATAAAGATGAGCTTATTCCATATGATATGGGGGAAAAGTTGATAGATACATTTAGAGGAACTAAATATATGATAACAATAAAAGAGGGCGGACATAATGATTTACAAGATGTTGATCCTTTGTTATTTTGGGGAGAAATTGAAAAATTTTTAAAATAAGCTGATAATACCGCGTATGGGACAATCCGGAGACTTCGGCCGCACCATACACGAACATTCTCAGCATATTCAAGACTACCTTACAAGCAAGTACCATGAAATTGAAATCAATGATAGCTGTAGGGTCAGTGGCCAACCAGCGGCACTTAATTCACTTGAAATTCAACAATAAAGTGCTAATTTGTAAAAATATGGAGGTTGATTTTGAGCAATTGTATGGCTAAGTGCATAAATTCAATTTCGATTAATACTAACGTCTATGGGAAAAAAGGGGATATCAAGAAAGAAGTCAAAGAAACTCAGAGCAGATAAAAAAGGCATAAGCTGGGATTACCTGGACCCAAAAGGTAAGTTGATTACTGATAAGCAGACCATCGAACGCTGCAACAAACTGGTGCTTCCACCTGCCTGGGCAGAGGTATGGATATCTCCGGACCCAACTAGTCACCTGCAAGCTACAGGAAGGGATGCAAAAGGGCGTCTGCAGTATCGCTACCATGAAGAATGGACCAAAGCCCGTGCTGCAGAAAAATTTGACGGTATGACTGGGTTTGCAAACATCCTGCCTGTCATACGGGAAAAAGTTGAACACGATTTGAAACTGGAAGGAATGCCTAAGAACAAGGTGGTGGCGCTGGTGATCAAATTAATGGATATTTATCATATCCGCGTTGGCAATGATGAATATGCAAAAAAGAACAAATCTTACGGATTGACAACGCTAAAGGAGGGACATATTACAATAGACCGTTCGGCAGATGCAGAAGGGGAATTAGATGCCATATTCGAATTCACCGGAAAATCCGGCAAACTTTGGAAAAGAAGGATATGGGAAGATGATCTGGCGTTGCTTATTGAAGCGTCAGCGAAGGTAGGAGGCAGGTCAAAAACACAGGATTTGTTCAGATATGAAGATACTAATGGAAGAGATTTCGACATTAAATCCAATCATATCAATGAATATCTTGATGATATCGCTTCAAAACATAAAAAGGTGACGGCCAAGGATTTTCGTACCTGGTCGGCAACCTGGAAGACGGCATTCCGGCTGTCTGAACAGCTGGATCCTGATACCGCTACTGCCAGGAAAAGAGTATTAAACCAGGTTATTAAGACAGTTTCATCCGATTTGGGTAACACCCCTACCGTATGCAGGTCATCTTATATCCATCCAACAATAATTTCAGATTGGGAAGATGGTAGCTTCAGGAAAAAGTGGAATACATCTGACAGTGGCAATAAGATAAGAGGCTTGTCTAAAGAGGAGACTGCAACACTCCAATACATTACGTAACAGGTTGGTAGTTTAACGTAAATTAGGTTGGTGAAACCAAGTTTATGTTTCACCACCTTGAAAATAAAAAATTTAAATCTTGAACTATGATTTATGTGATTGATATGAATACATGATAAAATCAGAGTACAAATATTCAGAATTAACCATTGGTAAAATGCAAAATACGATGACAGGTATTTGCCAATCTTGTCTATCAAAAAAATCATACACATCACAGTTCCAGACAATGATTGCTGAATTAAACGAAGTCGCAAAGCGTAGCATCACAAAAAATCAATATGTTGTGATTCTAATCGCAAAATAATCGTTTTTATTGACCTTAGATGATTAGATGTCCAAAATTCAGAAATGACTCTTCCTGAAACTTGCTTTACTCAACACCAGAAATAGTGCGGAGGAAATTCCTGCCGAGCCAAAAATCATACACATCACCATAATCTGATACCGCGCCGCAATAAAGGGTGACACCCCGGAGAGGATCTGCCCGGTCATCATGCCCGGCAGCGAAACAAGTCCCACAGCAAACAGGGAGTTGGTGATGGGTATCAATGATGCCTGCAGTGCCACTTTTCTTGCCTGCGCATAGGGCATGTCATGAGTAAGCTCGGCTTCCAGCCTTTCGCCGGCCAGGCTGACGCTGTTCATCGCACTAGCAAAAATCATTCCTGCCAATGGTATCATATAACTGGGCAGAAACCACGGCTCCAGGTTAAGCACACCCTGGGTTACCAGTATAAGTACCAGTCCGCCCCCTATTAAGATCGACCAAAAGGCCTTCATGTACAGCACTTTCCTGTGTGCACTGAGGGTTCTGAGTGCAATCCAGCTTGAAGAAAAGAGCATCACTGCCAGCACGGCCACCACGATCCAGGCGTTATCAGACTCAAAAATGTAGTTGAGAAAATAACCAATCAGTAGAAGCTGTACCAGCATGCGGAACACAGCATAAACCGAGGTTTTGTAGTCAAGCTGCCATTTCCAGATGATGAACACCACCACTGCCACCGGAATAAAGGTCAGGGCCAGGTTAACTAAAGAAATGGTCTGGATAGCGTTGTTCATAATACAGCATTTAGTTGAAGAAAACAGGTGCCTTAGGGTGAATTTCTACCTAAAGATAGCAGTATAAAAGTAACGTGAGAATATTCGCTGGCAAAGCAAAAGTATTTTGTCAAAAGGTGAATTATTTCGGGATTATCCCATTACAATTCATAATAAAACGCTTCTCGCAAAACCTCAAGACTTTTAGGAACCGCTGTATCCGGCGATTCATTACCTTCGAATTCGAGGGAAATGTATCCCCGATAGTTATGATCTCGCATCAATTGCCCAATCCAGGGATAGTCAATATCGAGCGTATACCATTTCCCTCCTCCAAAATACGTTTTTGCCTGCACCAGGCATGTTTGGGGAGCAAGCATTTCCATTTGATCATGCCTGTTTTCGAGAAAATTACCCGTATCGAGAGTCACCTGCAGCCAGGGGCTGCCAATGGCATCGACAATACGCTTCACTCCTGCCGCAGTACGGCCAAGTCCCCAATGATTCTCCAGGCCAAGCACGACTCCACACCGCTCGGCTACGTGTAAACACTTTTCAATAGAATCAATTACCCAGCCAAACCCATCTTCTTCTGAATAGCCTTCAATAGCAGGTTCAATGCCCTTGTTGGCCATCAGGTCATCAAACGATTTGGAGGTACCCCAGCGACCGGTGTTCAACCGCATGGTCGGTATCCCCAGCATATATGCCAACTCGATCTGGTGTATCGTTTTTTCAATATTTTCGTCACGATAGGCCTTGTCCGGGTTCAGGTATCCCTGGTGCGTTGAAAACCCCATAAGATCCAGCCCGGCATGGAATGCCCGTTTTTTCAGGTTTTGCAAGTACCCGTTCTCTTCGGATGTCATCTGAACAAGCAACAGCTCAATACCATCAAAACCCATGGCAGCCGCCTTGTCAATGCATGTTTCGATAGGCACATCTTCTTTTGGACCATTGAATTGCCAGAAGGAATAGGTAGAAACACCAATGGGGTTGTGTTTAATTCTTTCTGAATCCTTGAGTGAGGGGTACGCAGCAGGGCTTTCTTCTTTTGGGGTACATCCCAAAACAGCCGTGCCCACTGCTATTGTAGCCCCCTGGATAAATTTTCGTCGATCTACCATGGTATGTGATTATGTGATTTGGATGAGTGTTAAATATAGTAATATCCTGCCTGATGAGCACTATCAATATGATGTCCCTCATCGAGGATTAGGGAAATCCATCTTAGCAAGCAACTCCTGAAAACCCGGATGGCTTTTTAAATCATCAAAAATTGGGTCGATGTTGATATAAGGCATATTTGCATCGTGGTCATCGTAGGCCATGCTAAGGTATCGAACCGCCGCATCATTTTTCCCTGCCCGGGTGTAGAGCGTACCTATCCTCCAGGGCGTCACGTATTGAAATTCTGAACGTGCTATCAGCAGTTCGGCCAGCCGGGTGAGGGCCAACGGGTAGTCCCCTTCTACATAACCGGCTTTCAGTGCAAGCACCGCTTCTTCGTCATTCCGGACCTCATAAGACCGCACAAAAGTTTCATAGGCTTTGTCAAATTCTTTGTTGTTATGGTATGCAGACCTTAAGGTTGACAAAGCCGTAGGATCACCGGGGGCATTTCCGAGGGTATTGTTTAAAAGTTCAATGGCCTGATCAAATTTCCGTGCATAATTCAGGTCCATTCCATACATCGCCTGGAAGAGCGGGTTGACAGGATCAAGATCGAGCGCTTTTTCAATCTGAGCAATAGCCTCCCCGGGTTTGCCAACAATGTTCAGATAATGGGAATAAAAGGCGCGAACCCCGGCATGATTCGGATTGAGTTCGATGGTTTTTTTGAAGGCTGTAGCTGCTCGCTCCCAATCCCAGTACCACCAGGTGTTAAACAAAGCGAGGCTGTAGTGTACTTCTGTTAAATTACTGTCAAGTTCAAGCGCTTTTATCAAAAGAGACTTCAGCTTAGGTATGGCTTCTGTTCCCGGCATGATCCCCTGCTGTATTCGAGCTCCCCATACCATGGCCACACCCGAATAGGCAGGGGCATAATTGGGATCGATCTCCCTGGCCAGTTCAAAATACCGCAGGGCATGGTCCAGGTCTTCTTTAGTGAGCTTGTACCAGTAAGACATTCCTCTGAGATAGGCCTCATACGCCTGTGGAATCACCTCCTGTTTTGACACCAGTCTAAATACCTGTTCGGTTGTCAGTTGGATGTTCAGTTCCCGGGCAATGCCACTGGCCACGTCACCATAAAGGGAGAGAATATGAGGTATGTCACGGCTGAAGTCCTGGCTCCATATCTGTCGCTCTTCGGGCACAGCTCTAATCAATTTGACCCTTATCCGGATGCTATCCCCTACCCGCAATAAGGACGTCTCTATCACCCCTTCGACATCAAGCTCGCGGGCAATTTCAGGGATTGAAAGGCTACTCTCCCGGTATTTCAAAGAGGTACGGGTGGAAAGGACGCGAAGTACACTGATTTTACCTATTTCATTATTTATTGCGTCGTGGATGCCTTCAGTATAGAAATCAACTTCAGGATTACCAGTCAGGTTTTCAACTGGAAGTACCACCAGGGATCGGATGTCTTCTTCTTTATTTACGGTTATCCACCAGAAAATTGAAAAAGACGCAAGGATGATGATCCCCAGTCCTATAATCAGCGGTCTTGATTTTTGCTTGTCAGGGGTATGCAAGAGCTCCTTTAATTTCGCCTTATCAGGCCTGGGAAGAAAGTCACCGACGAGGAAATAGGTCTTTACCAGGTAAGCCACATTCTTTAACCCTACCTCCCCTAAAAACATGGTATGGATTCCAGCCTGAGAACGTATCGCATTATGAATGGATTCGGTCACGTAAATCCCACCGGGGTCAGCAATGGATTGGATCCGTGAAGCAATGTTAACCCCATCGCCGAACACATCTTCATTTTCAATGGTGACATCGCCGAGGTGAATGCCTATACGTATTTTCCCTCCGAGACCTCTCGCGTTCTTTTGTATTTCAAGTGCACATTGTACCGCATCGACGGCACTGCTGAACTGAGCCAGAACACCGTCTCCCATCTCTTTCAACCATTTTCCACGGTATTTTCCAATGGCTTCCTTGTGTATGGCTCTACTTGTCCGCAGCAGTTCCAGGGCACTTTCCTCGTCGCTACCCATTAACGCGGTATATCCGACAATGTCGGTAAACATAATGGCTGCCAGCTGGCGTTTTAGAGACATCTTACTTCTGTATGCGTTTACAATATATAAAAAACAGAAGCCGGGTGAAAGCAATTTCCTTTCTGAAGTAGGATTTAAGGACTTCAGGGCAAATCAATTCATTAACCTATAATCACAAATGGATCTATTCATCAACGCTTATACCCATCCAGGCATACCTCGCTCCGAATTGAGCTTACTTCAAATATTCTACATTTCAATACACTGATTGTTCGCTTGAATTCAACCCGTTTTTCACTAAAATAATAGATAATTACCCGTTTTTCATAGTTTTTACCTGTTTTTTACTATTGGATTGCTACACATTTTTTACTTTTGATAATAAACTACCCCGAGGCAGAGCCATCGATGTATTAAATGGAGTTTGCTTCGCAAACATTGTTGTTTCCGACCCAGAGGGTCGGGGAATTAAACCACATATTGATTAAAATTTACGGCGGGCAGGGATCTTGAATTCTGCAAGGTCTTCCCTGCCTTTGCCGTACGAAGCTGGGCTTCGGCAGGCAGGCGAGATACCACATCTCTTTGAAGTAAGTTAATCTCATCTGGACTTGAGCAAACATCATCAGAAAAAAATCCAATTGGCACGACTGCGCAGAATCCAGGTTGAGCTTCGCTCAAGTTGGGGTTGCAGCGGACTAATCCAAATACTATTGTTTTTTAAACAAGATAAGGGAAAAGTAACCAAAAACACGTTAAATATTTGGCGAAGTTTAAAATACGTATAATACTCGTATACAGCTACTTAAACGATAGTTGTCCTTGGTAGTCCCGATAGCGATCGGGGCGAAGAATCTGTTAATAATGATTGAGTATTAATTTACAGATTCTTCCCTTCGGTCAGAATGACGGTGAATAAATACAGATTATTCCTGCCGGCCGTTGTTATAGCCTTTCTAAGGCGGACAGGTTTTCTTCATTTTTATCAAGAAAAAAGGAGTAGTGTTCGCTCTGCAACTAGTAAAATGACCTCATACCCGGTAAAATGAATAAAAAAAGGTATTTATATGGATATTTATGGATATATATGGATATTTATAGATATTTTTAATAAAACATTTCAAAGGAAGCATTGCGAACGCATGCACGCCGTAATGAAATGAAGGCTGCGCTAGGTGTAGTTTGCAACTACACCTTAATATTTATGTTTAATGTGTATTTATTTATATTTGATATATAGGATCAGCTTATCAAATCCAGGATTTATAGTCACAAGTCAGGCTTGCGCTGATGCCAACGTCTGGACTCCATAGTGTTAGCGAATCCGTAAAGATTACCTTTATTCGAGCACCAGGAATTATACCTAACTGAGTTCATTAATTAACATTGATTGGATATGACGGCGTAGCTGCAAACTATGCATAGTTGGGGGAAAGGTGACGAAAAAAAGGGATGAATGAAAATGCTCAAACATCCCTTTTAATTATGTTCAACCTAAGCTTACATCTCTTTTAGCTTAATATTACGGAACCACACATCGTCTCCATGATCCTGCAAACCAAAGTAGCCCTTGCTGGCGACTTTGGCCCAATCAGCATTGAGGCCGGGAAATTTGCTTCCTGCAACCAGCTCTTCCCATTCGGGTGTCCAAAGATGATATTCCACAACTGTCTCTCCATTTTGTTTATGAATGACGGTGCCCTTATACACAACGATTTCCACCTGGTTCCACTCGCCCACAGGCCTGGCATTCTGAGGCTTGGCGGGAATCAGATCATATAGCGATCCGGCCTGCCTATTGCCATCCGTGCCCATAGAAGCATCCGGGTGTTTTTCATTGTCAAGAACCTGCATTTCAGGCGCTGTTTTCCAGATGAAATCATACTCAGGCGTTTCCTGGCCCAGGTAGAAAATACCCGAGTTGCCGCCTTCTGAAATCTTCCACTCCAGTTTCAGCGTGAAATTCTGAAATTCCTTATCATAGATAATATCACCTCCTTCTGTTGACCCGGCTTCGCCTCTTCCGGAACCTATCATATGCAGGGTTCCATCTACAATCTCCCATCCGGTCGGGAAATGATCTTTGCCATATCCTCTCCAGCCTTCGCTCGTATTGCCATCAAACAAAAGGATCCAACCTTCTTCTTTTTCAGCGTTGGTAAGCGAATTGATGGGAGCCAGTTTCTGACTGCAGGAGAACAAAAACAGTGGTACGATCAGAAAAATGAGAACAACGTAACTTTTCAGATTTAATTGATTAAATACATTCATTTTCATTGATTTTAATTAATCGTTTAAAATAATGCAACCATTATTATTAAGCAGGCATATCAGGCAATGACCAGCCTTCCCTGTAGGTATGCTTAATAAGTTCCTGAGAATATTCAATGGCTGATACCGGTTCAGTCCAGTCTTTCTTAAATGTCGGATGTCCGTCATGAATGGCAAAACCGTCTTTGATCACCGTTCTGATTTTTTCATTATCGGAGATGTTGGTGAACTTCATGTTTTCGCCATCCCACTCCAGCTCTTTATTCAGACTCTGAAGCCTTACAGCCAATACGCCCATCACTACCATTTCGTTAAAGGGTCCTGCTTCGGAAAAGTCAGAGATTGTAGGCACCCTGTTTTCCGGGCTTTCCTTACAGGCGCGTACCCAATCCATTTCATGCGCACCACCGCCCCACTCTAATCCGATTTCTTTTTCTACTCTTCTCAATGACTGTGATACTGTGGGCTTCTTGCCGGAAAGCAACCAGGGATCCAGGCCGTAACAACCTACATGCAGTGTGTCTTTTGTGCCATAGAATATCGAACCTCCCCCGGATTTATTCATATTTTTACCTGCAGGCCAGTTATCGGGCATGGTAGGCTTTATACCACCATCATACCAGATCACTTCCACTTCCGGCATATTTACATTACCTACTTTTTTCCGTGCGGGGAAAGTAAGTTTCACAGATTGTGCAGCAGGGGCGCTTTCGGTAAGCAATAAGGTAGAACTTCCCTGGGCCTTTATCGGATAGCCGAGTTTAAGGCCTTCAAACACGGGATGCAGGATATGACAAGCCATATCACCCAAGGCGCCGGTGCCATAGTCCCACCAGCCACGCCAGTTCCACGGGTGATAAACATTGTTGAACGGTTTCATTTTGGCCGGTCCGGTAAACAAATCCCAGTTCAGGGTTTCGGGTACCCAGTCTCCCCTTTCAGGTGCATTTAACCCCTGTGGCCAGATCGGCCTGTCCGTAAACGATTCAACCCGGGTTACTTCACCGATTGCGCCGCTCCAGATCAATTCGGCTGTTTCAGCAACTCCGTTACCTGAAGCTCCCTGATTACCCATCTGCGTTGCTACTTTGTATTTCGCGGCTAATTTGGTCATTAACCGTGATTCATAAACTGAATGTGTAAGAGGTTTCTGAAGATACACGTGTTTACCCATGGTCATGGCATGCGCCGCCGTAATGGCATGGGTATGATCGGCTGTGGCTATTACAACCGCATCGAAATCATTGCCCATTTTGTCATACATTTCTCTCCAGTCCCAGAATTTTGTTGCTTTTGGGAAATGTTCAGATACACGTTGGGAATACTTCCAGTCCACGTCACAAAGAGCTACAATATTTTGTGATTCCAGATTTTTAAGATTAGAAAATCCCATTCCTCCAACACCAATACCTGCTATGTTCAGTGTGTCACTTGGGGCTAAAAACCCAGGACCCCCAAGTACATGACGCGGTACAATGGTTATACCTGCTACAGCCAGACCCGCTTCTTTAATAAACCGCCTTCTTGAAGCGCCTTTAATGTTCTTTTTTTTCATAAGTATAATGTTTATTTTAAATGATTTTAGGATTATATAAATAGTTTAGTATTGCTGTGAGAAGACAGAATCCGTTTCTGACATTCTGTACTCATACCAATATAGATCTATTTTAAGATTCAAACTATTGCATTGTCCTTCAGACCACAATTTAGTTGATTTTTTAAAGAAAGGATAATTACACGAGCCTATTTTTTATTAACGGTATGAAACCGGTTCAGATGAATTGCAGGATTTTACGTACAACCGGTTAGTAATACTATGTATTGCAAACGATTGAAACGGTTTTATAACCGTTTATTTGCTTGAGAATATCCTGTATCGGAAATGTTCTGCTCTCCGGTTCAGGTATCCGGTATTTCTTTTAAACAAAAATGAGTCGTATAAAAAGTGCAAAAACAACGCCTGCCAACGTGCTGATCCTTGTGTTAATACTTCGATAACGTTACTGATTTCGCATAATAAAAACCCTTTTCGTATTATCTTTGCAGTTCATTTTAAAAACTGAAAAAAGCAAATTGAAATATGGACTTTCAAAATGAAGTATTGACAAAAAGCAAAGAGGTACCTGTAATTGTGGACTTCTGGGCGCCATGGTGCGGTCCCTGCCAGTTTCTCGGACCGGTTATCGAGGAGCTTGCACGCGAAGCAAACGGTAAGTGGGAACTGGTAAAAGTAAATACGGATGAAAATCAGGCCATTTCCACAGAATATGGTATTCGTGGCATTCCGGCGGTTAAAATGTTTTACGACGGCAACGTGGTAGCTGAGTTTACCGGGGCATTACCCAGGCACCAGATCGAGCGCTGGCTTGAAGAGCATATACCCGATGAAAGAAAAACAGCATTGAGTGAAATTCTGAAATTGTATCAGACGGATGCAGTAAAAGGATTGACAAAACTTAAATCATTTGTGGAAGATAATCCTGATTTTCAGGAAGCAAGGGTTGGACTGGCCAGGCGATTGGTTTTTACGGACGCCACCGAAGCGGCGCTACTGGTAGAAGACATCAAGCCGGGCAACCGGTATTATGAAACCGCACAACATATACACGTTCTCGGCAAACTGGCACAATGCGATCAGAATGATAACCCCACACTGGCTGAAAAGCTGACGATAGCAAAGGAAGGACTTAAAGAAAATGATTTGGATAAAACCCTGCAGGCGCTGATCGAAGGAGTGATGGTTGATAAAAAATATTGCGATGAACTACCCAGGAAATCAGCTATCGCCATATTTAATCTACTCGGGCCGGATCATGAGCTTACTAAAAAATACCGGAAAAAGTTCGATATGGCGCTTTATTAACTCCAATTTTTTCTGTCAGAACGCAGACAATATCATATTTTGAGGCGCTGATTCTGGATATATTTTTTATTCATGCAGAGACCGCAAAATTTATATGCAAAGACTGCATGGGATTTAATGTGAAACAGCATGTTCTAATGCAGTCGTTACGTGTTAGCGTTTTTTCCTGACTGCGACTGGCAGGATTGCCTGCTGCGCAATATCACTACACAAATCATTAGTTACAAGAACTCATACTAAGGTTTAACCAACGCCTCACTCAGATCGGAATAATTTATTTGAAAAACGCCTTTTCTTTTAATACATCATACTACTTCTGCGGCCAATTTTATAAGAAATGAAGCCAGATATCTGCGAAATACTAAAATCGAAATACATATTAATTAATTGACAAATTGGGATCGATCCCGATTATCATTGATCTTCGTTTAGGAGCAGTTAAAATTGAGTGATTCAAACAAATAAGAATCAAGAAACCTTCTGCGATATTTTGCCAACCGGGCATTGCTGCAAACCGATAGCAACCGGTTAGCCATATAAAAAGGTAAGCACTCTCGGCAACGCTATTTGAAACCAATAAGAAAAAGAGGCTGTATCGGCCGCAAGTTCATACTGAATTTTTTTTACAGAAAGATATCTCCATGCGCTGACTTCGTCTTTGTTAATAACAGGGTCACCTTCAAATACGCCTGTAAAAACATGATCGTATTCATGTTCGGTCAGGTCATTGTCAAACCTTGTTTTATAAATAAATGAAAATGCATGTTTGAAGTGACAGGTTATTCCCATCTCTTCATTGAGCCTTCGTAAAGCTGCCGGGTAAATATCTTCGCCAGGCAACGGATGACTGCAGCAGGCATTGGTCCAGAGTCCGGCTGAGTGGTATTTCGAATTTGCCCGTTTCTGAAGCAGCCATTCACCTTTGTTATTTATCAGAAATATAGAAAAAGCCCGGTGTAGTTTACCCTGCAGATGGGCTTCCAATTTTTCCATCGTGCCGGTTTCCTCGTCTTTTTCGTTTACCAGAATCACTTCATCCATTGCAGAAAAGATTTTACCGCTTCAAATCTATCTGGTTTTAATGTATCAAACATATTTGATGGAATGTGAATGGTCAAAGACAAACAAACTGTCTGATTCCGGACACTATTTTTCGTTTTCGGACGTGCCATACCGGTAAAAATGACCTGATTTATCAGGGAGCGGGTTGGCATGCTTATCGCTTACGGTTAGCACAGTTATGATAAAATTTGATGACATTGATAAATACGTTGATTCGAGGTTTCAACGTACGTTTATTCTGAAGGGGATAGATATGGAAGTAGAAGAGGGTGAATTTTTAACCATTATGGGGCCTAGCGGAGCAGGAAAATCCACCATACTCAACATCATTGGTATGCTCGACGAACCCTCTCAGGGCAAATATTATTTTTTTGACGAACCGGTACATCGTCTTAGCGAGCGGAAGAAAACCGACCTGCATAAACATTATATCGGCTTCATTTTTCAGGCATATCATCTCATTGATGAACTTACGGTATATGAAAATATTGAAACACCTCTGATTTATAAAGGGATAAAGGGGTCTCAGCGTAAGAGTATGGTGGCCGAAATGCTTGACAGGTTCAGTATTGTGGCAAAGAAAGACCTGTTTCCTGAACAGCTGTCAGGAGGGCAGCAACAGTTAGTTGGTGTTGCCAGAGCCATTGTAGGCCAGCCGCGGTTGTTGCTTGCAGATGAACCTACCGGCAATTTGCATTCGGAACAGGGGGAGGAGATAATGAACATATTTACGAAACTTAATAAAGAAGACGGAATAACCATTATTCAGGTAACTCATTCGGAAAAGAATGCCGCGTACGGAAACCGGATTATCAGGCTCGAGGATGGCCAGTTGATTTCGGATACGAAATCACAGGTAGTTAAAGCAGACTGACAAACACTGATTAATTAACAGGTAACAATGAAAAGTATACTTATTCTGACCATATTGGTTACAGGAATTTCAGATATTTTTGCCCAGAATCCGTTGAATTTATCGTTCAAAGAAGCCGTTCGGATCGCACTTGACAATAATATTGGTCTGAAGCAGGAGCGCAACAACCTCAACGCCATTCAGGCTGACCGAACATCAAGCTATGCTTCACTGGCGCCAGATATTGACGCCATCGGAGTTGCTTTTCGTAGCGACGGAAATTTTTTTATTGAGCAAACAGGCAAGGTAGTTAATACGTTGAGCGATAATGTATTCGGATCACTCGATGCCAGGGTTACGTTCTTTAACGGATTTTCCAAAATCAATACAATTAAAAGAGAGAACCACAGGTTTGATGCACAGATTAACAGGATCGATCGCAGAGAGCAGGATATAATCGGGAATGTGGCCGTACAATATCTGACTATATTGCAGGACCAGGAACAGGTAATAATTGCGAACGAAAACCATGTGAATCAGCAGGTTTTATACGACCAGATATCCACCATGTTTGAGTTAGGTTCCATTGCAATTACAGATAAGTATGATCAGGATTTTAGAGTAAAAAATGCTGAACTGGAAGTGATACGGGCTGAAAACAGACTTATAAATGATAAGGCCTTGCTTGCCGAGATGCTTATGGTTGACCCAGCAACAGAATTTGTACTGGCTGAACCAGGCTGGGACATTAAGGACATCAGCCTGGAAGATTATAATATACAAGAGCTATATGACCTCGCGCTGAATAACCGGCATGATCTGGAAAGTGCAATTGAAGACAAACGGGCCGCGATGCAAAACATAAAAGTGCAGAAAGGACGCTATATACCTACTGTTTCCGGTTTCTTCTCGCTCAGTTCCAGGTACTCAGATCAGACCGTATCCAGGGATTTTGAGGAGCAATTTGTTGTGGATAATAAACGGCAGCAGTATGGCTTCCGGTTGTCAATCCCGATTTTTGCCGGTTATCGAAGCAGGGCAAATGTGATCAATGCAAAAATGATACACGAAAATGCTGCTCTGGAGGTAGATAATCAGGAAATTACCGTTAAAACCGATGTTATACGGGCTTATCAGAACTTCAGAGATGTAGCCCTGGCATATCAGGTGAGCTTTGTTCAGTTTCAGGCAGCTCAGAAATCGCAGGAAACACAGCGCGAAAGTTATAACCTGGGGATTTCCAGCCTGATTGAATTATCACAAGCCAATAATATATTCGTAGAGGCGCAGACATCACTTTCCAGGGCTAAATATGCCCTGCTTTTCCAGAAGATCTTGATGGATTATGCCACCGGAACCCTTCAGTTTGATCATTTACCAGAATAATAGACCAGTACTTCAGAGTTGCATACTATTTCTTTTTATACGCTGAATTAGAATATAATTTTTGCATATCTTTGCACTCCGTTTAAGTAAACGGGTCCCTGAATCGTTACGGGATATGTAGAACATTTTAAAAGCCCGGATGCTCCACGGGCTATAAAAGATAACGGGCGTTTTTTTGTTTTAATATGAGTAAGACACAGGAAAAGGTAGAGGATGCAAAGGTTTCCGATGCCAATATCGAAACCACGGCATCGGAAGAAAACTCCGAAAAAGTGAAGAAAGAGCCACAGGAAGAATTGAAGGATGTGAAGCCGGAAGAAGTGAAGGATGAGAAGCCGGAAGAAGTGAAAGATGAAAAGCCGGAAGAAGTGAAGGATGAGAAGCCGGAAGAAGTGAAGGATGAGAAGCCGGAAGAAGTGAAGGATGAAAAGCCGGAAGAAGTTAAGGATGAAAAGACAGAAGAAGTCAAGGAAGAGCCGCCGGAAGAAGTGAAAGATGAAAAGGTTAATGAAACCGAAACGGAAACCGGCTCTGAAGCCGCAATAAAAATCAAAGACAAGGGTGAATTACCATTGAGTTTAGCCTCTCCTGAGGAAAAATCCGATGAAATTGCTGCGGATGACAAATCTGAAGAAGCAAGTACTGAATCCACCCAAAAAACTGCTTCCGGGAAAAAAGAAACGGAGAAAAACGAAAAGGGATTAACCGGAGAAGTTATTGCTGTAGAAAAGACACCGAAACCGGCAAAGAAAAAACCGGGAGAGAAACTGACCGAAGAAGAAATACTGAATTTTGAGGTGCCCTTGGAAGAGTTTGATTGGGCCAGCGCGGATACAAGCGGATTTGGTGAAGAATATTCAAAGGACGATAAGTCCAAAATGGAAGATGAATATTTGCAGACACTGAATACAATTACTGAAAAGGAAGTCGTTAAAGGCGTGGTAGTTGCAGTGAATCCACGTGATATCATTTTGAACATCGGATTTAAATCCGACGGTATGGTATCATCCACCGAATTCAAGGATCTGCCTGACCTCAAAGTTGGAGACGAAGTTGAAGTATATATTGAGGAGCAGGAAAATATTAATGGCCAGCTGGTGCTATCGCGCCGCAAAGCCAAGATTGTAAAAGCCTGGGAAAACATTCAGAATGCACTTGATAACGATGAGATCATCGAAGGTGTTGTGAAAAGAAGAACCAAAGGTGGTCTGATTGTTGACATTTTCAGTGTGGAGGCATTTCTGCCTGGATCACAGATCGATGTTAAGCCTATCCGCGACTTTGATGTCTTTGTAGACAAAACCATGGAAGTAAAAGTTGTGAAGATCAACTATGCAAATGACAATGTGGTTGTATCTCACAAAGTACTTATAGAAAAAGATCTGGAAGAACAAAAAGCACAAATTCTTAATAACCTTGAAAAAGGACAGATACTCGAAGGGGTTATTAAAAATATGACCAACTTCGGTGTGTTTATTGATCTTGGCGGGGTTGACGGACTGTTGCATATCACTGATATTTCCTGGGGGCGTATCAATCATCCCGAAGACGTACTTAATCTGGATGACAGTTTAAAAGTAGTTGTGCTGGATTTTGATGAAGACAAGAAGCGTATTTCGCTGGGAATGAAGCAACTTACGCCACATCCCTGGGATTCGCTCTCCCAAGACATTGACGTGGGTTCAAAAGTGAAAGGCAAGATTGTAAATGTTGCTGATTATGGCGCATTTCTTGAGATAAGCACCGGTGTGGAAGGCCTTATTCATGTATCAGAGATGTCATGGTCGCAGCACCTGAGAAATCCTTCTGATTTTCTTAATGTGGGAGACAAACTGGAAGCTATAGTGCTTACCTTAGACAGGGAGGAAAGGAAAATGTCGTTGGGTATCAAGCAGCTTTCCAAAGATCCATGGACTAAGGCCGATTTACATACCAAATATGCAATTGGCACAACACACAAAGGTATAGTCAGAAACCTGACAAACTTTGGTCTTTTTATTGAACTGGAAGAAGGAATTGATGGTCTGGTTCATGTTTCGGACTTATCCTGGACCAAAAAGGTTAAGCACCCTTCCGAGTTTATTAGCGTAGGCGATGAACTGGAAGTGAAAGTACTAGAACTGGATGCAGAAAACAGGAGACTGGCGCTTGGTCATAAGCAACTGGAAGATAACCCATGGGACACATTTGCTG
>JADFHN010000166.1 GCA_022567155.1 Bacteroidota bacterium
CTCAGGCTCAGGTAGCTCAGTTGGGCCAGGTTCCCCAGTGAGGCAGGAAGATTTCCACCTATGCCCGTATCAAACAGGTCCAGGCTTTTCAAACTGGTCATATTCCCTATCTCCACCGGTATGGCAGTGCCAAAAAAATCATTGCTCCATATAAACAGGGAATCCAGACCCGTCAGGTCTCCGATGGAAGCAGGGATCGATCCCACCAGGTTGTTATCTACCAGGTCAATGCTGAACACCCGGTCTCCCTGCACCGTTACTCCATACCAGGTCGATACATTCCCGATTAGCCAGTTGGTATCGTCAAACCATGTGGCTCCCCCTGTGGCATTGTATAAGTCCAACAGCGCTAAAGAGTCTACTTCGAGAGAGGTAGGAGGCAGCTGTACCGCCTGTTGTATTTTCAGGTTATCGATGGCCCATCCCCAGCCGATGGCAGCCTCATCAGAAAACATCCTGAAACGGAGCATAATGGTATCGCCTGCATTAACCAACGGTGAATCCGTGATATTGAAGAGCCTCTGCCGGTACAAGGATGCGTCCCCCTCAGCAATGGAATTATTGCCTCCGTCCATCGCGCTGTTGTACCGGGTAAGCCAGGCCGTATCGGCACGGCTGTCATATCCGTCCAGTAAAGGATTCCATGTTGTCCCATCATCTTTCGAAGCTTCGACCACTACATAATCCCAGAATTCCACATCGCCAAAAATTGTACCTGTTTCCCCTGGCTCCACCAGCACTACCTCATCGAACTGCACCTGGGTTTGATCGTCAGTTACGAATATCGGAATTTTAAGCTGGTAGAGATAATTAATTGCATTACCCTGTCCCGCCGGCTCATACGGATGGAGCGAGTGTATGGCGCCGTCGGAAAATCCTGCCGGCGTGTCAACGGAAAAACCGTCTCCAAAAAAATCAGAAGAGGGTGAATTAAAATCATTGAAATAAGTGGTCACCGGATCAGGCGTGCTTTCAATCAAAAACGAATGAAATCCGGTAGCAGGATCAAAGGCGGTATTTTGCGATATGGCACTGTCCACCGCAATGATCCGGTACGTAACAACATCTCCGGCATTGGTGAACGATAAAATCATTGTCCCACTGAAATTTGAGAAGGATTGCGGGTCACGATTCAGTCCAAAAGCAGGTTGCGCCACATCATTTACAAAGTACTCCACCAAAGCGGTATTTACTCCCATAAATGAATCTGTAATCGAAGCTGAAATATCGACTGATGTGTTGTTGCTGAGCAAAAAATCAATTGGAATATGCGTAATTACAGGCGGTTCATTATCCTCACCGGTCTGAAACTGATAAAACGTAAATGCCGGCGCCTGGCCCGGATCGGTAAACCTCCTGCCCTTTGCATCATTTACTTCAATGTAATAGGAGTATGTGGTGGCTACCACTGAATTCGGGATAGTTGCCTGGTATTCGTCCGGATTGGCAGTCGGAGTCATTAGTAATAATATATCCTCACTCGTAAAAGCATCTGTGGAATAATGCAATATCAATGAGGTTGTATCGAATCCGGTATCTGAGGTTACCTTTGCGAATACGTTGAATAATTGACCCATGTCTTCTGTATCCCGTAAAGGATCATGCAGGATGTAGGTGAATTCCCATCCGTAATCGTACATAATATCAAGTGCAATACCCGGATCATGAATAAACCCGTTCGAACCGATACTCGGCGTCATGAGTTCGTTGCCGCTTCCACCGGCATAGGTAGCTTCATCCAGGTGAGAAAATGAGGATCCTTGTGAGAATTGCGCTGGAGCAAATAGCCGGGCATCAAGAATGGTTGTTCCCTGAAACACAAGCTGGTCCCCTGTAAGGGCATCACCAAGAGCTATCGAATTATTTTGAATATCTTTAAGGAGATTGTCACCTGAAATCGTTTCCGCAAAAGTGGTGTAGGTCATCGGAAATCCAATCAATCCCAGGCTTCCTGTTCCGTTTCCATCCACATTTGCTGCCCCCATAAAACCCAACCCATGACCAATTTCATGGAGGACAACAGTGGCAAAATCGGTTTTTCCTGTCCCGGCTATTCCATCCGGATTTGAGGTATCAAAATACCAATTTGCAGTATTGCTAAAGCTGGCAGTAATGTCAAAATTCTGTGCTCCGTTGATTTCAGTTCCTGAAATTTTTTCTGCCAGCGCCACCGGAAACCATACATTCCACTGTGGCGTGTTATCGAAATTTCTTGAAAATGTTCCCGGAGAAGCTGAACCAAGTACTCCTGCATCTAGTGCTTCAAAACGGGCATCTATCCGTATGGGAACCGGCGAATCGATGAGCGTTGCCCAGACATCAACAGCAAACTGAAAGGCTGCCTGGGCTTCCGGGAAGTTTTCAAATCCGGTATATACCACTTCAAATTGTGCCGATTTTGTTCTGGCATGTGCATCTGTAAGCAACACACCAGGAAAGGCAACCGAATGCCGGATCTCGCCTCCTGAATAACAAACAACCGGTGTTTCCTGCTTGTAAAGTTTAGCCGCAGATACATTGGATTGCTGTGCCGGAATTTGCTGTGCATTCAGGCAGGCAGGAAAAAGGAAAAGTGCGTATATATAGTTTCTCATAAAATTATATCTACATAATTATAGGCAGACTGATCCTGATTTTCTGAAATTAAGAAACACTCCGATGGCATAAATTCAGGGATATAACAGGATCATCAGCTAAACCAAATCTAACGTATGACAATTCTAGTGTCGTGTCAACCATACTTTAGCCGGGCCAAGCCTTGTTCTTTTTGCCCCGGACTGCTTTAAAAAATACTCACGTAGCTATG
>JADFHN010000037.1 GCA_022567155.1 Bacteroidota bacterium
CACCCCTACCCCTCCAAGGAGGGGATTTAACCGGACACCAGTAGTACTAAATAAGAAAAAGGACCTTAGTCCTGTATAGTTGCAGATTGCAACGCTAATTTAAAATATAGCCTGGATGATTTGTAATTTATTGTATACCAATGTTTTGATACCCAAATGGGTAACCCTACATACGTATTCAACTCAATTTTACATTTTTCGGCATGAGATATTGGTACAGTATCAAAAATGAACCCGCAAAAATACAGCTATATCATTGTGTTAAATTGAATGATAGTTATCTGTTTCTTTTACCTGTATCATTACCAGTCTGATCTTTGTAATGCAAAATAAAAACCCTGGAAGCAATCGTCTTCAGGGTTTTTAAAATTAAGCTGTATTTCTTTTGTTTATTTTATTTTCTGCACCACTGCTTTGAAAGCCTCCGGGTGATTCATTGCAAGGTCGGCCAATACTTTTCTGTTAAGTTCAATATTAGCTTCCTTTAACTTACCCATAAGTTGTGAGTAGGACATTCCTTCTTCCCGCGCACCCGCATTGATTCGTAGGATCCACAGTTTACGAAATTCTCTTTTTCGGACTCTTCTGTCCCTGTAAGCATAGGTCCATCCTTTTTCAATTGCATTTTTGGCTACGGTCCATACATTTTTTCTACGACCCCAATAGCCTTTAGCAAACTTGAGGGTCTTTTTCCTTTTTGCCCTTGCTGCTACTGTGTTTACTGATCTTGGCATAACATTTTAAGTTTTTTGATCATTGGCGTTCCTTGTTTCAGGATTCTTTAGGCCATTGACCGGGTTAAACATTTTTTAAACCATCAGGCATTTATTCATTCAAGCTCTCAGCATTTTTCTCACCCTTTTTTCATCAGACTTGTGAATAAGCCCGAATTTGGTAAGGTTGCGTTTCTGCTTTGTTTCCTTTTTTGTAAGGATGTGGCTTTTATACGCATGCTTTCTTTTGATCTTGCCTGTGCCGGTAAACTTGAATCTCTTCTTTGCTCCGGATTTCGTTTTTACTTTTGGCATTATTATGATTTAATAATTAAGCTATAGTTGAATTTACCTTATTCCGGCTTTTTTATTTGCCGGATTTGGGTGCAACAATAAGAAACATCCGCTTTCCTTCCAGTTTAGGCATCATCTCCACTTTTCCATACTCCTCCAGTTCCTGGGCAAAACGCAAAAGAAGGATTTCGCCCCTTTCTTTGAAAACAATAGTCCGGCCAACAAAATGTACATATGCTTTCACTTTTGCATTATCTTTAAGGAAATTGATCGCATGCTTTAATTTAAAATTGAAGTCATGATCATCTGTATTGGGCCCGAACCGTATTTCTTTTACAATGGTTTTGTGTGCTTTGGCCTTTATTTCCTTTTGTTTTTTCTTATACTCGTATTTAAACTTTGAATAATCAATTACCCGGCATACGGGTGGTTCAGCTTTTGCTGATACTTCCACAAGGTCGAGTCCTTCCTCCTCTGCAATCAAAAGCGCCTTTTGCAGCGGATAAACACCCTGTTCAACATTATCTCCAACCAGCCTTACTTCGGCTGCTTCAATTTTATTATTTACTTTGAAAGGCTCTTCTTCGCGACCTCTCCGGCGTATCCGGCCCCTGCCTCTGTATCTCCTGATTGTTACCTCCTTTTTTGGTCTTTAAAATAAGGCTGCAAATATCACCAATTTAATATTAAACCCAAAAAGTTCATTCGAACTTTTTGCACTAAGTGCAGGCGATCCCGCCAAGGCGGGATGCCTGGGTTCACCCAGACGAAATCATTGTTTATCAAGGACTTTCGTCTGCCCATAGGGCAAAATTGTCAATCCTATTGACAATTTTGGGTTGAATTTAATAATCAAAGTCGCACTAATTACCTCATTGTAATCTGATTACATCGTGCCTGACAATTTCAAATTTCAGGTCGCTACCGTCAATTAACGTATCCATGGAGTAATCAATGATGTTTTCGGTATCAAAAGATAAAATGATGCGGTCATCAACAGATTCAATACGCGCATGGAGGCCCAATGAAGAAAAGTTGTAATCATCGGCCGCATAGCTGATAAAGCCACAATACGTAGCCTCTTTGTCTCCTATTAGGAAGATATGCTGCCCTACACTGATATAGCCCTCCACATCCAGCATCATAACGGTGGGTAACCTTGGTTCATCGCTTTTAAAAAACTTAAGATGATATATCCGGGTATCGGCTATCGTGTCCTGAAAGAATAACAAGGATTCATCTGTATCACGACGTATTATGTACAATTCCCTTCTTTTTTTACCTGTGCCTTGATACACCATGAGATCTGATAAATCGTACACATCGAACCCTTTGAATTTCCCGCTGCTAACCTTTTTGGGTTCCAGGAATAAATCAATAAATATTTCGGATTGGTTCCCCGGATTGACTGTAAAAGTATGGAGTGTTATATAGCAAACAACGATGATAGCTTTAATGATCATTTAATTAATCCTTATGTAAGATGTAAAATGCATGAGTAAGGTATAAAAAACATTGGTTGAGAGCAATCTGCATTCATATATATACCGGATCATATGCCGGTAATAAATATACTGGAATGTGAATTACATATAATAAAACACTACTGTCCGACTAAAATAATATAAGAGAAGGGTACTTCCCGGAGGTTTCCCCTTCATGTTGTAGTTTTGTTTTTTGCCAAACAACATACAACATGAGTAAAAATACGGAAATAAAATTTGTCGGACAATAGTGATAATAAAACTAATAATTGACAAAGAAGCATTCAAATATTGGAAATGACGAAAATGAAATTATTGTGAGCCTCGTTTAAATAAGGTTTGAGTAATATGATATATTAGTCTGTGGGAAGGATTCTCGGAAAATGGGCCACTTTCTCTTCACTTCCATTAAACCCAGAATTGTCATTAGACTTCGTTACGAAAACTCGAATTTCTTATTTATTAAGGGGGAGTGCAATCAAAAACCGGCTTTTATTTTCACTCCCGATACTTAGCGAATTTATTTTGAAGGGCACCGTATCATTTTCATTGTCCACCAGACGGAAACCTACATTGTCGTTTGTTTCATGCATTTTACTGATCATCTTTTTAAATACAATCTGATCATCCGGGTAAATTTTGGAAAGAAGCTGGTCAAATGAATAGGGCTCTCTCATCTGCTGTTCTTCAATGGATGCAATAGATGAGCTTATAAACGGAACATTTTTACTTACTTTGTCCACCAAAAATAACACATTTAGTTTTTCAAGCCAGTAAGAACATTTGGGTATTGCTAGATCATTGAATCTCATTTTTTATAACAAGCCTGTTTAATATTTAATGAATAAATGGGCCATAGGTAACCCAATAAAATGAAAAAGTTCATTTTAAAAATGTTATGAACTGAAATACACATAATTAAGACTGAAAATATTGTTACGTGAGTAATTGGAATGGATGGAATATCTATATTGTTCCTATTTGGATCAATGCTTGGATTTAGTAAGAACTTTACTTCTTTTTATATTTGTTGCAAGCTTCTGTGCAAGATTGCTGATCATCTGTTCCATCGACGAAGCTTCGAACATTTCTGTGGTGGCAGTGTAAATAAGTTTTCCTGATTCCGATTCAAACAGGTTAGTTTCAATGATCAGAATCTTCGCTTTGGAATAACAGCCGGGTACATAATATTCGTTCCAGGCATTCAGGTAATTATAAATATATGTTTCTTCCAGGGAGGTGGTATGTGTTTCTGTGCCCGATACATATCTTGAATTTTCTTCAATATCTTTAATCTTTAGTGTAATGATTCCATCAAAATCATTGTCCTCAGTCACTTTGTTTATTTCTTCATGCCGCGGTATCCTGGCCACAGCCTGCATCCTTTCCACACTTGCTTCTGCTTCGTAGCCTTCCTTTCTCAGCCAGTATGCGAGTTCTTTTTATGCAGTTGTCCTGTTTTCCACTACGGGGGTGAGTGCTATTACCATCACTTTTATTATTTCCTTATCGGGATGCTCTGAAACCTGCGAGGTAATAGTTGTTCTGGATGAAGCACACCCTGTCAGCAATGCAAAACTTAAGATATGAAGTGTTTTTATTATAGAAATATATTCTATCTGGTTATTTTCGTTGAATGACATTTTCAACTGCTTCCACGATTTTATCGGCGCTCAAGCCGTATTTGGCTAGCAATTCCATCGGTTTACCACTTTCTCCGAAACTGTCATTCACACCCACATATTCCATCGGTACCGGCCTGTGCTGCAACAACACTCTTGAGATGCTCTCACCCATTCCGCCGTTTATCTGATGTTCTTCAGCAGATACGGCACATCCTGTTTTGGTTGTGGAAGTCAGAATCGTTTCGGCGTCGATCGGTTTTATTGTGTGTATATTAATGATTTCAGCACTGATACCTTTTTCCGCCAGTATAGCTTCAGCTTCAATGGCCTGCCATACCAGATGGCCGGTTGCAAATACCGAAACATCAGTTCCTTTGATTAATATTTGCGCTTTTCCGATCTCAAATGGTTCATCTTCCTTTGTGAAAACCGGCATTTTAGGTCTTCCGAATCTCAAATATACGGGACCAGTATGACCGGAAATGGCTATAGTGGCGGCTTTGGTCTGGTTATAGTCACATGGGCAGATCACAGTCATATTCGGAAGCATTTTCATCATCCCGATGTCTTCCAATATCTGATGGGTTGCGCCGTCTTCTCCCAGTGTGAGACCGGCATGCGAAGCGCATATTTTTACATTTTTGTTTGAATAGGCTATTGACTGCCTGATCTGATCATATACCCGACCGGTGGAAAAATTTGCAAACGTACCTGTAAATGGAATCTTTCCTCCAATAGTTAGTCCGGCAGCCAACCCCATCATGTTGGCTTCGCTGACGCCTACCTGGAAAAACCTGTCAGGAAACTCCTTTTTAAAATCACTCATTTTCAACGAACCTGTAAGGTCAGCACAGAGTCCGACGATATTTTTATTATTTCTACCTATTTCAAGAAGACCAGCACCGAAACCTGACCGGGTGTCTTTTTGCTCAGTGTATGTGATTTTTGTCATCAGTTAAAGAGTTTAAGGGAGGTGGATTTTTTTGATTTTATTTCGAAATATTTGATTGCCGTGTATTTGCTGCCAAAGGTGACTTTTGTACGATATGCAATTTTATAATTTCCGGGCTGCATTGTCAATTTAGTTGTGGTATTTTTAGTATCCAGGTTGATAACCCATTTCTCCTTTCCCTCTTTGTCGATCTCATATATTGTGCCGTATATAAAACTCGAAGAAACAAGGTTGACCAGGCCAGGAGCCGGAAGTATTAATTTTGCAGTTTCTTTGTGACTTATCTGAATGCCTTTGAAGATTGTTTTTGGAAGGGTTAACACTTCAGCGTCGTAGGTGCCGGTTAAATATTTTTCAGTTCCCGGTACATCCTGCGTATGAAAAACATTTTTCGTGTCTTTAAATTTCAGCAATGCTTTAACACCGTTCTGATACATGCCGGCATTTGGAAGCTCAATACGCAGTTTTCCCTGTGGTGCAGGGATACGAATCTCATTATGGCGACCTCCGGTAATTTCTACTTCATTCCTGAATACCGGAGGAATTGTATTTACTAAGATGTTATAAGTGATCACAGGTTCTATTTCGAGTGTATCCGTTATTCCTTTTTTATCCCTGTAATGCACAAATTCGTAAACCGGATCGCCTGTAACACTATTTATAAACGACACGTTTATGTTTGTTTCGTTCGGCAGGTTCTGGTTATCCGTGAGTTCTACCGTGACAGTTGTTTTTAAAAGACTTTGTTGCAATGCAACATTAAGTGCCTGTCTGAAATCACGAATGTGCCTGGCGTCAAAATAAGTTCCCGTACATCCAAACTGATTTTGATAATCTTTATCCATGTTTAGTCCGATTACAAAGGGTTTAAGGAAAATGCCTTTTTTCTGCAAAGCAATCGACACGGCACAAGGATCTCCACCACAGGATTCGACGCCGTCGGTAATTATGATAATGATGTTTCTGTAGTCGCTGGATACGGGATAATCACCGGCAGCCTGCAATAACGAATAGGCAATGGGGGTGGTGCCTTTGGGTTCCAGATCGCGTATTTTTTCGATTATCTGATCGTGCGTAGAAGGCCCAAAGGGCACTTCAAGCCGTGTGTCTTCACAATTTCGTTCCTCCGGTGTGTGTTGATGTCCGTAAATTCTGAGCGCCAATTCCACATTCTTATTTACCCGCAAACTGTCAACAAGATCATTCAACAATCCTTTGGCAGCACGGATTTTGAGCGTTTTCTCCCATTCACCATACATGCTTGCAGATCCGTCGAGCAAAAAAAGCAGTCTTGTTTTTTCCGGAATCCGCTGGGTGACTTCCTGTGCAGACAGCGTGGAAACGATCAGGCAGGCTAAACCTAAAATAAGTATGTAAAGGGAGAAGATCTTTCTATGCATCATTATTTAGTAGTCGCCAAGTGTTTCATCGAGTTGCGACAGGGCAGATGCCAGTTGTTCATCGTTGGGCGGAATACCGTGCCATTGGTGTTTGCCTTCCATGAAGTCTACTCCTTTTCCCATTTCGGTTTTCATCAGGTTGATCACAGGTTTACCACGTCCGGCGAGCGATTTGGCCAGCGTCATACTGGAAATAACATCATTCATGTCGTTACCTTCTGATTCTATTACTTCCCAGTTGAAGGCCTCGTATTTGGCTCTAAGATTTCCCAATGTGTTGATCGAATCTACCGGGCCATCAATTTGCTGGCCGTTATAGTCAACTGTGGCAATCAGGTTGTCCACTTTATTGTGTGCGGCAAACATTGTTGCTTCCCAAATCTGTCCTTCCTGCTGCTCACCGTCACCCATAAGCACATATACCATGTGATTGTCACCATTAAGTTTTTTTGAAAGCGCGGCACCCACAGCTACCGACAGCCCCTGACCTAACGATCCGGAAGCCACACGAACTCCGGGCAATCCCTCCTTAGTGGCAGGGTGGCCCTGAAGCCTTGAATTTATTTTCCGGAATGTATTAAGTTCTTCCAGATCAAAATATTTATTTCGTGCCAGAACACTGTACCAAACGGGTGAAATGTGACCGTTCGACAAAAAGAACACGTCTTCACCGGTTCCGTCAGGTTTGAAATTGGGATTGTGTTTTAGAATACGGAAATACATTGCTACCATAAAGTCGGTACAACCCAGCGATCCACCGGGATGTCCGGATTGAGCGCTGTGAACCATTCGTACGATGTCTCTCCGCACTTGTGAAGCTATACGGTTGAGTTGGGGGATAGTCAGAGGTTCGGGCATGCATCGAAAAACTTAAAGAAGAAAAATTTGTGTAAATATAGCAGGATTGTGAAAAGTTCGAAATTTGTATTACCCGAATTTCAGTTACGGCATATTCTTTCTCACAGAAGCCTCCTGAATACCGCAGTTGGCTGTGCCATAAGGTTTATGTAATCTGGTTAATTATTAAGTATCTGTGCCGTGTGATCTTTGGTTTTCACCTTTTCGATTATATTTTCGATCTTGCCGTTTTCATCAATAATAAAAGTCTTTCGGGCCGTACCCATATATTTTCTTCCATACATAGACTTTTCGACCCATGTCCCATACCGGTCATGAACTTTCTTTTCAATATCTGCCAGCAATCTGAAAGGCAGGTTTTGTTTTTCGATAAACTTTTGATGTGATTTTTCTGAATCTTTGCTTACGCCAAGTACTTCATAACCACGTTTTCTGAGTTCGTTGTAGTTATCTCTTAAATTGCACGCTTCTGCTGTGCAACCTGGAGTATTATCTTTGGGATAAAAATACAATACGACTTTTTTGCCCCTGAAATCAGACAATTTCACAGAATTTCCATCCTGGTCGTTTACTTCAAAGTCGGGGGCTTTACTACCAATTTGTAATTGCATGGCGTTAGTTATTAGTGATTAGAAATTCAGTATCCAATATTAGATTAGTATTGATTTTGAGATAAGATTTTAGATTTGTGTACCTTTTCGTTTCCGGCATTATCGGTTACTTTCAGAACAAGGCGGCCTTCTAAGGGCTGTTTTTCGTCCAGTTTTACTGACCATATTTGCCTGGTTTTAGGATCATAGTTCATCAGCACCCAGGCGTCGTTTAATGTTAACTCATAGGATTTTATTCCTGATAACTTATCATTGATCTTGAATACAAGTTTTTCACTGTTTATAATAAGTGGGCGGATTTCGGGTGGAATAGAATCTTCCACCAGGGTATAGGCACCAAATGTCCGCGTTTTAAATTTTATTTTGTCTCCATCCCATGTACCTCCTGAAAAGTAGAAATTTCCTGCATCGTCCACCGAATATACATGCGTTCTGTCTCTGTCAGGATAAATTTTGTCAGGAATAAGAGATACTTCGATATTAGATCTGACCGGGTATTGATCGGATCCAAATAAAAACAACTCACCGGTTCCGTTAAAATCCGGATCGTATCCAACATCCAGGAAAATGGTATCAAATAAAGACCTTTTGCTGAAGCTGGCTTCGATGTTATGACTGTAAAACTGATATTCTTTTGCTGAAGGGATCATGGCATCAATACTGAAATACTCTTTTGTATTACAAAGCTCAACTGAATCGGGTAACCCGAATGTTAAATCCCATAAATAAACATCCACGTTGTCCAGTGTGTAGGATGCATCAATAAGGTAGCTGCTTAGCCCCGAAAAGAATACTGCAGGTACGGATCTTACATTTTCAGGAATAACGGAATAAACGATCAGGGTATTATCCAGAATTTCATAGGTGCTTTCATCCAAGCCAGGTATGCCGGTGTCGACAATAGGTTCTGATTGCAGGATACATCTGAGGTTAAGTTTCAGAAAAGACCGGTTTCGGTAAGTATCGTGCATTGTGATCACCAACTCGTGTTCACATTCGGTATCGAATGTGAGTATGCCTTTGTCTTTATTGGTCGTATAAAAATCAAACTCATTCCCATTATCAACATAAAGTTTATGAAACCGTAAGCCCGTTTCTTTTAGCTGCCTGTAATTTATATGGTTATAAAAATTCCTGCTTTTTGAAAATGGTATCTCCCGGATTACCTGCCTGAATACTTCCTGATTGTCAATTTCCATCACAATCTCGTTAATACCAGTATGAAATTTTGTCCAGTCCTGACGGTCATAGGCATAAAGTTCCACGGCGATACTCCCATATACCTGAATTGGCTCTTCTATGATATAATGATTGCCGGATTTAATCACGTTGAATTCAAATCTTCCAAACCGGTTATTTATCCGTGAGTGTTTATCCATGGTTTTCAGGGCAATTTTTCTTACTTCCGGAGCACGTGTATCGATGATTTCTTCAAAGTTGTATTCCAGCGGATTCAATACGGCCTGTTTATCGTTCCGGATGTCAAAATGCAGATGCGGTCCTGCGGAAGATCCGCTGTTTCCGGAATGTGCAATGGTGTCTCCCTTATGCACACTGAATTTGTATTTTGGTGGAAAAAGATTTACCTGAAAAGATTTACGTTTATACTGCTCCCCGATGACATATTGTTTTACAGGGGCTGTAAATTCTTTCAGGTGTGCATACACAGTTGTTTGACCATTATCATGGGTGATATACAATGCATTGCCATAGCCATTGGGCGAAACGGCGATACGTGAGATGTAGCCGTCTGCAGCGGCATGCACAGGCAGGCCCTGAACCCCTCCGGTTCGTATATCTATTCCGGTATGAAAATGTGTGCTCCTCAGTTCTCCCATTGTGCCTGCAAGTGTGTTCCGGTTTCCGGGTTTGATTGGGAAAAGGTAGTAATCGTCCGGAACACTATTCATTTGTGCATAACACAGGCCGTATGCTGCAAACATGAATCCGGTAACAACTAATATGGTTTTACGGTAAAACATCTCACACACTAACACAAAGCCTGAATAGCCGGTTACTTAATTTTGACTTGAAGCATCTTTTTATCTTCAATACATGCCACAAGAATGTTGCCAATTTGTATAGGCCCTACGCCTTCCGGCGTGCCTGTAAAGATTAAGTCGCCTTTATTTAGCGTAATAAACTTTGAAATATAAGCGATTATATAGTTAAAACTGTAAATCATTAGCTTTGTGTTCCCTTTCTGTTTGATTTCTCCATCCAAAGATAAGCTGAAATTGATATTGGAAAGGTCTTTGAAATCAGATTTAGGAATAAAGTGTGATATGGGAGCAGCACCGTCAAAACCCTTTGCAATTACCCATGGAAGTCCTTTTTTCTTAGCTTTACCCTGGATATCCCGTGCAGTAAAATCTATTCCTATCCCGATTTCATCGTAGTATATATGAGCAAATTTTTCTGAAACGTTTTTACCTTGTTTGCACATTTTTAATACGATTTCTACCTCATAGTGGATATCGGTGGAAAATCCCGGATAATAAAAAGGTGCATTGTTGCGAAGCAGTGCCGTTTCCGGTTTGCTAAAGATCACCGGATCAGCGGGTATTTCGTTGTTAAGCTCTTTGATGTGCGCTACATAATTTCTTCCAATAGCCAGAATTTTCATAAGTTGATAATTTACCGGCAAAACTAACGTAAGAAACTATTTTAGTTCAATATTTCGTTTAATTTAGAAACAGATTAAATTGAACGGATATTAATTATGAAAAACGGTTTTATTGCACTGGCTTATGTTGTAATTTTTGAGTTCCTCTTTACTTCATGTGCCACCGTGCCTATAACAGGACGGAGTCAGCTAAGTCTTATTTCAAATAAGGATATACTAAGCTTAAGCGCTGACCAATATAAGGAGGTTGTAAGTACAAGTAAACTTTCGGACGATTCTGCTCAGGTACAGATGCTCCGGAGGGTAGGCACAAGAATTCAGCATGCTGTTGAAAAATATATGAATGATAATGGGTATGCCAGCAGCTTGGAGGGTTTTGAATGGGAATTTAATTTAATTGATAATGATTCCGTTGTAAACGCCTGGGCTATGCCGGGAGGAAAAGTGGCCTTCTATACAGGTATTATGCCGTTGTGTCAGGATGAAAAAGGGGTTGCTGTTGTGATGGGGCATGAAGTGGCGCACGCCATAGCAAATCATGGGCGCGAACGCATGAGCCAGGGATTAGCACGACAATTGGGCCTGGCCAGCCTTTCTTTGGCTATGGGAGAAAATCCTACTTTGACTGAAGAAATTTTTATGCAGTCTGTTGGCGTTTCATCGCAATTGGGTATGCTGGCATATGGCCGTAAGCACGAATCCGAAGCAGATAAAATTGGACTGATATTTATGGCGATGGCTGGTTATGATCCCCATGAAGCTCCCGTATTCTGGGTGAGGATGAGCGAAAAGACCGGCGGACAACAATCTCCGGAGTGGCTTTCGACACACCCTTCGCATGATCGGAGAATCGAAGACCTTAATGAAAACATGGCGGAGGCCATGACGTATTACCGGAAATAATCCTTGGTGTAAGACTCTTACAAAAGTCAAAACTCGAAGCTCGAAGCTTCGAGTTTTGGGCTTCGGGCTTCCAACCTGCCAAGGCAGTCAGGCTTCCAACCCACCCCGTCACCTTCTCCGTTGTGTCAGCGACTAACTGAAACTATCTATTCCCTAAATCGTTTAATAGTTGTAATTTTTTTGATTTTCGTAAAATTAAAAGTTATTCAGATGATGAAATGCGTATCAAATAGGTTGTTTATGCTGTTCTTGCTGCTGATTGGCATAATCCTTACTGGTTGTAACATAAAGGCAGATGAAGATCCTGAGTATGTGGAGTCCATAAACGCCTGGAAGAAAATCAGGTACGAAGCGCTGACCAATGACGACGGATATCTGGTTCTGGCCGGCCTGTACTGGCTCAACCCTGGTGAAAATTCGTACGGCTCCGATCCGTCCAACGACATTGTATTTCCCGGAAAGGCTCCTGCGGTAACAGGAGCTTTCTATCTGGTTGGCGACAGTATTTATACGATTACTAATCCTGGAGTGGAAATTTGGAGTGACGGACAGCGGGTTGACAGTTTGGGCCTGGTGGATGACGGTAGGGGAAAGCCGACAGCGCTGGAGTACGGCACATTGAAATGGTACGCAATCAAACGCGGTGACAAATACGGCATACGTCTGAAAGATAAAGAACATCCCGTACGGAGAGATTTTATGGGGGTCGATTATTTTGAATTGTCGGAAAAATGGCGTGTGGAATCCACATTCATTCCTTCGGTCAAACCAGGTACCATTTCCATACAAAATATTGTCGGGATGACTATCGAGCAGCCATCGCCCGGAAAGCTGTCATTTGAGATAGATGGAAAAATATATACACTGGATGTGCTGGATGGAGGTGAGGACACTTTTTTTATCATATTCGGTGACCGGACTAACGGAAAAACCACCTATGGAGCGGGAAGATATATGTATCCGGAAAAACCGGGAAAAGATAATAAAGTGCTCCTCGATTTCAACAAATCTTTTAATCCGCCCTGTGCTTTTACCGAATTTGCCACATGCCCGCTGCCACCACCGCAGAATATCCTGGATCTTCGGGTTACTGCGGGTGAAAAAGCCTACGAAGGCGGACCACATGCAATACCTTGATTCCGGTGTAAACAATAGGGAAATACGATAATCGTAGAGGTCGCCATATAGGAAGTGTTGCTGAAAATGAATTCAGACACCAGGTATCCTGCCTACGTAACTGCGGTTACATAAGAAAAGGATATAATTAAATATCTTTGCGGTTTCAAGGTTACATGCATGACTATCAGGAAATTTGTACCTATACTCCAGTGGCTTCCGGATTATTCGAAAGAAGACCTGAAAGGTGACTTGCCGGCAGGACTGACGGTTGGTGTAATGCTGATACCACAGGGTATGGCTTATGCTATGCTGGCGGGTTTACCCCCGGTTTATGGGTTATATGCTGCTACCTTACCTTTATTATTGTATGCCATATTTGGCACGTCAAGGCAACTTGCTGTAGGTCCTGTGGCCATGGTTTCACTGCTGGTCGCAACAGGTGTGGGGGCATTGGCTGATCCCGGCTCAACCGCGTTTGTGCAGTATGCAATACTACTGGCATTTATGGTAGGCCTTATTCAGTTCCTGATGGGTGTATTCAGACTGGGGTTTCTGGTAAATTTTTTGTCACACCCGGTTATTTCGGGATTCACTTCTGCCGCTGCACTGATCATTGGGTTGAGCCAGTTGAAACACCTGCTTGGGTTCGATATTCCCCGAAGTCACCTGATTCATGAAATCATTGGAAATGCCATAGCTCACATCAGTGAGGTGCATCCTGCAACATTGATTCTCGGTCTGGGTGGCATGTTGGTTATCATGGGCATAAGAAAGTTTAATAAAACCATTCCGGGTTCGCTGGTGGCTGTAATTGCCGGAATACTAATAGTAGCTGTTTTCAGTCTGGATGATAAAGGATTGAAAATCGTACAGGATATTCCAGTAGGATTTCCAAAATTATCTACATCGTTATTTGAAATTAATGATATACAGGCGCTCCTTCCTGTAGCGCTTACTATTGCCCTGATCGGATTTGTAGAATCAATTGCTGTTGCAAAGGCCATGCAGGCGAGGCACAAGGGCTATGAGGTTGACTCCAACCAGGAATTGATCGGTCTGGGCCTTGCAAACATCGGAGGGTCGTTTTTTCAGTCTTTTCCGGTTACGGGGGGCTTTTCCAGAACTGCCGTGAATGATCAGGCAGGAGCGCGCACCGGCATGGCTTCCGTAATAAGTGCTTTATTGATTATCCTGACGCTGTTGTTTTTGACTCCGCTCTTTTACTATCTTCCGAAAGCTATTCTTGCTTCTGTAATCTTGGTGGCCGTATTCGGTTTGATTGATGTAAAGGAAGCCGGGTATTTATGGAAAACTGACCGCAGGGATTTTGTCATGCTGCTGGCGACTTTTATAGCCACGTTAACCTTAGGTATTGAGCAGGGTATTGCTATTGGTATATTGCTGTCGCTGGCATTTGTAGTGTATAAAAGCACGTATCCGCATATTGCGCAACTGGGGAGGCTTCCAGGTACAAATGAGTACAGAAATATTGTCCGGTTTCAGGAAGCCACAGAAAGTGAAGATATACTGATCATCCGGTTTGATGCTCAGATGTTTTTTGCCAATACAGCGTATTTCAAAGAAAAACTGCAGAAAATGGAAGCAGCAAAAGGGGAAAAACTGAAAGCGGTTATTCTGGTAGGCACAGCAATAAATTCACTTGATTCCAGCGCTGTGCATACACTTGAAGACATTGTGGAAGACTATAAGGCCCGAAATATTGCATTTATGGTAACAGGGGTAAAAGGGCCTGTACGCGATATTATGTGCCGGTGCGGATTGATGGAACGCATTGGCGAACAAAACTTTTATATGCGTATTCATGAAGCTGTGGATGCCTTTGATAAAATGAACAGCAGTGAGAACCAAAGTGATGCGGTAAGACAAAAAATTGCAACACAAACAAACATAATTCAACCGGATATTCGCTGAAGAATTTAAATCCGGACATTTTTTTTGATGTATGACCGGTATTACAAAAGAATACAGGTTGTTTTATTACTTTCGCACCCTTATTCTGGAACTAAATTTTTAAGGACTATATATCCTGCCTCTGGTTCAGATAAAAGGTAATCGGATTATAATTTTAAAGAAATAAGATGTACAAAGAAATAAGCATAGGTGATTTTAAAGGCCGGCAGATAGGGTGCATATTGGATTTGAAAATGTGTACAACGTCACAGATGGAATGATGTCATGGGACAGTGAAGTGTTGACGCCATTGAAAAGAGCTGTAAATCAATAATCTATGGGCCTTTTTGGGATAATCGGTTTTGGGAAGAAAAAGAAACGAATAACCGGGTTGTTAGACAAAAAAGCACTTATAATTGATGTACGGACTACACCTGAATACCACACCGGACACATTCGTGAATCAATAAATATTCCTTTGCATACTCTGGATGTCCGGATTAAAAAAATAAGGAAAAAGAACATTCCGGTATGCACATGTTGCCGTTCGGGGCACCAGGGTGGGATCGCAGCTACATCACTGAGGCATAAGGGGATTGATGCAGTAAACAGAGGAAGCTGGAAATCGCTGAACAAAATAGTGATGACGCATGAAATGAGCCGGGACCTCATAGACGAAAAGAAATTCTGACGTCGTGCGATTTTGGATCACTTATATACCGGCACAAGTTACCTTGTTACATCTACAAACGCTTCTTCCAGCCTGGCAGCCTTGAATCCGGAGTTAATCAGTATCTCTAACGCCTGATCAGCAAATGTACAGAAAGGACCCCTGCAGTACGTTATAATATATTTATCTTTCGGAAGCTGGTTAAGGTTAGAAATAAGTTGGGATACCGGTATATTTATCGCCTCGTCGAAATGTCCGTTTTCAAATTCTTCGTTCGGTCTTACGTCCACCAGAAGGTAAGGTTTGTATTTTTCAAGTTCATTTAATGACACCACTGTAGCATTATTTACTCTTCGGTAATCATCCACAATCTTATCAATTTCAGGAATTTGCAGCCTTGCAAATTCACGTAGCGTTTTCCAGATCGCATATACGTATATGTTTGTCAGGCTGTATAATCTATAGTTTTTTAACCTTCGTATCTTTACCAGCCTTGCTTTTTTCAGGTTTTGCAGGTGCTGTGAAGCATTGGCAATACTAATACGGGTTTCTGTGGCAATTTGCTCCACAGTCTTCTCTCCGTTTGCCAGCAAATCAATGATTTCCAGCCTGTGTGGATTCGCCATCGCTTTTACCATATCTGCTATTTCAGTATAAATGGTCTGTTTGAATTCGGATTTATCCATAACCGTACTAAAAAAGTTAATTTGCCACAGCATAACTCAAATATTCAATTGAACACTTAAATTATTTTTGATTGTGTATTGTGTAACAAAAGTCACATTAATGTACGATAATTCTTGTTTACTTTGTAAGAAATGATTTAAGTAAATATAAAACGATATATTATGAGCTACTATTTCAGCAAAACGATAGGTAATGCTCCTTTTGAAGAGGCAGTTATAAAGGTGACCGAGGCACTGAAAGACGAAGGTTTTGGTGTATTGACCGAAATTGACATTAAAGCCACCCTAAAAGAGAAGCTGGATGTGGATTTCAGAAATTACAAGATATTAGGTGCCTGTAATCCACCCTTTGCATATAAGGCATTACAGGCTGAAGAACATATCGGCCTGATGCTGCCCTGCAATGTGGTAGTACAGGAAAAAGAAGGAGGAGAAATTGAAGTATCGGCTGTGGATCCCATGGCCTCCATGCAGGCGGTTAAAAATGAGGAACTTGGAGAGGTGGCAGGAATGGTTAAGCTTAAGCTCCAAAATGTAATTAGCGGGCTTTAGATAAACAACATCAACATTTAAATGCTTACTTTGTTTCTGACAATTAGCAATTTACAGCTATAAATGTGCAGTATGCATGGAACATTTAGACAGGGCACCATTTATTTATTTGAGTGATACCAGGCTGTTTTTATGTACAATCCGAATATTTAAATTATTAATGGAAAGGTAATGGAGGAGCCTGAATCTGATCAGAGTATCTTTCCGTCAATACTAAGATTATGCACTTCAGAATCATATTCCTGCCCTTTACAAAATAGTCAGAAAGTTTCAATAGCATTCAGTCGTATTTGGTTTAAATATGTAATCCGATATTTAATAGCGCGTTTATTGCAATATTGGCAATCTTTTATCCGGAGCTATCTGGTTATTCCTGGGTATTTTTCATTCAGGTAGTTTATTCTTTGTCTTTTTAATCAATATGTGGTTTAATTCCCCGACCCTATGGGTCGGAAACAACAATGTTTGCGAAGCAAACTCCATTTAATACCTCGATGGCTCTGCCTCGGGGTAGTTTATTGCACTAAAATGTTTTGTTTATTTTATCGTTGATTAAGGTATATTATATTTTTAACCCAGGCATTGAAAATGTAAGAAAAAATTACATTGATAAAAAGCTATAACACATTCATTTTCAATCGCCTGCACTTCGTGCAAAAAATTCTAATGAACTTTTTGGGGTTAATACATACAAAGAGCCTAAATGCCTACAACAGAAATCAGACAGCAGCTTGAATTTATTGAAAAAGAACTGGTCGATGAATTTGACCAATACGGACAATTGATGACTGTTTCTGCAGATACTACCATACTGCGTGAAGGTCAGTATGTAAAAGTGATACCCCTTGTTTTGAAAGGTTTCATCAAGGTGTACATTTCCGGAGAGGATAAGGAATTATTGTTGTATTATATACAGGCAAGAGAAAGTTGTGTGATGTCTTTTTCGGCGGGACGTGAAAATTCACCTTCGAGAATTTATGCGATTTGCGAAGAGGAAACAACCCTTCTTGCCCTGCCTGTAGAACAGGTTAATAAGTGGGTGAATAAATATTCGTCATTTATTAACTTGCTATACAACCAGTTTAATTTGAGGTACCTTGACCTGATTGATACCATCGACCAACTGATTTTTAAAAGCCTGGACGTACGCTTATATAACCACCTGAAAGAATTATCAAGGTTGAAAAATAAAAAGCTCATCAAAGTACGGCATCAGCAACTGGCAAACGAGCTCGGATCCGCGCGGGAAGTAATTTCAAGAATGCTTAAAAAACTCGAAAGAGAGACTAAAATTTTCCAGCATAAAGGTGGTATTGAAGTTTTCTGAATTAATTCAGAAATATTTCTGATTATGTGACTCAGGTCACCGGAATCTCCCGGAATAGCCCTCTATGTTTGTAATCACATGAGTTCAAAAGTCATAAAACTGATTTTAATCTGCCTGATTTGCTTAGGCGTTATCACAGGATTGGCTTATCTAATACAACATTTTATAAACTAAAAAACAATTAATTATGAATACAAATATGGGATCTGCAGATAGAATAATCAGGATTATTCTTGCAATCGTTTTTGGTGTTTTGTATTTCACCGGCACAGTGACCGGTACACTCGGCATCATTTTAATAATACTCGGAGCTGTATTCTTAGTGACCGGTTTTATAAGCTTTTGCCCCCTCTATGCACCGTTTGGTTTGAGTACAACTTCTTCAGAAGATAATGAATAACTATTAGTTAATACGAAAGTTTAGCAAGTTTAGCCCCGACTCGGCCGCTTACCTGGTATATGCTCCGGTATATATATGTAAGCGGCTTTTTATTGATCAGAGACTTTCCAGGTTTCTGCAAACATTAAGTTTCTGCCTATTACCATAAAAGTATTTTATCTTTGTATATCGTAACCAAACCATAAAATGAATAATCCTATCAGACTATTTAGGAGGGTATCTTGTGTTATATTTTTTATATCCCTCATCCAGATTTCTGCTTGTAACAATAATGACCCCGAAATTGATAAGGAAATCGGACTTACGGGCAACAATGAAGTGTATGTTTTAACAGACATTGGCGATTCCGGGATAAGTGGAACGATCACCTTTGCCGAGCGCGAAGACAACAGCACACTGATAACCATTACGCTTTCCGGTACATCAACCGGAGCGTCGTACCCGGCGCATATCCATTCCGGTTATGCCGCTGATCCGGGGAGCATTCTGATTGTTTTGACCAACGTGAGTGGCACAACAGGTAAAAGTGAGACTGCAGTTGCATTGCTCGCCGACGGCACGGTAATCACATATTCGGAGTTGATCCTTTTTAACGGCAACTTAAATGTGCATAAGAGCGACAGCGAACTTGGCGTGCTGGTTGCAAAGGGCGATATCGGTGCCTATGCCCTTTCAGGTATTGAAACTTCAGTGCCTGTAATTAGTCTTACTTCAGAATCCATACAAGGAGATATCCGGTTTGCAGAGCGTATCAATGGCGAAACCCTGATCACCATAACCCTTTCAGGTACTTCCGATGGAATGGATCATCCGGCACACATTCATGCAAATTCTATCTCTGAAAACGGAAGTATTCTTATTTCATTGAATAATGTGGATGGAGCAACCGGACTGAGTGAAACCAATGTAGCTCAGATGGACAACGGTACACCTGTTACTTACGATGACATTATTGATTTAAATGGCCACCTGAAAATACATCAAAGCGAGACAAACTTTTCGACCATTGTCGCAACCGGCGATGTCGGACAAAATGTGCTCACAGGCAGGTCTGAAGAATATATGATATCTGCAAATACTACAGACAACATCAGCGGAGTAGCCGTGTTTTCGGAGAGAATCAGCGGGGTAACACTCATTACTATGACACTACAGGGAACTTCAGAGGGTATCAATCATGCAACTCATATTCATTTAAACACAGTGCTTGAAGGCGGACCGATTGATATCAGCTTAAATAACGTAAACGGAGTAACCGGTGAGAGCATAACCAATGTAAGGGAAAAAGATAATGGTACGCCCATTACCTATGAGGACCTTGTGGCCTTCAACGGTCATATTGTTGTTCATCCGGGGACCGGTCAGTTTACGATAATTGCAAAGGGAGATATAGGCCAGAATACTTTTACCGGCGAATCGAAATTATATACACTGACCCCTTCCTTGGCTGATAACATAGGTGGTACCGCTTTATTTGAAGAAAGAAACAATGGATCAACACTTGTGACCCTTATCATGGAAGGCACAACCAGCGGAAATAATCATGCTACACACATTCATAAGAATACGTCGCTTGAAGGAGGGTCTATTGTTGTGAGTTTTAATAATATTAACGGGGAAACCGGTATTAGTAAGACAAATATCCGTACCCTGGATGATGGAACACCGGTATCATATGCAGATTTAATCAATTTTGACGGCCATATTGTCGTTCACCCCAGCCCTTTGCAATTTACAATTGTGGCACGGGGAGATATTGGCCAAAATGTTTTGACAGGAGAAACAAAAGTATATAACCTGGATGAAGTGAATAGTTCCGGTGTAAGCGGAATAATAACATTTGCAGAGCGCGAGAGCGGATTTTCAATTGCTACAATTCAAATGTCGGGCACAAAATCAGGCGATAGTCTCCCGGCACACATCCACGAAAACAGTGTAGCCGAGGGGGGAAGTATTTTATTGACATTTAATGAGGTAAATGGCGAAACAGGACAAAGAATAACCAATGTGGAACAAATGGATAACGATGGGGGTGAGATTACCTATGCGGATATTCTTGATATTGATGGCCATGTGATTGTTCACGCAGTCAACTTCAGTCAGATTGCAAAAGGCAACATCGGAAGCAACAGCAACTGAACAGGCAAATCCGAAAAATTTACGTAAGGGGGTGACTGAAGTCACAGGATATACCGGTAATACGCTTTTATATTTGTTATAACATTTAATAAATTGTTTAACTAAAATATAAAAATTATGAAAGCGAATATGGGTTCTGCAGATAAGGTCATAAAAGTGATTTTAGCAATTGTCTTTGGTGTGTTGTATTTCACGGCTGCGGTTACCGGTACAGCAGGAATCGTTTTGCTGGTATTTGGAGGCGTATTTTTATTCACCAGTTTTACAAGTTATTTCCCTTTGTAAGCCCCATTTGATTTGAGTAATGCGTCTGCAAAAAAAAGCCTGATTACTGATTATTCAGGAAAACGTATATAAAGCCGTTTACCCGATTTGTATCTGACAATATTAGAGGGTTAAGGGCTTTTCATTTTATTGTATTTGGAAATATTGACGGGCTGAGGCAACCCTTTTTGTGATTGTGTTGTAACTGGCTTTACAATACGTATGAAAAACTTTTTACCTGATGAGGATTTGGTTCTGCTCCTGATTAAAGGTTGCAGGAAAAATGACCGGGAAGCACAAAAGCTCCTGTACAAACATTTTTATGCCTATGGCATGAGTGTTTGCATTTTATATGCGAAAAACAGAGATACTGCTGCAGAAATTATAAACGAAGCATTTATGAAAGTTTTCCTGAATATCAGAAAGTTTGATGTAACCCTGCCTTTTAAAGCATGGTTCAGAAAAATTCTTGTGAATACATCCATCAATCATGTTAAGCGAAACAGACGGATATTTTCTGAAGCCCCGCTGGATGAAGTGCAGGATCTTCAGTCGAATGAAACCATCACCTCAAGCATTCATTACAAAGAAGTTATAAGTATGATACAGGAATTGCCTCCTGCATACAGGACCATTTTCAATTTATATGTAATTGAAGGGTATAAGCATGTAGAGATTGCTGAATTGCTGGGTATTTCCGTTGGAACCAGCAAATCCAATCTTTTTAAGGCAAAAGAGAAATTAAGAAAAATTTTGCAGGCGTTTTTGAAAGAAGATTATGTCAAAACAGCAAGATGATAATTTAGAACAGTTTTTTCGTAAACGGGTCGAAAATTACGAATTCGATTACAGGGAGAAGGACTGGAAAAAACTGGAGACAATGCTGGATGTTGCAGATTCGATCAGAGTCTCTGCCTTCAGACGACCAGCTATCTGGATTGGCACAGGTTTCATCCTTGCCACACTTCTCTTTATTGCCATTGGCATTAAAAATGGATTATTCACCCTATCTGAAAATGTTACTGCAAATACATACCCGAAAATGACCGAAACCACCGAACTACATCAGGATACCCCGGGTCCGGTGAAATCACATAATGAATCCGTTTCCGGAGAAGCACAACCCCTGAAAGGAGCGACTCAGACAGGGATTGTGCCACCACAAAACAGGAATAATAAAGTGGATAAAAGATCTAATTTATCACCATTGGTGCCTGTTACGGAAAACAAAGCGCCTGTAAAGGATAAATCAACCGGACAAACTACTAATGTAGAAATGGCTTTACTGTTGACGGATAAGGAGAAAGAAAACAAACCTTCATCCACTACCGGTCTTAGTGTCGCAACAGATGCAAGCGAACCAACGATTCGCATTTTTAAATCTACACTTGAAAAAAGAGACTGGTTTATTGAAAATGAACATTCAGCGATTTTGATTAAGGAAACGGAAGAAATACCTCCTTCGCCTATTTTAAAAGAGAATTTTGCCTGGATGTTTTCTGTTGCTGCCGACTACAGCGCGGTAGGAACCGATGAGTTTGACGGTCCGGCTATCAGAACGGGCGTATTTTTTGAATACTACCTGTTTGAACACTTCAGCGCCGGGATAGGAGTAAATTATTCGAAGAAGAAATATAAGGCACACGGTCGGGAATATACGCCGACAAAAGGATTCTGGACATATGGTGCAGTGCCCGAAACGATTGAAGGGGCTTGTAACACACTCGATATACCAATCAACGTCTCATATTATTTTCCGAATGTAAAAGGCCAGCGATTCGTGATACGCGGGGGTATTTCCTCCTGGCTCATGCTCAAAGAAGAATACTGGTACAAGTATGAATCGAATGACCCTGATTTGATAAGCCGGTGGGAAACAAAAAACGAAAATTATCATTATTTCAGTATCATAAATATTTCAGCAGGGTTTGAGCACCCGCTGAGCAGCCGTGTTGGTATTCTGGTGGAACCGTATTTCAACATCCCGCTCGCCGGGGTTGGGTTTGGCAATGTTGACCTGTACAGCACCGGTGTGAAGTTTTCTATGAAACTCAAACATTATAAAATCAAACCTAACGAAATAGACTAATCCTGATTTTTCATTAACCAAACTGTAATTAATTATGAAAATAATGTTTAAACAATCAATCTGGATGCTGGGCGTTTTGGCGCTTGTATCTTCCCTGTTATTCACAGGATGTAATAATGACGACGAGCCGGTAGTTGAGGAACCCGGACTGACAGGTAATAAAGAGGAGTACACGCTTTTTACCATCGGCAATTCAGGGGTTACGGGTAAGGTTACTTTTACCGAACGTGACGACAACACAACACTGGTAACGATTGTACTGACCGGCGTGGCAACAGGTGCAGATCATCCGGTACATATTCATGCCAATACGGCAGTGGAAACTGGTGGAATTATCATTTCACTTACAAATGTTGATGCTGCCGGAAAGAGTGAAACAGCAGTAACAGCCCTGGATGACGGTACAGCTATTACGTATTCCGAAATGATTGCTTTTGACGGATATGTGAACGTGCATAACAGTTCGGGCGATCTGGGAACACTGGTGGTTCAGGGAGATATTGGCCAGAACGAACTCACCGGTATGATTGAAGATTTTGATCTTTTTGAGGCAATGGTGGACGGTATAAGCGGCGATATTACGTTTGCTGAAAGAGTGAACGGTGAAACACTTGTAACCATTGATTTGGAAGGAACAACGATGGGTGGAGATCATCCGGCGCATATTCATACTGAATCTGTTGCTGAAGGAGGCGGAATCGTGATTTCATTGAATAATGTGGATGGCGCTACAGGGATAAGTAAGACTAATATAGCGCAAAATGACGAAGGATCTATCATTACTTACTCAGACCTGAAAGAGTTTGACGGACATGCCAAAGTGCATATGAGTGGCAGTAACCTGGGTACGATAATAGCCGAAGGCGATATTGGAATCAATAAACTTACCAGCAATTCCGTTGCGTTTCCGCTCATGGAATTGGGTGATTCCGGAATAAGCGGCTCCGTTACATTTACTGAAAGGGAAAGCGGCGCTTCATTGGTGACCATCGATCTGAGCGGTACGGCTTCTGATGGCAATTACCCTGCGCACATTCATGCTAATACCGCAGCTGAAGGTGGCGGAATTATGATTTCATTGAATAATGTAAACGGTAACGGAGACAGTGATACTCATATTGAAATGGATAACGACGGCACAGCTGTGACATACGATGAACTTGTAGATTACAACGGTTATGTAAATATTCATCAAAGTCCTGATAACCTGGGTACACTGGTATCGCAGGGTGACATTGGACAGAATGCCCTTACAGGGGAATCCGTTGAATATCCGTTGAATTCGGTTTCAAATCCTACCGTAAGCGGTACGGCCACGTTTGAAGAACGAATCAATGGGACAACATTGGTTACCATTGCCCTGGATGGCACAATTGACGGAAACGAACATCCGGCACATATTCACATGAATACGGCAGCAGAAGGGGGTGGAATTGTGATAGGCCTGAATACAGTTAACGGGGCCACCGGAATAAGCAAAACGAGTGTAAAAGTAAAAGACGACATGACAGCGATCACATACGATGACATGGTCGAGTTTGATGGCTATATCAACGTGCACAATAGTGCATCTGACCTGGGTACGCTGGTAGCACAGGGTGACATCGGACAAAATGCCCTTACCGGTGAGTCGGTTCAATATACGTTAAATTCGGTTTCAGATCCTGCCATCAGTGGTACGGCTACATTTGCGGAACGCAGCAATGGAACAACATTGGTTACCATCGCACTGGTTGGCACAACCAATGGCAACGAGCATCCTGCACATATTCATATGAACAGCGCTACTGAAGGAGGGGGTATTGTGATCAGCCTGAATGTGGTAGATGGCGGGACGGGTATAAGTAAAACAAGCGTGAAAGAGTTGGATGATATGACTGAAATATCTTATGATGAAATGATTAATTTTGATGGATATATCAATGTGCATAACAGTGAATCCGATCTTGGTACACTGATTGCTCAGGGTGATATCGGTAGTAACGGTTAGTTTTTTTAATTCAAAGGATTTCCGGATAAATCGGAAATCCTTTTCTATATTTCGCTAATTATCAGATACTTGTAAAATAATTTACCTATGGAAAATAAAAATTAAGTATTAATAATCATTCTTATTTTTGAGTATCCTGGTATTTTTTAGCATATTTCAGTGCTTTTCCACGTCTTGTAGCAATTTGAACTTATTTAATGAAGAAGGTATTTAACATAATCAGTGTAGTGGTATTATTACAAGGTTGTGCATATAATGTATTGGAAGAACCGGTGGACTGCAGCATTTCTGACATTGCAGTGCAGGCAGATGAAATTAAAAATGCGGATTGCGATCTGGCTAATGGGCTGATCATCGTGTCGGGCAGCGGAGGAGAATCACCTTACCTGTATTCGTTGGATTCCAATGAACCTCAATCCTTAAATACATTCACCGAACTGAGCGCCGGAAGTTATTTGATTACAATTACCGATGCAAACGGATGTACAAATTCAATAGAGGTAGTAGTTGAAAATAATGAAGGCGTAACGGCCAATGCAAGTACAACTTCATCCGGATGCGGTAAAAGTGCAGGAACTATCAGCGTAAGCGTAACAAACGGCGATGAGCCATATTCATACATCCTGGATAACGGTCAGGCACAACCCGGGTTTACTTTTACCGCACTGGGACAGGGATCTTACGAAGTTAGAGTAGTAGATGCAAATGGTTGTGATTTTACATTTGAAACGCAAGTGCTTTCAGGGGTTTCATTTGTGCAATTGATATCCCCGATCATCGCTAATAATTGTGCGCTGGCATCGTGTCATGGGGGTACGCAATTCCCTGATTTCAGAGTTTTCAGCAATATTCAGAACAACGCACAGATAATAAAAACCCGGACACAAAACAAAAGCATGCCGTTAACAGGTTCTTTAACCAACGAGCAGATCGATTTGATTGCATGCTGGGTGGATGACGGGGCGCTTGATAATTAATGGCATGGTGTTCTTAGCATAGATAATCTAATCAGTAAATAACGCCGGATGTTTTTGTTCTACACAATTATTAAAAAGATATGGGCATGTAAAACTGTTCTTCCATCACGCGCCGTTAACAAATACTTACGATTTGGTGTTATGTATAAAAATCACGCATTTTATATATACTGATATGAAACCCGTAATCTTCATAGCTTTACTTTTTATAAGCACATCTGTCGTCGGGCAGAAGTATATTTCTGAAAAAAGCAATATCGTTTTTTTCTCAAGTGCACTACTTGAAGATATTGAAGCACGGAACGAAAAAGCAAAAAGCGTATTCAACGCCGATAACGGAGACATTGTTTTTTCCATCCCTGTTAATCAGTTTCAGTTTGCAAAGTCACTGATGCAGGAGCATTTCAATGAAAAGTACATGGAGTCAGATAAATATCCTAAAACAATATTTAAAGGTAAAGTGCTTGACTTTGAAAAAGGAAGTGAAAACAATAACGTTTGGACCGAGGGTGAGTTGGAAATTCACGGTGTAAAACGGAACGTAAAGATTCAGGGAAATCTGATTTTTAAAGGTGAAAAAGTAATTATCGAGAGCAAATTCATTGTTAAGCTGGAAGACTATGAAATTGAAATACCTAAACTGCTGTTTCAGAAAATTGCCGAGGAGGTGGAAGTAACGGTTAATTTTGAATATAAGCGTTATGAAAAATAAATATGTAGTATTTGCCGTTCTTCTGTTTTTTTCATTCCCGGTTTGTGCACAGGATGATTTGCTCGACCTTTTGGATGAAACAGATGAATCTGTTAATTACACGATCGCCACATTTAAAGGCACTCGCATTATCAATGGCCATTCCACGAAACTGAGGAAGAAAAAAGTACTTGAATTTCTTATATCACACCGGTTTGGCAGGATAAATAATGGGATATACGAATTTTTCGGACTGGATGAAGCCAATATACGCTTTGCACTCGAGTACGGCATTACGGATGTGCTGAATATTGGAGTTGGAAGAAGTTCATTTGACAAAACATACGATGGTTTTGTAAAATGGAAATTTCTCCGGCAGAAAACCGGCGCACAGCGATCGCCGGTTTCTATGGCCTTGTTTTCAAGCTATGCCATAAATTCAATGCGCGCAGAAGGGCAGAATATTAACTTTGAAGACCGGATTGGTTATACGTTCGAATTACTAATAGCAAGAAAATTCAACAGTGACTTTTCTTTTCAGCTAATACCGGGTATGGTGCATTTAAACTCCGTTCCATCGGCTCAGGATGATAACGATATATACTATCTCGGTGGCGGATTACGGTATAAGCTAACACGTAGTTTTGCTCTAACTATGGAGTACTACTATCGGTTTAACCCACTGACCTCGACTGAAACGTTTGATGTAATCGGATTTGGATTTGAAATTGAAACCGGCGGACACGTATTTCAGTTGCTGTTCACCAACACCCTAGCTCCGTTTGAAAAAGGCTTTATCACCGAGACTGTGGATGAATTCTGGGATGGTGATATCCGGTTTGGATTCAATATTTCCAGAACTTTTCAGTTAGGGCAAAAGAGGAAATGGTGATCATAGCTTCAATCGGATTGTTTTCTGATATATCCATGTTTGATCATTTCGCGTTTGCATAGGAATGCGCCACCCCTGCAGTCATTACGAACTCGAAAATTTACTCCCGATGGCTGACTCCCAAAAACCTTTCGAGTGAGGGATCTTTGCCAGCAAGAAATAAATACCCTTGTTGTAAAGATTTCTCATCGCTTAAAAGTGATTTTTTCACTGTACTGAGTTGAGAAATATGGGGTGGTATTATCACTTAAAAGCGATTCGAAATGACAGAAGAACGTGTAGGCTCAGCGTCGGATGTGACTTTTCATTAATAAAATCACAATACATTGACATTCAATACATTACAAAAATTGTTCATTAATACCGAAGTGAAGAATCTGTAAATCCCTATCTGGCTAATAGCAACAAATCTTTCGTTTCACTCAGGATGACGAACAAACAGTGTGAGATGAGTGCTTTAAGTAAGGACATCTAAAAGCTTGCTATACTCAGATTCCGTAGTTTTTTCCAGTGATGCAATTTTATTAAAGAAAAATGATCAGGAGATTTTCTTCCGAGTTGTTTGTTTAAACATGATCATTCTTTCATATACACAATTTTTTGAATAACTTGGTAACCCTGCATTGAAATATATAGCTGATAAAAATAATTGCTGGCATCAGAAAGTGCGGATCGAAAAGACACATGCCGGAGACAGTTACGGCGACATATTTGTTGATACCAATAAATCATTTGAAGTGTACAAGGAATGGCTGAATATGACACGTCCTGCTCCCGGGCCTGATAACCTCCGGCGTCCGCTTTGGTTTGCCCGGGCACTGAAACCGGCAGCGGAAACATTTTACCTGAAAAATGAAAAATAGCGATTCGTGCGCCATTTTCGGCTGGCCCTTTTTAATTTGTCTTAAATTTGGTTTTTGAAAAAAAACTTAAAATATCAACTCTTCCCCTTTCTTGTATGGGGTAAAAGCATCACAAGGCAATCGCTAAAATCCGATTTGCTGGCCGGGCTTACGGGCGCGGTGATTGTTTTGCCTCAGGGCGTGGCTTTTGCCATGATCGCAGGTATGCCTCCGGTGTACGGATTATATACAGCAATGGTCACACCGGTGGTGGCAGCGCTTTTCGGATCGTCCAGGCACCTGATTTCAGGTCCGACCACAGCTATTTCCATTGTTGTTTTTGCGGCAATCAGCCAGTTTGCAGAACCGGCATCGGCTGATTTTATCCGGCTGGCCCTGACCCTTACTTTAATGGCCGGACTGATCCAGTTTGTGCTGGGAATATCGCGTATGGGTACGCTCATAAATTTCGTATCGCACTCGGTAGTGATTGGATTTACTGCAGGTGCGGCTTTGCTCATCGCTACAAGCCAATTGAAACATATATTCGGATTGCAAATCACAGGGGGCATTTCATTTAAGGATACATGGTATGTGATCGGCACACATTTAGGAGATATAAATATGTATGTATTGGGGATTGCCATCGTCACATTTGCGACGGCCATCATTGTAAAAAAAATACGCCCAATGTGGCCGAACCTGTTGATTGCCATGGTTGCAGGAAGTTTATTGAGTTATTTAGCAGGCAGTGAAGCCCATGGCATTATGCTGGTTGGCGAATTGCCGTCGCATCTGCCGCCATTTGCAGTACCAGCACTGAATTTATCTACCATACGGGAACTTGCTCCCAATGCGTTTGCTATCGCCTTGCTTGGGTTAATAGAAGCGGTTGCAATCGCACGATCAATAGGAATACGGTCGGGACAGCGAATTGACGGCAATCAGGAATTCATCGGGCAGGGGTTATCCAATATGGTGGGAAGCTTTTTTTCGTGTTATGCCGGGTCAGGTTCATTTACACGGTCGGGTGTTAATTACCAGGCCGGCGCCAAAACTCCTATGGCCGCCATTTTTGCGGCATTTATTCTTATGGCATCCTTGCTATTTATTGCTCCTTTGACTGCTTATCTGCCTATTCCGGCTATGGGAGGCATTATTTTGCTGGTTGCCTACAATCTTATTGATTTTCATTATATCCGGCAAATCCTTAGAGCCAGTAAGCGCGAATCTTCTGTACTTTTAATCACTTTTTTTTCAACTATTTTTCTGGATCTTGAATATGCCATATATCTGGGTGTTATTTTTTCTCTGATTTTTTACCTGCAAAGAACCTCACATCCAAACATTGTAGCGATGGCGCCTGACCCGAAACACATCCGAAGAAAGTTTGCCAATGCGAAAAGGGATCGGCTCGAGGAATGCCCTCAGTTGAAGATTTTACGAATTGACGGCTCGATATTTTTTGGAGCTGTTGATCATGTAGCCGGTCGCCTGGCAGAAGAAAAGCTCGTTTACAGGCATATTCTGATTGTATGTAGCGGCGTAAACCTGCTGGATGTAGCCGGTGCGGAATTACTGGTGAATGAAGCTGTAAGTCTCAGAGAAAAGGGTGGTGCGTTATATCTCAGCAGCTTAAAAAAATCGGTAAGAGAGGTGCTCGAAAAGGGAGGATATATAGATAAAATTGGAGAGGAAAATATATTCCCATACAAGGAGAAAGCGATTGAAAAGATATTTCCGCTGTTGAATCAAAACATTTGCGGAAGTTGTGAATTCAGGATTTTCAATGAATGCAAGAAAGAATCTTCTGTGCATTGATTGAAATGGTTCTACCGCAATTTAAATGAAAGACAGGAGACAAAACAGGGTGCAGTTGGTAGTTTTCAGTTTGCTGTTGGCACAGTGACAAACCCTAAATAGCATTGACCGTTTTGTAATCTAATTTTCATTGTTATTACTATTATTATGCTGTTGGAATGTGGGTAACCTTGACTGGAATATAGCGTGGCGTTATTCACATTTCAACGGCTTTTTTTCTTTTAGTTGTTCTTCAAAATGAACCGGATTCTTGTACTTTAATGCTCCATGGGGTTTTTGTGAATTATCGAAGCATCATATTGTAAATCCACTAAAATTCTCTATGTACCTCTGTCCCGGATAGCTATCGGGATCTCTGTGTTACTTCGTGGAACAGCTTTATTTTCAATTCTGTTCTTCAAGTCCTTATTCGGTATTCGTCGAAAACTTTATCTGTTCATCCGAAAATCATTTTCCTGTTACATTTAATACCGCCACGTAAAAACCGGAGTCAACTTTAATTGCTTGTGAATCTGTACCAATAGCTGCTTGTGACCAATTGGTTTTGGGGTTCAGCCATATTTCTTCGCCTGATGAATAAATTCGAATGGGCATGTCAAAATCACCCACACAATTGCTCCAGCGGTAATGAATTGTTCCGTCTTTTACCTCATATTCAAATACCGGAATGCGGATATCCCGGAGATACTGGTCAAAAAAAGATGACAGACCCCTACCTGATTTTTCGCTTAGAAAATCCTCTATTTGCGCTGTCGTAACGGTTTGGTGGTAAAATTCCTGATTGAGTCCCCGGAGCATGGACCGCCATTTTTCATCATCGTTCACAATTTGCCGCAGCGTGTGCAGCATGTTGCCGCCTTTGTTGTACATGTCTCCCGACCCGCTGTAATTCACTCCGTAAAACCCGATTACCGGCCGGTCATTCCTGATACGCTTTCGTGTTCCTTTGACATATGCGGCGCCTGCCTCCTTGCCAAAATAATATTCAACAAAAAGATTTTCAGAATAGTTGGTAAACCCCTCATGAATCCACATATCGGCCATATCCTTGTAGGTGATGTTGTTGGCAAACCACTCATGCCCGGACTCGTGTACAATGATAAAATCAAATTTAAGTCCCCAGCCCGAATCACTCAGATCCATACCGCGGTAGCCGTTTTGATAGCCATTGCCATAGGTGATGGAGCTTTGATGTTCCATACCCAGGTACGGAACTTCTACCAGCTTGTAACTGTCATCATAGAAGGGGTAGGGGCCAAACCAGTACTCAAATGCTTTCATCATGCGGGGCACTTCTTTGAACTGACGCTTCGCTATCTCCAGGTTATTACGCAAAACCCAGTAGTCAAGATCCAGTTCGCCTTTTTCGCCTGCAAACTTCTCTGAGAAATGCACATAATCGCCAATGTTGATATTAACTCCGTAATTATTGATCGGATTAGAAACAAACCAGTGCCAGGTTTTTGTGTGGTTATCAAGCGTATCCACTTTACGAAGTCTTCCGTTGGATACATTCACGAGATTGCCAGGTACGTTTACGCTGATCAGCATGCTGTCAACCTCATCGTACATGTGGTCTTTACATGGCCACCAGATACTGGCTCCGATTCCCTGACACGATGAGGCAATGAAAGGCAAACCGTTTTCATCTTTTTGCCAGGTGATGCCACCATCCCAGGGAGGTCTGAGGGCCACCCGGGGCTTTCCACCATAAAAAACGACTATTTCCTGCAATGTTCCCGGTGTTTGCACGGTTTCAAGACTGATAAAATGTGCATTGCCTTCGTGAACGATCTGTAAAGACTTGCCGTTTTGTACGGCTTTTGAAATGGTGAGAGGGGGTTGCAAATCTATCTGCATAACCTGACCTTGTTGCAGCACGCTGTAAATCACCGTGTTTTTACCTTCAATCGTGCTGTCGGCAGGGTTTACGACAATGTCCAGATGGTAATATTTCAGGTCCCACCAGGCCCTTTCCGGCGTTATCGAACCGCGCAGGGTGTCCTGTCGTGTAAAATGTGGTTGGGCTGTTGCCATACCTGCAATAAAAAGTACAAGAAATGTCAGCGTGAGGCGATCCATAGAAGATTGTAAATAATTGATAGCTACTTTAGGATATAAATATAGATGACATGCCTGACAATTGCATCAACAATCAATTATGTGGCAGTCTGGTAGATTGGCGATGGTATTTAATATTTCACAAAAGAAATTGAATTCTGAATTGCCTCAGATTCAATCTAAGGCAACGTGGCGTATTAATCATAGAAATTAGATGAAACGTAGCCACAAATTGCATTTGTGGTTAATCGCTACACCCGAAAGTAAAAGCGTAACCCTGGCTAATGTGGCAGACAATATCGATCATGTGTGCCAGTTGGCCGGCAACTCAATGCACACAGCCATTGGCACCGACCTTGACGGCGCTTTAGAAAAAGAACAGTGCCCGCCCGATCTGGATACCATCGCTGACCTGTAAAAGCTTATGCCTGTTTTTGAAAAACGGGGATATACACCGGAGGATATTGCCAATATTATGCACAAAAACCGGATCCGGTTTTTAAGGAAAGCCTGTAGTCAGTAACATGCTTTCGGGTATCCGGTGCTGCCGGGCAAGGCATGTAGATGCTAAATCACCCACCAATGACTAAATATCCTAAAATGCTGATTGTCAACTAACTCTAATTCCCCTCCGATGGAGGGGTTAGGGGTGGGTTTTATAAAAATTGGTAAACAATTTAACAAAACTTACAGATATTTTACCTTATTTTGGTTTGTAGGAATGGTTGTATTTTAACAAAATATTTTTACCCACCTCTTGGCATTGCCATCCTCTATAGGAGTCTCCGAAGGAGTCCTAAGGACCTTCGGACCTATGGGATAATCTCCCGCTGATGAGGGACAGGTCCTCCCAGGCGCCTACGCTCCGCCGACGGCCCGAAGCCTATAGCGGAGGCCGTAAAGCTTCTGCGACAGGGTGGAGGAGACTTTTAAGACTAAACCTGTATTGAGCATGAGAAAACAGTCATTTTCTATAAGTTGAATGCATTTATTGAGACCTCGGGATGAAAGACACTGGTTGGCTCTTATGCCCTTGCCCGTTTTTCACCAAAAAGATAAATATACAACTGCCCATATCCATTTGGGGCTCATGGCTTATCAAATAGTTGCAGCCATTCGACACCGGCTCAAACAGCCTGCCTGCCGCCTGCCTGCCGGCAAGGCAGGGTCAGGCTGGCATGACATCTATAGTGACTGGTCTGATATAGTACGGATCATGAACTCACAAAAGATGATCACGATAGAAATGAAAATGAGAACAAAGGAAGTGCATATAAGAAAGGCATCATCACCCGAAAAGCAGGTGAAGCATATTTACAATATCATGAGAATTAAACAATTTCCAAAGCCAATAAAAAAATATGTAATGTACCATTGATACAACTCATTGTGATTCAGGAAATTAACAACCTGTATGCTCAAGTTGGGTCAAATTCCTTAATTTTGAAACAATTATTAAAAGCTTGAAAAAATTCCTCATTTATATCGCTCTGTTGTCTCCAGCCTGGGCATTTGCACAAGAAACGGATCCGGAAATTGAGGATAAAGATTTCCCATTTGACCTGTTCATTAAGGACCTTGAGGACAGATTTGAAGTAAAGATTTTCTATAAGGGAGAATGGGTGGCCTCTATTGAAGATCTTCCGCCAATAAGAGGAAGTTCATTGGAAGAAGTTCTCACGTTTGCCCTGGAAGGCACGGATTTAGGATACCTTAAATATTCCGTATCCAATTATGTAATAGCACCCTCCAAAGACCTCTCAGAAGTATTGTCCTTGAGTTATGTTCTGGTAAAGGAAAGGTTCAACACATCGGAAATATTGACTAATGTTCCGATGCTTTACATTGGAGATTCCAGCCTTGTCGGACAAAGTAGTGACAGTCACATCCGGCTGAAGATACTTGATTTTAAAAATGAGGAACCGGTTGCCGGGGCAGCGCTCTATATTGAAACGCTTGGCATCACCCGGGTTTCTTCATCAACAGGGTTGATTGAAGTGACCGTGCCCTCGGGAGTACATTTGACCGAGATCCGTATGGTTGGATATGTACCCTTAATTGGCAATTTATCGGTGTTCTCTGACGGTACCCTGGATATTTATCTCGATCAGGAAATAATTGAACTGGAGGAGGTTATAATAACAGGCGAAGGAGCACAGAAGAACATTCTTGGCCCCTCCGCAGGAATGGTGACCATCACGCCCCGTCAGATCAAGGAATTGCCGGTTTTTCTGGGTGAGTCGGACCTGATCAAGGCCATTCTGATCTTACCCGGAGTTTCAACCCTGGGTGAAGGTACCTCGGGATACTATGTTCGTGGAGGAAATATTGATCAAAACCTGATACTTCAGGATGGGGCATTGTTTTTTAACTCAAGTCATGCACTGGGTTTCTTTTCTGTTTTTAACCCGGACCTGATCAACAGAGTCACACTGTATAAAGGCCATATTCCGGCCCAGTATGGAGGCAGACTCTCTTCTGTACTTAAGATAGATCTTAAAGGAAGCGTTGCTGAAAATTTTATACTGAGTGGGGGTATCGGAACCGTAATGAGCAAACTGGCGTTGGAAACACCTGTATTAAAAGGAAAGTCAAGTTTGTTGCTGGGTGGGAGAATGACTTATTCAGATTATATATTAAGAATGATCAAAATTCCTGAAATACGGGAAAGCTCAGCCTCTTTTTATGACTTCAACTTTCGATATAATCATAAGGTCGGGCAAAACGGTACTGCATTTTTATCCTACTACCAGAGTGGTGATGAAGTCCAGTATGAAAGGTTATTCGGATTCAATTGGAATATTAATAACGTTTCTCTGGGTTGGAACCAACCCTTAAATGAGTTTTTATTCTCGGAGTTGACGATATCTGCCGGGAAAAACAGAAATGAAAGTTTTGATCCGTCGCAGGCACAGTCATACCTGGTACAAAGCGGTCAAAAATATGTAAAGGCTAAACAAAATATAATTGCCACCTGGGATAAACATGAAACCATTGCAGGTATTGAATGGACTAATTTTAATCCTGAAGAGGAAATCCTGTACGGGGCAACAGGTGAAGAACAACAGAGGATAACCAGGAATGGAGGGCATGAATTTGGACTTTATTTAAACGATGATTGGGAGATTTCGGATTTACTTTCGGTTTCAGCAGGGCTCCGGTGGTCAGCATTCCTTGAGAAGGATTCAATCAGTTCTGAAAATGCCTATTTTAAAAATCTGGAACCAAGGTTGTCTATCAGGGTTAAGACAAGTGTGACCAGTTCAGTTAAAGCCAGCTATAACCGGATAAACCAGTATCTACACCTCGTCACCAACACTTCCTCCCCTCTGCCAACCGACCAGTGGCTCGCAGCATCTGAGAATTTATTGCCCAAGCAAGCCGATAACTTCTCAATTGGCTATTATAAAAATTTTGAATTCAACCAATGGGAATCTTCAGCTGAACTTTTCTTTCGAAAAATCCGAAATCTGGCTGAAATCAGGAGCTTTGCCAACCTTATTTTAAATCCCGCTATTGAGGAAGATGTGGTCCAGGGAGATGGCAGAACCTATGGCCTGGAACTATACCTGAAAAAAAATTCAGGACGATTGAAGGGGACTTTTTCTTACACCTTTTCCCGTGCATTATTGTATGTTGCCCTTGAATCGGATAAAGAACCTGAGTGGATATCTTCAGCTATTGATCGCCCACATAACCTGAACTTCAATTTGGATTATACTTTCAGTAAGAAAGCGAAATTTGCTTTAAATTTCGTGTATTCTTCCGGTCGCCCAATCACGGCCCCGACTTCTACATACCTGTTGGGTAAAGTAGTTGTACCGCATTACTCTGAAAGAAATCAATTCCATATTCCTGACTATCACAGGTTGGACATAGCTTATACTGTAAAGAGAAATGCAATCCGCAGAAAGCGATACCAGGACAGCATTACATTTTCCATTTATAACCTGTATGGCAGAAGGAATGCCTTTTCTGTTTTCTTCAGAAAAGATAAAAACAGTCGTGCAAGCGCGTACCGTCTGTCAATTCTGGGAAGCGCATTCCCATCTATCACTTATAATTTTAAATTTTGACATTGAGAGAGGATAGAATTAGGTTGAGTAGCATATTTCTTACAGCAATGCTGGTATTGACTTTAACCACTTGTATCGACCCTATTGCTTTTGAAGCAGAAGACGAATCAAGAAAACTGGTGATTTTCGGAACTTTCACACAACTCTCGCAGGAGCATGAAGTTTCGATTTGGCGAACAGGGAAATTTGGAAGCCTGGGAACCTGGGTACAGGGTGCAACGGTGCAGTTGATGGATGATGAAGGGAACAATGCACAGTACATAGATGCCGGCGAAGGAACTTACCTACTCCCGGAAGGTGCCTTGTGCGGAGAGGTAGGAAAGGCCTATCAACTGATAGTGACCCTCCCGGATCAACGCCGTTATGAATCAACATGGGAAATAATGCCAGAGCCAATTGAAATCGAGGACACTTATTTTGAAATCAACAAAAGACCAATTGTATCAAGTATTAATGTCCTTGTAGATCAGTTTTTTGTTGATGTGTTCATCGATACTCCCCTGAGGACATCAGGTGGGAACAAAGCATTTTTACGTTGGGAGATGGAGGAGACATGGTCTTTGATGGACTTCAGTTGTGGTCCTTTTGATGATGCGGAGATTTGTTTTTATAAAGTGCCGAACGAATTTGATCAACTGATCTTGTTCTCAAGTGTTGATGATTCACAGGAAAAGCTGGAAAAATACCTGGTCTATTCAAGGCTTCCTGCACCCTATATTGAGTTCAATGAGCTTCATTATTTTATTGTTTCTCAATATTCTTTATCTGAATCAACATTTGACTATTGGGATAAGATACGTGTGGTTTCAAATCAAACAGGGAGCATCTTTGACAAGATTCCGGCGGGTGTCCCCGGTAATTTAAGTGAAGTCGATGGGAGTTCCGAAGTGTTAGGTTATTTTGAAGTTACTTCCGTGGTGGTGGACCTGACCCTTTCCACCAGACAAGATGTAATTAAAAAGATTCAAATGCCACAGGCGTGTAACTACCATTTTCCGATATACCTTCAACCAGACTATTGTTGTTATTGCTGGACGCTGCCCAATATGATACCAAAACCTGATTACTGGGGAGAAAGATGATTAGAATAATTACAATATTTTTAGCAATGGGAATGCTGTGTTGGAAACGTGAGTCACAGATATAATATTGAGTTTTGAGGATGAGAATGAAAAGAGGTAAACAGAGCGGATTATTACTAATCATCATGATGGCACTTACATTAGCAACTTGTGTCGACCGCATACCATTTGAGGCTGAAGATAAAGAACCCAAACTTGTTATTTTCGGAACTTTCACTCAGCTTTCACAAGACCATGAAGTATCGAT
>JADFHN010000113.1 GCA_022567155.1 Bacteroidota bacterium
CCAAAATTTATGCCTATCGTTTGACTGAAAACATGAGGTGTAAAAAGAAGTAATACAATCCCAACTGAATAAAACTTTTTCATCATTTCATAATCTAAATTATTGTATCTAACGTATGTGCAAACCCCATATAGGGTTTATTTTATATATGTAAGCTAACCAAAAATATCCAGTTTGTCCAGCGGACTGGAGATATCTGAAAGCCTGGTTTTAGTTACATGTGTATATATTTCAGTTGTTTTTGAAGAATTGTGTCCTAACAACATTTGTATGTATCTTAAATTAACCCCATCTTCTAACAGGTGTGTAGCAAATGAGTGTCTTAGGGTATGGACGGTGGCTTTCTTTGTGATTTTCGCCTTTCCCAACGCCCGTTTGAATATAGCCTGTATACTTGTTGTAGAGTATTGTTTATTTTCAGGACCTTCAAATAGCCACAATTGTGGACGATATTTCAAGAAATAGATCCTGAGGTGGTTTAACAACCTGGGCGAAAGCAATGTGACCCGGTCCTTTTTCCCTTTTGCACCCCGGATGAGTATGCGGTCGTTGCCGGAATCAATATCAGAAATTCTTAAATTAATTACTTCCGATATGCGCAATCCGCCGGAATAAATAGTGTAAAGAATAGACTGATGTTTCAAATTGGATACAGCAGTTAAAATGGAAGAAACCTCCTCCCTGGAAAGCACCATAGGTAACTTGTGCTCTTTTTTGGGCCGGTCAATTTGATAGGTTTCCCTGTCTTTTCCTAATATTTTTTCGAAATAAAATTTGATTGCATTAATACTCTGATTCTGGTAAGAAACGGATACGTGTTTTTCCAGGATCAAATGCTTTTGATATGCTATGATTTGATCCTTTGTCAGCGAAGTTAAATCATTACCAAAATACTTCAGATACCCCCGAATCATGTGCAAATAGGTGGACCGTGTGCTGTGGCTGTAGTTTCTTATTATGAGTTTATCTTCAATTTGGCTTAAAATGTCAGGTTCTTTGTTCATGACCACTATAAAATTTTGTGTGATATTAATTAGGAGAAGGATTTTATGTTTATTTTTAAGTACTTATATTCGTAACTAAGCATTTTTATAAGTATTTAAACGTAGGTCTGTAGATTTATGAAAACTCCGGAAATACAAACGTATTCCCACCAGCCGCCTAACCAGGCTTGCCTGCACTGCGAAAAGCACATTATAGGCCGCATCGATAAGAAATTCTGCGATGCCTGGTGCCGGAATACCTACAACAATAAAGTAAAAAGGGAAAATGAACGGTATATATTGCTGGTGAATCATTTCATTCGAAAAAACCGTGGCATTTTAAAACATCTGTGCCCGATCGGGAAGGCTGTAGTGCGTAGAGATGTGCTCGAAGCCATGGGGTATAATTTTCGCTATTTTTCCAACGTATGGAGATCAAAAGGCGCCGTATATTACATGTGCTACGAGTATGGTTTTTCACCCATTAAAGAGGGAAACAAACAAAAAGCACTCATCATACAAAAACAGGATTACATGGAAGACTACCCTTACAACCCATGGGCATTTAAAAAATAGTGATGACCTCATCAGATATCCCTCATTCAATAAAAAGTAATAAACTGCTTCATTAAACTTAGAATCGCTTTTCGGAAATTACTTCCTGCTAATCCTTGCAATACCTGCAAAGCTTCGCCCCCTCAGTCCCATGCACACAGCGCCAGGCAGGTGCAACAAAAAATACTGTGTAGGGCAAATCGTTTTTCCAATCTATTCAAATTATGATAAATAGCCAATTTCGGATACAAAAATTAATGCAATGCCAATCCGCTCCGACCAGGCCGGATTTTGCGCATAACAAATCGGATATTCAAAATTGATTTTTCCTGTTATCCGTATGAGTAAAAGAATCTCTCAAAGCCAGTACATATGAGTTTTACTGCTGTATCTGGGCACTGTATTGTGGGAAACAGGTGTTTTTAATGGCTAAAGCCAAATGTATTGCCATGCCTGCCGGTGCCACAGGCATCCCGATGGGGCAAGCAGGAATATTCTATTATCCCCGCCCTGAAGGACGGTGTAAGTACTTTTCCTGACTTTTTCGCCAAAAAGTGTTAAACATATAGAATTCAATTAGTTATATTTTTTGTCAGACATCTGCTATTGTAATTTAGCAGATGAAGTCAGGAAGCCCTGGCTGGTATTTCAAAAACGGCTTTCGGCATCTGAACTTTGAATTTCGATTTCAGGTGAACTTTCTCCAATTATAAAATCAACGCACTTGTTAATCACAGCTTTATCCTTCAGTATCCGCAAGTGTCCTAATCCTTTTGTTTTATATAGTTCTATATGAGGGAGTTTGCCTTTCAAAACTTCGGCATGATGGATAGGTACATCTCTGTCCTCCTCGTCATGAATCACAAGAATAGGTATGTCAGGTATTTGATCTGCCAGTGCATATATGCTGGCATCTTCAAAATGAACTCCGTTTTTCCTGAAAAGCCACTGTTTAAAATATAGTCCTCTTTCGGCTGACGCGTTTATCTTTTCCAAAAAATCGGCGATGATATCTTCTGCAATGGTAGGAGAAGCAATCAGGATTAATTTTTTAACAGCTACGCCGTAGTGTACACAATTAATATTAACCACCCCGCCAAACGAATGCCCGATCAGCGATTCGAATTCACCGTACACTTCCTGAAGTTTAACAACGGTTTCAACAAACTCACGTGCATGTGCACTACTGCCTTCAGACTTTCCGTGGGCGGGTCCGTCAATGGCTATTACCTTCAATCCATGGTCGTTAAATGGTTTGATGAATTTCCGAAACTGTGTGCCCCGTCCTGACCAGCCATGTACCATTAATACAGGTTTGCCTTCACCCCAGGTATAAACCTGAATATTTTTTTTATTGATTTTTATTTTAAACTTTTCCGCCTGCTCCGCTGCTTTCTTTTCCGGTATGGTTGGTTTAAACCTGAATGGCCTGTGAAACAATTGTACGGCCAGTCTGTTTGCCAGAAAAGGAGATATTATTTCAAGTTTAGGAAACAAAAACGAGATTATCCGTAAAGCAATGGGTACATTATTTTTTTTCTTCTTTGTCATAATATCGTCTAAACCTCAAAAGTATAGATGCAGGTTGTATAATCAAATGTAGAGGTATTGTAGGTGCGTTCTGAAAAAAGTACCTGATTTTGATAATCAACCAGGAGGATGGTAGTACATCTTGTACCATAGTCCGGGCTTTTGATAAACATGGGAGACAACATACGCTCCATTTCAATGCCGACACCCGTATCAGGCAATGCTTCGTCGTCCGCTTTCAGGTCGTCATAAAGGCTCTCAAACAAATCTTCCGGCTCCAGCGTATCTTTCTTTAATGCAGCAGTTAGCTTTTTTGTTCCTTTTACCACTTTTGGCCATGGCGAATTCAGCAACCGGTTACTCAACCCATATACACCTGAGCCAAGCATATATTTTTTTCTTTCCACGTTGGAATAATACCAAAGATCATCAACCGACCCAAGAATAAGATTAAACCCATTGTACGATTCCGCCAGGTTATCAATTATATCCAGGTATAAAGAAACGTCCGGTTCTGCAATGAGAAAATCTGAAACCAGTTTTCCTCTTGTTGGTGCATTAGGCTTAATATTGCTCAGGTCGCGGTAATTGGTGAGCAGGCTCACTTTTCCGGACCGGTTTATACCAAACCAGGTTCCACCCCCTTCCAGGTCTCTTCCCGCAAGCATATCAGGATGATCGTCCCAGAATTTCGCAGCCACCGTTTCACGCGCATAGAATTCATCCCTGTTGGCTGCTATCACCAGTTTATATTTCGGGTGGGATTTATAAGCAAATAATATCAGACACATTTACGCTGCGCTCTTTTGTTACTACGATTGTTTTACCATTTTACCCATCAACTCTTTCAGCAGCTTGGCTGCAAGCATGGCAGTAATTCCGGCATGATCGCGCCGGGGATTCAACTCCACAATGTCGGCGCCCACAAGAGGAACATCAATACTCAGAATTAGTTCAATTACTTCCCGTGGATTCATGCCCCCTGGCTCGTGATGCGAAACACCCGGTGCAAATCCCGGATCGAAAACATCCAGGTCAAGTGATATGTACAACGGCCCCCTGAGTGAGGGTTTGCGGTTACAATACCAGTCATGCATCGTAATGATGTCCACCTTGAATTTTTTCTGTTGTTCTACCTGGTGGGGCGTGACCACACGAATTCCAATCTGAGTAAGGCTACGGACTAAATTTTCCTCCATTATTCTCGCAAACGGGCATGCATGGGAATATCTGTCACCTTCATATTCATCATACAGATCGGTATGTGCATCGAATTGAAGAATATGCAAATCAGGATACTTCTGACTAAACGCTTTTATGACCGGGTAGGCAATAGAATGATCGCCGCCAAGAATAATGGCCTTATTGCACTGTTCCAGAACCTGGCTTACTCCATTGCTAATATCGGAATGATAATCTTTTACATCAAGATTACCGACATCAACAAAATGATGGTCTTCCTCCAAAACCACACCAGATTCGGAGCTGTAGTTGCTCGAGCCATCGTGCATAATGAGCCGGATCTGATCAGGCCCCTCTGCGGCACCTTTCATGAATGAGGATTTATCGTCAAATGGAACACCCACGATAGCAACCGTTTCGCGGTTCGATACATTCAATTTGTTAATATCCATGTTTATCTGTTTGCAGTCTGATACACTTCAATATTCCATGACTTAAGCGGAAATCCCCTTAGCAAAGAAAAGTCAATTTTTTCTCTCCCATTGGTAGTAAGATACGTGTTTATGTCGTCAACCATAAAATAACCTGCCTCTCTGTTAAATCCTTCGGGAACAAATTGGCCGGGCACCATAAGCCCTATACCCAGGGGTTTCAGTCCGGATATGCTGCCTTCCTGATCAAATATAGTTTCACGTATGATCAAATGTACTTTCATTAGCTCCGGTTTAAGCATTCTGGTTGTATTACTATCCTCAAAGATCAAGGCATCAAAAAAACTGCCTGAAAGTAGTCTGTTCAGAAGGCTGTCATCTTCATAAACCGTAATTTCTCCTCTTTTAATCGCATCATATAGCAACAATGGAAGCTCCTGTGGTACAACCGTATCATTTTTGTTTATCCTGTCTATCTGCCGCAAACGAAAAAGCTGCACTTTATCGAAATAACCTGATGCAATAGCGGATTTGCTGCCTGCACGTTTAGTAAGTTTATCCTTACCCTTTACCGGCGACGCAAAAATGCCGTTTTCAGATATCATCTGTGGTTTCCCCTTTATTTTATAATTATGTTCCTCCAGTGCAGTGGTTAAAGGCATAATCTTTGCCTCTGCCGGCAAAATCTTTGATTTACCCATCCTTTCGAGATCATCAATCGAATAGGAGGCCAGGTACGTTGAGGTGGAATCATCGAGGTAATAAACATATCCGGTAAGGTTACCACTGTCGGGAAGAATGACATGCAGGTTGCCGGGTGATTGACTGAGGTACAAATCAATCTCATGCGGCAGTACTTCAGGAGCAAGTTTTTCATATTGCTGATTTGATTTGTAATACATTAAAATGTCGAAGCCCATTTTTGAAGAAGTCACAAAATCTGATTTGAACACGCTTTCATTTACCCATCCCCAGTCTTCCAGTTTATAATTGTGCCAAACCAAAGGGGGCGAAATCTGCTGAAGAAATGCTATGCCCTTTTCATATTCAATAGAACAAATGTATGTGTCAAATCCTTCGGGTGTAATTTCTCCCGGATGATAGAAATTAATATATAATGTTTTATAAACGTTTCCCTCAACCTGTTTTACATCAAAACTTATCAGGGTAACGGACGAAAAAAAACTTTTCAGGTCAACTTCAACCGGCAGGGCATATTCATTCTCTGTATCCGGGTCGTATAGTTCATAGGGTTCGATGATCCGCGCTTCAAATTCTGCTGATTCAAGGGGTAGAATGACGCCCGTTTCAAGATAATCAATGTAATAAACCGGAAGCTTTTTCTCATAAATAGCTTGTAGTAAATAGGCCGAAAATTCTCTTGGATACAGGTTTAGCATACGATTTTCCGGTATGCTAAGGTCAACAAAATTAAGCGTACGGGTAACATTACCGGGGCGACCACACCGCGAATATAGAATCATAAGGCTGATCACTGATATAAATATGTACTTATACTTTCTCATTCAGATTTAAAATTCACATTCTAAAATTCATTGCTGTTTAAAACGATTAAGTTTTGACCACTTAAGATAATTATTTAAATATTTTGGTCAATATAAACCAAAATTAATCAAAGAGATTCAACTGGTTCGGCAACAACCGGAATGATTTCCGGTGGTAGGGCGTTATACCCAGTTTCTTTATCGCTTTTCTGTGCCCCGGCGTTGGGTATCCGGCATTTGTATGCCAGCCATATCCCGGAAACTGATCACTTAGAGCCGACATATATTCATCGCGATGGGTTTTGGCGAGGATTGACGCTGCAGCTATCGACAAATACAGCCCGTCTCCTTTGATTATGCATTCGTGATTCAGTCCGGTATAGGGATTAAACCGGTTTCCGTCAATCAGCAATAGTTGGGGCTTTATTATTAGCCGGTCTATTGCTAAATGCATGGCTCTGAATGAAGCATTCAGTATGTTTATCCTGTCAATTTCATCGTTTGGAACTTTTGCCACCGCCCACGCCAGTGCATCCTTTTCAATATCTTTCCGGAGTTTTTCTCTGTTTTGTAAACTTGTCTTTTTAGAATCATTCAGCAGCGAATGCCGGTATCCTTTCGGCAAAATAACGGCGGCTGCCACCACGGGTCCAGCCAGGCTACCCCTGCCGGCTTCATCGCACCCGGCTTCAATCCGGTCCGTTGTAAATGCACTTATTAACATTATGGAAAGATAAAAATTGCACGATGGAGCACAAAGTTTTTAATAAACATTCAGACGCCTACCTTTGCGAACTATTCCGGAAGTGTCATCAAAATAAAAACAGGTTGTATAAGCCGGCAATGAAAAAGCGCATAACTACATGAAAAATATGGCCGAAAATCCATGGAAAACCCCGGCCCGAACAATCGGAGAGTGACCTGAAGATCATGAAAATCTCTTTTGAAAATACACTCAGGATGGCAGAAAAGGGCGAAATTACCAATTCATTAAGTTTATCAGGCATTTTTAAAGTTGCCCGCCGTCTAAACATCTGACTCACGTTGCATCGTTTTAAATCCCATTACAAAAAGAACATCCTTCTTGCATACCCCGTGATGTTAAGCCAGTTGGGACATGTGCTGGTGGGCATTGCCGATAGTGTAATGGTAGGACACCTTGGCGCTGAACCGCTGGCTGCAGCAGCTCTGGCCAATGTGATCTTTTACCTGATGATGACCTTTGGTATAGGCGTTTCGTTCGCCATCACTCCTTTGGTGGCGGCAGCCGACGGCGAAAAAAACATTGAGAAAAGCGCCGAAGTACTCAAACATGGTACTGTTATTAACTTTTTGATAAGCCTGGTCCTTGCATTCCTGGTATTCGCCGGCGGCAAAGGCTTGTACTACCTCAATCAGCCCGAAGAAGTACTTAAACTGGCCATTCCGTATCTCGAGATTATTACTATTTCCATCATTCCACTCATGTTGTTTCAAAGCGCCCGGCAATTTGCCGAGGGGTTATCTCAAACCAGACAGGCCATGTATATTACAGTGGGAAGTAATGTACTGAATATCCTTTTAAATTATATCCTGATTTTCGGTAAGCTTGGTTTTCCTGTATTGGGTTTGAACGGAGCTGGTTATGCAACGTTGATCTCACGAATATTGATGGCGCTGGCCATGTGGTTATATCTAATCCGGTCAGGCCGGTACAAGCCGTATCATGCTGCCATGAAGCATGTTAGGTTGTACATGCCTATGATAAATAAAATGTTACGTATCGGACTACCTGCAGGTTTTCAGTTTTTTTTCGAAGTGGGCGCCTTTGGCTTTTCGTCTATCATGATTGGCTGGTTGGGAGCCCGTTCGCTGGCAGCGCATCAGATCGCACTAAATATGGCCTCTGTAAGTTATATGATGGCAACAGGGTTGGCTGCAGCAGCCACCATAAGGGTAGGCAACCTGTTAGGCAGAAAAGACTATCGCACTTTAAGAGCTACTGCCTTTTCAATATTCATTATGGTCATGGCATTTATGTCAGTATTTGCAATTATTTTTATTTTGGGGCGGAATTTTTTTCCTACGCTATACATCGAAGATGCTGAAGTTATATCTATTGCATCGTCATTACTGGTAATCGCCGCATTTTTTCAACTATCCGATGGCATTCAGGTGGTTGGATTGGGCGCGCTTCGGGGGCTAGCCGATGTAAAGATTCCGGCTTTCTTTACTTTTATAGCCTACTGGATCATCGGATTACCTGCAGGTTATGTATTGGGATTCCATTTTGGCCTTGGTGTAGAAGGAATATGGTACGGGCTTCTTACCGGGTTGTCCGTATCTGCCCTGCTCTTGTTTGCCCGGTTTCAGGCTATTACCAAAAAGAAGGTTGCCGGCAGTAACCCAAGAGTTTTTATAAAATGATGGCTATATAAGTATCTTTGAAACCCATGGGTAAACTTTTATATTCGTTAATACATACCAGTTTCCGTATAATAGAAAAATCCATTTTTTTACCTAATGAATGGTTTGGACACCTCACTTCGTAAAATTGGAATGCCCCGGGAATGAATATTTGCATGAACTGATAGTTTTTAATATTTTGAAATCCGTAATTTCGATATGGTTCATAATTCCCGTCCCGTTTACGGGACGGATTGAAAAACAAAATCAAATCTGGCTTTAGCCGCATTAAATCACAGCTACATGAGTTGGGTAAGAATTTGGGTACACATGGTTTTCTCTACTAAAAATAAAGTGCCCTTTTTGCATCAAAAGATCAGAAAGCAGGTAATTCAGCATATCCGGCAAAATGCAGAAACAATAGGTATCTGGCTTGATTCGGTCAATGGATATGTTGACCATGTACATTGTTTGATTTCTTTAAATAAGGATCAAACCATAAGCAAAGTTGCACAACTCATAAAGGGCGAATCTTCCTTCTGGATAAATAGATATAACCTGACCAACAGCAAATTTGCCTGGCAGGGATGACTATTGGGCTGTCAGCGTGAGCGAAAGTCATGTAAAACAAGCCAGGGAATATATACTTAACCAGGAAGCACACCATCGCAAGACCACTTTTACAGAAGAAGTAGAGGAATTCATGAAAAAACAGGGTTGGCATTTTATTGCACACTAAAGTCACTTTAGTGTTGTACGGGGTTTCACAGGAATTATAGGTGAAACGATTTCAACTCATATCAAATCACTAAGCGTACTAGTGATTGCAACAATAGGATAAAACAAATGGGGCTAAAGCCGATTACATTTATGTTAATGGTTATCCGTTGCTTAAAAGCAACGGGAATGCATCGGAGAAGTTGGAGACCTCATTGCAGAAAATATGAGATTTTATAAAATGATGGCTATATAAGTATCTTTGAAACCCATGGGTAAACTTTTATACCCGTTAATACATACCAGTTTCCGTATAATAGAAAAATCCATTTTTTTACCTAATGAATGGTTTGGACACCTCACTTCGTAAAATTGGAATGCCCCGGGAA
>JADFHN010000038.1 GCA_022567155.1 Bacteroidota bacterium
TTTGAGCAGGGCATAAAACTGGAAATCAGTGGATTTAACTACACGGATTATCTAATAAATTGCGAAGTTAAGAGAAGCTTTGTGACCGAAACTCGAAAATTTTATATTTTAGAGGTGTGTTTAAGCTAATCATTATCATCCAGCTTGTCGGGCAATGGCCATCTCCGGTTACAGTTGAAACCAGTCAAGGCACGTCAGAAATCGACCTTTCTGACAGGTGGGAAGTTTTTGATTTTAAAGCCGGGTCTTTCAGGAAAATGACGGCATATGAAAAAAGTAAATCCGTTTCGTGGAAACTTAATGTCGGCGAATTAACAGGATACACGCTTAATATTAAATCCGCAGGAACCAATATGCTGCTTGTTAATAAGAAAGGCGTTACGGTTTTTAAGGATACGCTTATATTGGACCTCGACAGTCTGTCAGGAGTATCGTCACTTCAGGTTTACACGTTCACATTGTTCAATCAGAATTGGATCTACGGAAACAGGTTATCAACCACCTTGATTACAACTAATCCAAAAACAGCCAATGGGTTGCTTGTACAGGATATACACAGCAGACAAGAAAGCAATTTCACTGAATTTTTCACCATTTCATCCCTCATCCTGTTAACGATTATTGCCATACTGATTAACCGTTTCCCAAAGGAAAGCAAAGATTACAGTGCAATTACGTATTCACTTTCTTTTCAAAACAGGGAAGAATCACTGATCACCATTCGCCCGCTTAACCGCAACAACCTTCTGTTTATAGGCTTGGATGCACTCCTCATTGGTTTTCTTATCAGCTCTTTAAAAGTTTTATCTCCACAACATTTAGAAATGAATTTACTTCGCGGAGCGCCATCATCCTATTATCTTGACTGGCTGGAAATCTCGTTTGTTATATTCCTGCTTCTGATCGGTAAGTACATTCTGATTTCTGTATTTAACCGGTTATATCATTTGGGTGAGTTCAGATTTATCCAGTTCTATAATTCCTTACGATATTCCATTTGGGTTTTTTTACTCGCCTTTATTATTCTTGTTTTATCCTATCTTTCGTTCCGTCAGCCATACCTCCACATCTATTCCTTCATGATAAATATGGTGGTGTTTTTACTTGCTATCCGGCTGTTTATTCTGTTTATTAAATTAATGAATTATTCTGATTATAGAAATTTCCATTTATTTTCATACCTTTGCGCCACAGAAATAATCCCCTTTCTAGTTCTATACAAAATAGTACTGGGGTAGTAATAAGAGTTGAAGAAAAGGTAAGAGGAAAAATGGAGACTGAAGTTAAGGACAGGTTGAAAACAGTTAAAAGTATTCTTGTTTCACAACCTAAACCAAAAGATGAAAAATCACCGTATTACGTACTGGCAAAAAAGTACAATCTGAAGATTGACTTTCGTCCTTTCATTCAGATTGAATCTGTCCCGGCTAAGGAATTTCGTAAACAAAAGATCAGTATTCTTGATCACTCGGCAGTTATTTTTACTAGCAGGAATGCCGTGGACCATTACTTCAATGTTTGTAAGGATCTGAAAATTGAAGTTCCTACAGACATGAAATACTTTTGCATTTCTGAGCAAACAGCTAATTACCTGCAGAAGTATATAGTAATACGTAAACGAAAAATCTTTACGGGTCTGCGCACTGCGGCAGAACTGATTGAAGTGTTGAAAAAACACAAGAACGAAATATATCTGTTCCCCTGCTCAAATATCAGGAAGGATGACATTCCGAAATTTCTGAGAGAAAATGGGTATGATTATACAGAAGCAACATTGTACCGCACGATAGCCAGTGATCTTTCTGATCTGGCGGATATCCAATATGACGTCATTGCGTTTTTCAGCCCTTCAGGTATAAATTCGCTTTTTGTAAACTTTCCTGATTTCAAGCAAAACAATACACGCATTGCCGCATTCGGGCCTACAACCGCCAAAGCAGTAAGCGAGCATAATCTGATCCTAGATATTGAAGCTCCTCTACCTAATGCCCCTTCGATGACCGGAGCTATTGAGTTGTATGTGAAAAAAGTGAACGGAAAATAAACTGCAATTTCACTACTTTACCTTCAACCTGTAGAAGCATGAATCAAAGCGATGATGATTCTACAGCTAAACATGTTGGCGGGTTAACTGTCAAGAATCAATTTGAGGTCGGCAGGTGAATAGTTGATAGATTTAATGGTTTTGTGATCTTCCGTTCTGTACACCAGGTAACGATCATCAGCTTTTTCATAATGGCACTCGGTGTCATACTGCTGTTTGTAATGGTCTATTGTAGCCCTGGCTTCTTCTTCCAAACTGCACGATTTGCTCATATTGGATCGCTGCACCTCATCAAACAGCGCCTTAAATTTATTCGCTAAACCAAATTCAAGTACTGCTCCCGACAGCACGTACTGTAAATCGCAAAGTGCATCGGCAATTTCAATAATATCCCGGTCTTGAATCGCATTTTCAAGTTCTTTTAACTCCTCTGCAAGTAACGACACTCTCAGGCGGCATCGCTTTTCAGAGGGAATGGCCGGTTCCGGCAATATCGGGTGCTTAAACGTACGGTGAAATTCTGCGACCTGATTCAGCGCATTAACTTCGTCCATTTGTGTCTGGTTTACTGTTTAAAATCGGGTAAATTACACATCGAAAGTATGATTACGAACATACCCCTGTAAATAAATCTGAAAAAAGTATCCGGTTGAATTTATGCAATTAAAAATTAAGCGATGCATTAAATTCAATACCGCACGGGTCACTCCGCATCAATTCACATCCAGATAGTTACCATTGATCGTTATTTAATATATATTTAGGTGCTTATAGTTGGTTATGAATTCCGAAAATAAACATTATGGATATTATAACCAGACAAAAATTAAACCTCCTCATTCAACTTGCAAAAGCTGACAAACATTTTGCCCGTGAAGAAAAGTTGCTTATCAAAAGCATTGCAAGCAAACATGGTTTCCCTGAATCGGAGTTGAACAAGCTATTTAACGTACCCGAAACCATCGAATCGCTGGGTGCACTTAGTACGGATAAAAAAAAGGAATACCTGCTGGACTGCATGGCGCTGATCATGGCCGACGGTAAAATCGAGCCCAGGGAAGTGACTTTTGCACAGAACATTGCACTCAAACTCGGTTTTCATAAAGATGTGGTCAATTACCTGCTTGATAACTGGGACAAAGCAGATCAGTTTGACCTGACACCCTGGAAAGTATAATGTTTAATTTGCGGAGAAAAGAGGAGGTTTCATCGTTTCGAATGCAGTGGCTTGCTGATAAGCACTGGCAATGACCAGTATAGTTCCCTCTTGAAATAACCTTCCAATAATAGAAAAACTGGTCGGACTTCCTTTTTCATTAAATCCATTTGGTAAAACCACTGCAGGATGACCCGTTAAATTGGTAGCCAGTAGCTGCGGCCCCCCGAAACTGGGCGTTATAATCGCATCATATTTCTGAAACAATGCATTCATCTTCTCAATAAGCAGGTAACGAATCCGGTTGGCTTGAATGTATTCTACCGCAGGAATGAACCTTGCCCCACGGAAAAAAGAGGGCCAGGCACTTTTGTCCTGCCGTACAAGCAGGTCATCATTATTTGATCTGGTGAATTCGTCAAACGCCGCAGCCGACTCGGCAGCCAGGATCATCAACATGGCATTGTAGGGTAGGTTTTCTGGCAAACTAACCGGTTCGGGGTGTATTCCCAGTTCATGAAATACCCTCAGGGTAATGGAATCATTGCTTCTGTTTGAATACTTTCTTTCGAAAAGATCCTTAAGGTACCCTATTTTTAAACTGCCAATATCCAGATCTGCATTGTAATTAAAAGCTGCGTTGATCACTGCCTGATCCATACCATCGGGACCGTATATGGCATTTAATACGATAGCGCAGTCCTGCGCAGATCGGCACATGGGTCCGGCTTTGTCCATCGTCCAGCTCAGCGCCATGGCACCCGTCCTGCTTACCCTTCCGAATGTTGGTCGCAGGCCTGTTACCCCGTTTCGTGTCGAAGGTGATACAATGGAACCAAGCGTTTCAGTGCCAATGGCAAAGGCCACCAGCCCTGCCGCCGTAGCTGCTCCGGATCCGGCCGAAGATCCGCTTGAGCCCTGCTCCGGATTCCAGGGATTTCGGGTCTTCCCTCCATACCACACATCCCCCATGGCCAGCGCCCCCAATGTGAGTTTGACAAGCAGTACTGCTCCGGCTTCATCCAGTTTATGAATTACGGTGGCGCTATTGCCTAGCATCTGGTCTTTATACGCCATCGCCCCCCATGTGGTCTTATACCCTTCGAGTGTAAACAGATCCTTGATACCATACGGAATACCATGTAATAGACCCCGGTAATTGCCGGCAGCGATTTCTTCATCGGCGCGTGCTGCCTGCTCCAGGGCCCGGTCTTCGAGCAGCGTAACCACACATTCAAGCGTGTCACCGAATTTTTTAAGCCGGTCCAGATAGAGTTTTGTCAGCTTCGTGGAGGTGACTTTCTTATCACGCACCAGCACCGAAAGCTGCGCTATCGTATAAAATGCCAGTTCCGTGTCATTTTCAGGCAGGTGCACTTCCACAGGCAACCCGAAATTCAGCGCTTTCTGCACATCATCAATCTTAAATCCAACAGGCAGCGGATTAAATATGAATGCCGGAGGTGTTTCGTTTTTCAGAGAAAAGGCATGCAAGGCCTTTATCCTTTTCAGATTTGATTTCAGGCCATCCTGTATGGAATCTCTTTCCGTTTTTGTAAAATTCAGGTCGAACAGTGCCTCAGCCTGACTGGTATCAAAATATATGTCCTCATCCTGATTTTGTTGCCCTTTTGAAAACGACACAACCAAAAGAATAAGAAGAAAAACACTATAATATCTTTTCATAACAATTTGAAATTATTGAAAAAACAAGGTACGTTGCACGGTTGTTAAATTCAAGCATAAATTGACAAGAGAATTAACATTTAATATATTGTATATTTTTCTGCCACATGAAAACCTACTTTAAAGATCTTTTCAGTTATGACCACTGGGCAAACGAACGGCTCCTGGCAACCCTCCGGACGAATCATATTGAGGACGAACACATTATTAAAATTATGAGTCATCTTGTTTCCGCACAGCTAATCTGGCTGCACCGTATTCAGGACCTGCCTGTTTCGCCGTTCCCGCTTTGGGAATCTTATAAGATCAGTGAATTGGAATCAATGGTAGAAGAAAGCAGTATCAGATGGATTAAATTTCTGGAAGAATGTAAAATTACCACTTTTGAGGAGGTAGTACAATATCACAACACGAAAGGACAGCACTTCGAAAGTACGATAAAAGAAATTATCACCCACGTATTATATCACTCCATGCATCACAGGGGCCAGGTATCCAGGCTTATGCGGGAATCCGGCATTGATCCGCCTCTCAATGATTACATCATCTATAAAAGACATTAAATAAACCCCTTAATTCAAAATCATGAAAAAATTATTACCGATTACACTATTACTGATGGTTCCTGTTTTCCTGTATGGCCAGCAGGATTTATGCTGCACATTGTCAGCTCCTGAAGAATTTGCTGCTCTTTCACAAAACATGGATTTTGCGATGCTCCACGAAATTCCCCAACCCTATATTCATCAAAGTAAACAGGGTGATATGATTACATTTCCAACCAAAGACGGCAAAACCGGCAATGCCTTCTTTCTGAAAGCCTCCGGTGAATCATACAATTATCTGTTTGTGATACATGAATGGTGGGGCCTGAACGACCATATCAAAAAAGAAGCGGAAAGGTTCTATAATGAACTGGGCAATGTAAATGTAATGGCCATTGACCTGTATGACGGTAATGTGGCCAGCACCAGGGAAGATGCCATGAAATATATCAGGCAGGTCACCAACGAACGCGCTGATGCCATCATTAGCGGGGCGGTGGATTATTCAGGCAGCAACTCGAAAATTGCTACCATCGGCTGGTGCTTTGGCGGGGGGTGGTCACTCCAGTCAGCATTAATAGCAGGCAGCCACACGGTCGGTTGTGTGATGTATTACGGTCGTCCCGAGCAGGACGTGGAAAAACTGAAAACACTCAACAGCGATGTGCTTGGCATTTTTGCCGTACACGACAGTGGCATAGGGCCCGATGTGGTGGCAAAATTTCAAAACGATATGGTTGAAGCCGGCAAAAGCATAACGGTTCATTCCTTTGACGCCGAACATGCTTTTGCAAATCCCAGTTCACCACGGTACAACAGTAATGCCGCACAGATGGCTAATCAACTGGCGCTTGCGTATTTGAAGGGCAAGTTCAACCAGTAGTCTGCATTTTCCTGTCTGAATCTGCAACTCTTTGAAGACTGCATTTTGCATATACCGGCTTATTTCCCTGGCTTAAGTACAATCGAAAAATCCTTGTTTTCCATTACTTTCTCCTTCGAATAATATACCGGAAAATATTCATCCCGGGACCACAGCTCAAAAAGGTCATTGTAATGGTTGCTTCGTGGATCTCCTGACTGACCTGGTGAATTACAACCAACCGTTTTATCAAAATCTCCGGTATCTACGATGATTCGGAATGAAGCGCCATGTGTCTGGTTGTTTCCTGAGGTGGTATTGTTGACGGTATAACTGTTGCCTCCTCTTGGTAATATGCCGGTGTTATAAATACCCTTGAGGCTATCTGAAAGTAAAGGATCCAGCGCATGCCTAAGCGCAATATGCTTGTAATTTTCCTGACCATATTTCCAGAAGGTTATATCCGGCCCGAAATCAGACATTAATTTATTAACTGCTCTTTCAAATGTGGCTGAAAGAAACAGGTTTCTTCCCGATCCCGGATCGCTGCCAAACTTCTGATCGGGATAAATGATCCATTCCAGTATTTTTTTCATCGAAAGTCTCCGAAAATATGCTCTTGCTTTTTCAGAAACTGCAAGAACCATCATTGAATCCTGAATTTCACGCTCCCACGCAACATAAATTCCCGCTTCAACGGATTCCGGGCTAAGTAGATAATCCCACTTCAGAAGAATTGCTTTGCAGGTTTCGGCCGGTTCGGATTCCATTGAAATGTCCTTCAACAGGGGTACAAGTTGTTTTGCCGGGCGCGATAAATAATCGGTTTGCAACTTTTTCATCTCGTCCATGCTGAATTTTGATCCGGAGTTTAGTACTTCATTCAGGCGGTCACCTCTGAAAGGATCAGACCACGAAAATCCAATTGCATCCATATGATTGTATCCTTCAGGCACCACATATTGATTAGCTGTGGCAAAAAATCCATTTTCAGGATTCAAAAGATGCGGTTTTTCGATAATAGGCAAATATCCTTCCCATTCAAACCTGCCATCGCCAGGTACAGGTACCAGGCCGCTCCAGTTTCGGCGAACAGGTGCAATTCCAACTGCTTGCCAGCCGATATTGCCCGCTTTGTCTGCCCAAACCATGTTCTCACCGGGTATGTTGCTAAAGCTGCATGCTTCCCGGAACTCTTCCCAGCTTTTGGCCTGGTCCATCCTCAGGCTGGCGAGATATGGCGACCCGCCTGTTTCCAGCCACCCGCACCTGACTGCATAGGCCTTATGTAAAACCGAATCAATGAACGTGACAGGGCCATGCCGGGTATATTTTAGTTCAACAATTTTATCATCGCGGCCCATCACAGGAATCGTATCCGTAATGACCGTCAAATTTTCCCAGGCCCCCTGGTACTTATACTGATTTAGGTTGCGTGGATTAAGGTCATACACATACAGGTCTTCCGCATCCGTCCGGAATACGGTAAGTCCCCACGCCCCAAATCCATTGTGGCCGATGGAAACTCCGGGGATTTCCGGCTCACCCCCACCGATTACATCCCACCCGGGCGCTGACAAATGCACCCAGTACCGCAATGAAGGGATTGTCTGCGTACGGTGCGGGTCATTTGCCATCACAGGAAATCCGCTTTGGGTAAGATCACCACTCAGAATCCAGTTGTTGCTCCCGACAGATTCCAGTTCTCCATACCTGAAATTTCCCGTTAAACCGGAATGCCTTTCATCCAGGTCAGCCGCGTCAAATGTAACTTTCTGCCTGTAGGCATTGTATATTCCAAGAATATTTTTTTCAAGCATTTTAGATGTAATAGTAGAATCGAGAGCAATATCCGGATTAGACGGTGTAAAAACGGCAAGGCTTTTTACTTCATCTACGCCTAAGGCAGCTACCGCTCTTCCGTAATTCAACTCCTGGTTTATGTTACCAAGCAAACCCTGATGCCTTGAAATTACCACTTCCGGTGTCCAATATTCCGGTTTAATTCCCAACAAGTTAAACTCCGGAGGCAGTAGTTCAGGATGATTTATGGTTTCCGTAATATACGCATTGACACCCTTCACAAAAGACGTAATGATTAATTCACCCCTCGGGTGATAATGGTTCATCTCTTCTTTTATATCCCCCCTGAACATAAAAAGCCGGGTTCCAATATCCCTGTCAAGATGTTCCCCGCCAAGTATTTCGGCTACGGTACCGGTAGCCTGCCTTCTCCAGATTTCGAGTTGAAACAACCGGTCGCGGGCTGCATTGTATCCCTGGGCAAAAAACAGGTCTTCTTCTGATCCGGCATAAATATGAGGAATGCCCCATTTGTCCACCACAATCTCCACCACTCCCTTTAGCCCTTTTATCCGTTGCGCATGCTCATGATCCGTCGGTTTATCACAGGATTTGAAAAACGCTAAAACAAAAAAGATTGCAATCAAAACAGCTGTATTCTTCATATTTGTAACGGATTATTCCCCCAAATTATATTTTTACCAACCCGAATCAAAAAATCTGCGAACTACGTACCTTTATGCCCATGCCAGAATCTGAAAAAAAACTTTTTCTGCTCGATGCATATGCGCTGATTTACCGCGCTCATTTTGCATTCAGTAAAAATCCGAGGATCACTTCCAAAGGCAAAAATACAGGAGTTATGTTCGGATTTACAAATTCTCTGTTGGAAGTGCTGCAAAAGCAGCAACCCACACACATTGGAGTGGCTTTCGATTTACCGGGGCCCACTTTCCGGCATGAGGTTTATAAAGAATATAAAGCGAACCGGCAGGAAACTCCTGAAGATATAAAGGAAGGAGTACCAGTAGTTAAAGAAATTATTAAAGCATTTAATATCCCGATTCTTGAACTTCCTACCTACGAGGCCGACGACATTATCGGTACAATAGCCAAAAAAGCTGAAAAAGAAGGATTTACGGTGTATATGATGACTCCCGACAAGGATTTCGGACAATTGGTGGATGATAAGATCCTACTCTACAAACCTGCTTTCATGGGTAATGCGGTTGATATAATGGGTGTGGAAGAAATAAAGGAAAAATGGGGTATAGACCACGTGGACCAGGTACGTGATATGCTGGGCATGCAGGGCGATGCATCGGACAACATTCCAGGAATTCCCGGCGTAGGCCCGAAAACCGCACAAAAGTATATCAAAGCCTACGGCTCGGTAGAAAGTCTGGTGAAACATGCCCATGATCTGAAAGGCAAACAAAAAGAAAATGTTGAAAAATATGGAGCGCAGGGCATCATGTCGAAACAGCTCGCCACCATTGTCACGGATGCACCCATTGATTTTAAACCGGAAGAATTAAAATATGAAAGTCCTGACGAATCAAAATTGAGGGCGCTATTTGAGGAACTGGAGTTTAGGACACTGTTGCAACGGGTATTGGGAGGAACTAAATCTCCTTCAAAGATTGACCGGATCAAAATATCGCCTGAGGAGTCACAACTTGATTTATTCAGCCAGTCAAAGCTGGATACAAAATCGGTTCGAAAAGACAAAGCTTCTGAGCAGGAAGAAAAAGAAGAAACCGATTTCATACCTGAACCTGAAAAGAAAACAGATTATTTTTATATAGGTCATATTCAGCATGTGCTGAAGTCAGTGAAAGAAATCGAAAACCTGGTTCCTTATCTGATGATGCAGGATACGGTTAGCATTTCGTTGGAAAAATCCGGTAATTCAGTTGACGCTGGCTGGAGTGGGCTGGCCCTCAGTTATATGCCTGAAGAATCATATTTCATACCCTTAGAGGGTGATATATCGCACACAAGAAAGCTTCTTGAACCATTAATTCCGTTTTTTGAAAATGAGAAAATAGTTAAAACCGGGCATGATCTGAAAGCAGATATACTGATATTCCGAAAATACCAGATACCTATTAACAAGCCATATTACGACGTTATGCTGGCTCATTACCTCATTGACCCCGAAACGCGGCATTCCCTGGATGTGCTTTCAGAAAACTACCTCGCCTATACCCTTCTTGACGAATATAAAAAAGCTTCTGTCAATCCGGAATACCAGAGGGCGGCATTACACGGAGAAAAGACAGAAGTGCAGCTGCTGCTAAAAGATGTATTCGATCGGATGGCAAAAAAACTTCAGGTCGGAAACCTTCTTGAGGAGGTTGAACTTCCCCTGCTTTCGGTTTTGGCAAGCATGGAATTCGAGGGAATCCGGATTGATAAAAACGTGCTGGCTCAACAATCAGAAGAACTTGAAAAAGACATTCAGGTGGTTCAGGCAGAGATCTATAAAGATGCAGGAGAAGAATTTAACATCAACTCACCCAAACAGCTTGGGGTAATTCTTTTTGAAAAACTCCTGCTGATAGACAAGCCGAAAAAAACCAAATCAGGGCAATATGCCACAGGCGAAGAAATTCTGACCAAACTGGCAAACCAGCACGTTATTGTTAGTAAAATTCTTGACTTCAGGGAGTTTCAGAAACTTAAATCCACTTATGTAGATGCCTTACCTGCACTGATCAGCCCGCTGGATAACCGTATTCATACCACTTTCAGCCAGGCTGTAGCGGCAACCGGCCGGTTGAGTTCCGTTAATCCGAACCTGCAGAACATTCCGATACGAACGGAAAAAGGCAGGGAAATACGCAAAGCATTCGTACCACGGAATAAAGATTATCTCCTCGTTTCAGCAGATTACAGTCAGATTGAACTCCGGATCATTGCTTCCTTTTCGGGTGATAAGGATATGATCCGAGCCTTTAAAGAAGGCCGGGATATTCACACTACTACCGCCAGCAAAGTGTTTAAAATTCTACCCGATCAGGTGGATGCTGATATGAGGAGAAAAGCCAAATCGGTCAATTTCGGCATTATTTACGGGATATCGGCTTTTGGGCTGGCTCAAAACCTGAATATCCCGAGAAGTGAAGCTGCAGATATTATCGAAGCCTATTTTCAGGAGTTCCCGTTGGTAAAGAAATATATGGACCGCGTGATTAACGAAGCCAAAGACAAAGAATACGTGACTACAATTCTTGGCAGGAAAAGATATTTAAGAGACATCAATTCAAGAAATGCTACCATGCGCGGGTTTGCTGAAAGAAATGCAATCAATGCACCCATACAAGGCAGCGCTGCCGATATGATCAAAATGGCCATGATAAAGATTCATGACTGGATGCAGGCAGAAAAGTTGAAATCCAGGATGGTATTGCAGGTTCACGACGAATTGTTGTTCGACGCTTTTAAACCTGAAATTGGTCTTTTGAAGGAAAAAGTGATTTATTTTATGAAAAATGCCATAACCCTCGACGTCCCCATCGAGGTAGGTATTGGTGAAGGCGAAACCTGGCTGGATGCTCATTAAAATCGCTTACTTTGATTCAATTCACTGAATTAATAAAGCAATTGGAACGTATAAACAGTTATTTTTGTAATTTGAAAGACGTCATAAACAATGAAGAGATTTGCTGCAGGACTGGGAATACTGATTTTACTGTTCAGTGTTTATAATTCATTTAATCCTGTAACCACATTCCGGACCGGTAATTCATCCGGTAATCCAGGGATTGAAAGGGACTATGCAGATAAAGGCAAAAATAAATCAGACAGTCCTCAGGAATACGCCAGGTATTTTCAGGAGATCACTACCATGGCTGGTAAAACGCAGACAGGATATAAACTGGGTTATCGTCTGGAAGAGTTCAGAAAATCAAAGTCCAGGCTGGCTTCTTTACGTACCGGCGGTCTCGATGCTATCGAATGGATCGAACGCGGTCCGGGCAATGTGCCTGGTCGCACCCGGGGGTTAATAATCCATCCGGATGACCCAACCGGCAGGACATGGATTGCCGGATCAGCCGGAGGCGGCATTTGGAAAACGATTGACGGAGGACTTACATGGTCAAACAAAACCCCCGACTTACCCAATCTTTCAACAGCAACACTGGCGCTTTCACCCGCCAACCCCGCTATCATTTATGCAGGCACAGGAGAAGGTTTTTTTAATTCAGGCAGCATACGGGGAGATGGGATTTTTAAGTCAACCGATGGGGGGGAAACCTGGAATCAGCTTGCTTCCACCGCCGGGAATGTAAATTTCCAGAATATAAACCGGATTATCGTAAACCCGGATAACCCCGATGTGTTGCTGGTATGCTCAAATGGATTTCCTCCGTTTACTTCAGGTATCTTAAAATCAACCGACGGGGGCGGCACATGGGAAAATGTATTCCGGGCAAGCACAAGAGTACAACAGATCATTGCGGACCCAACCGATTTCAATATTCTCTTCGCAACACTTAACGGGCAGGGAATTTTAAAATCGACGGATCAGGGCGAATCCTGGAGTGGCACCGGTATCGGTCTTGCCGCTTCCGGAAGGATCGAACTGGCCATATCACCATCAAATCCTCAAAGAATGTACGCTGCCGCAGAGAGCAGCCTTTCAAATGTCAAATCCGACCTCTTTATTTCTGACGACGGGGGAGAAAACTGGAATGTAATGGGCCAGGAAAACGTTGGCCCCAATCCTGCATGGCTTGGAGATCAGGGTTGGTATGACAATGCCATTACTGTGCATCCATTCGACCAGGATATTGTATATGTCGGAGGCGTCGATCTGTTTAAGGCAGAAATGAAACCGGGTACGCGCACTAAGTCTGCAAGGGTGATCGGAGTGAGTGAAGTGAATACGCAATCGTTTATGGACTGGATCAATGCAGGGCTGTCTTACCTGCGGGGAGGGCTTGCAACCGGCGTGGAATGGTACGAAGACAATGATGGATTTCCAAAAGATTTTGAGAACTCTGATTTCAGGGCTGTCGAAATCCGGTTTGGACCCGGCAAAAAGCAAATGGCACACCGGTTCATCGTGCCCTTCAATTCAGGTATGAACAATGACGGCGGACCAGGAGTAGTACCCGAAGACCATTTGTACCAGGATTACGTGGAAGTGCCTTTTGAAGTATGGGATACGGACGAAAATCGTCAGCTTATGGTTTCATTCAGAGACCAGGAACGGGACGGCACATGGAATCTTATCCATCGCGATCCAAATGATCAGGTACCCGGAAGGGATTATATATTTGTACAAGCCATCACCTACGACCCCGATGCGCCTGACCCGAACGTGAGGGTTAAAGGAGGGCAGGCTTATAAAACCATGTACAGCATGTGGCCCACTCTGGCTGAAGGGGCAGTATGGGACGAAGAAAATCTCCCTGATTCGAAAATCGTGATCCTGTATGGCCAGCTTATCGAACGATTAATGAGCCCTATACAACTAACAAATAGTGGTGGTTCATTCTCATCCGGAGTCACTACCGTGCATCCTGACTTTCACAATATTCAGGTGTTTTCTACTGCGAACGGTACGTTTAAGTTTATAGTGGCAACCGATGGCGGTATTTATTATTCCGATGAGGAGGTAGCTCCGGGCCAGGACAACACCGACTGGCACCATGCGAATTTCGGCTATAATACCACCCAGTTTTACGGCGTTGACAAGGCGCCGGGTGAATCTAAATATGTGGGTGGAACACAGGATAACGGCACGTGGATCAGCCTGATCAACGACGCAAATGCAACTACACAATACACACAGAAGATTGGAGGCGATGGGTTTGATACCTTCTGGAGTTATGCAAACCCTGATCTGGTCATTGGAAGCGCACAGCTTAACTTTTTCAGAAGAAGTATTGATGGTGGGTTCACATGGTCAACTGCTACCAGCGGATTGGATGATAAAGGGGAAGATAAAGCCCCGTTCATCTCAGTGATTGCCGGACACAAACTGAAAGGCAAAACACTTTTCACCGTGGGTGAATCAGGTGTCTGGAAATCAATTGATTTCGGAGCCTCCTGGTTTTTAATCCCCATCAACTCCTCCTGGATATCCTCAGGCGGTATATCTTCCAGTCAATCAGTTGTTTTTTCGAAGGCAAATCCATCCATTATCTGGGCAGGTGGAGGCATGACATCCCAACGAAGCATGCATGTTTCCGCCAACGGAGGAACCTCATTCGTTAAAGTGCCGAATATTGCCGATACCCTCGGGAGCATCTCGGGCTTTGCAACCCATCCCCTTGATGAAAAAACCGCCTATGTGCTGTTTTCATTTGCCAACTTTGCAAAAATTTTCCGCACCACCGACCTGGGCCAAACCTGGGAAGATATATCCGGATTTAACGGCGGGAAGTCGAGCACCACAGGATTCCCCGATGTAGCGGTCTATTCGCTTTTGGTTCTACCCCACCAACCGCAAACAATCTGGGCAGGTACCGAGATCGGCGTCTTTGAATCCATTGATAATGGAGCTACATGGCATATTTTGGAGGGCAATTTCCCGGCCACTGCCGTTTGGGAATTAAAAGCAGTTGATGATCAGGTGATTGCAGCAACCCATGGCAGAGGTATCTGGACGGTTACCCTTCCGGGATTGAAGTGGCCTATAGATGTGGTATCGGGAGTCGAAGACGAAGAATTGTCCCGTAATATTACGGTTTATCCCAATCCTGTGGATAAGAATTTGCATATTAACTACGAATTTTCACAACCTGGCCCAGCCACATTACAAATAATACAGTCAGATGGTAAAATACTCTTACATAAGGAATATGCACGGTTGAGTTTGAAGGGAGACATAATCCTTGACACAAGCAATCTGCCGGACGGTATTTTGATACTGACCTTACAGAAAGGAGGACAATCATTTTCCTCCAGACTGATGGTCCGCCATTAATTGAAGCTGACTAGTATGAAGAATACACTTATTTCAACAATCCCCGGAAAAACCGCGATTGAGGAAGCCCACGAACGGATCAGACCTTACATTCACCGAACACCTGTGTTAACATGCGAAAGCATAAACAGGATCGCCGGTGCAACTGTCTTTTTTAAGTGTGAAAACTTTCAGAAAGTGGGCGCCTTTAAATTTCGTGGCGCTTCCAATGCCGTGTTTTCGCTGAACGATGAGGCACTGATAAGAGGTGTTGCCACGCACAGTTCGGGCAATCATGCACAAGCGCTTGCACTGGCCGCAAAGAAGAAAGGGATACCTGCCTATATCGTCATGCCTGAAAATGCGTCCGGAGTTAAAATTGAAGCGGTAAAGGGTTATGGCGCAAAAGTGATTTTTTGCAAATCCAGCCTCGACGCCCGTGAAAAAACACTGGAAAAAGTTGTTAACGATACAGGAGCCACTTTTATACATCCTTATGATGACTACCGGATCATCGCCGGACAGGCTACGGCGGCCAAAGAGCTTATTGAAGACACCGCTCAGCTTGATATCATTGTGACGCCGGTGGGTGGCGGCGGTTTACTATCCGGAACTGCGCTTGCTGCTAAATACTTTTCCTCGGGGACCATGGTATATGCTGGTGAGCCAATGGGGGCGGACGATGCTTACAGGTCATTACAGGAAGGTAAGATCGTTCCATCCATTAATCCTGATACGATAGCGGACGGGCTGTTGACATCATTGGGCGAAAAAACATTTGAGATCATTCAAAGAGAAGTTCAGGAAATCATTACCGTTGATGACGACGAGATAATTGCCGCCATGAAATTGCTTTGGGAGAGAATGAAAATTGTTGTCGAACCAAGTGGCGCGGTACCATTTGCAGCAGTTTTAAAATCCAGGAAATTGTTTTCTGCCAAATCTGTCGGAATAATTTTAAGCGGGGGCAACGTGGACCTGACGAAACTGCCGTTTTAACACACCATTTCATTTTACCAGTCATTCTGAACGAAAATGCCTGTTGCGCCTTCGCGTAGCCGCTTCGGTGAAGCAAGGCCTGCCTTGGGAAGGCTCTAGCAACGGCGGGCAGGAAGAATCTGTAAGTCCTACTCGGTTAATTATTAACAAATCCTTCGGTTGTATCTATCCTACTTTAATCATTTGCTAATTATATCTATAAATATCCATATATATTCGTAAATATCCATATATATCCATATAATCTTCCTTCTTTAGTCATTTTGCCGGGAAAGCGGTCATTTTATTGGTTGCAGGGCAACCTAAATCTGGTGTGGAAGTTCTCAACTGCTCAACCTGGGCGTAGGTTGCAGCTACGCCCTCATATCAAACATGAATATTTGGGTGTAGTTGCACTTGTCAGCCTCTGGTGGAAACTACACCCCTGCAGTGGTAGTGACCATTGATCGTTATCCAATTGCGAACGAGGTTTTAACCAACACCCCCATTTGTCATTTCGAATCACATTCAAGCGATTAGAAATCTTTATCGATATGATCGTCAACTGCATTACTTTCTTGCTGATAAAGATCTCTCACTCCGTTCGAGATGACAGATGGGGTACTGATGATCGGTTGTGGTTGACCATTTACAGATGAACTTTAACCTGTTAGAGATTTAAAATCTTTTGAAAATATCAGGAATTATATAAAAGATAATCCGATCAATTGGCCGGTTGATGATTTAAAAACGTAGCCGCGAATTGCATTCGTGGCTAATTGCATTCGTGGCGCTCTGATGATTGGACGGCAAGAATGTATTTTTCACAAATTAGGTCAGAATCAAAATTACCTCGGATGCAATCCGGGGCATACGAATTCAATACCTCCAGCTCGTCAGATCCGCGCCTTTGGGAGCGCTTTCCTCTATGCGTTTAAGAATTTTCGGTAGATACATGGTATTGTATCTCAATCTCGAAATGGCATTCGGGTTTTGGTGATCACCGTTCCAGCAATGTTCGGCCCGGTCGCCATAATCCACTTCACCATCATAATAAGGGTCGGTAGTGCCCTCCAGAAATTCCTCGGTCAGATAAACCGCATTGTTCAGGTAATAATTATCCATATCGCCGCAGTAGATATGCAATTTTCCTTTCAGCTTGGGTCCAAGTGTTTTCCAGTCGCGTTCCATGATGTATCGCAAATCATAGTTATCACGCCAGTATATTGCCACTTTAGGATCGATTTCTCCGGTTTCCTTGTTCCAGATGCGTGCCGGATATCCGTCGTCGCCTACCGGTGAATAAACGGCTTCCCAGATATCCCACTGCTGACCTGACCGGGAATGGGTCCCCAGCGCAAGTTCCCGGTGGTTCATATCTTCAAGGAAAGAACTGATGTGGCCCAGATAATCCCGGTGTCCCGGCCTTTTTATTTCTTTAAATGCACCTTTTATATGATATGCATTTTCATCTTCATAAATATTCACAACCGTATAGGCCCGGAAATCAATGGGATCGGGGCATGCTGCAAAGCAGCCGTTGTAATCATCCGGATACATCACCTGCACGGCCAGCGCTTCCCAGCCGCCGGTGGAACCGCCATAAAGAAATCGTGCCCAACCTTCGCCAATACCCCGGAACATTTCTTCTACATATGGAATCAGCTCATAAGTGATGGCGTCACCGTACGGGCCCAGGTTTGCCGAATTCACCGCATACGAATCGTCGTAGTAGGGATTGGCGTGTTGGACCAGTATGACAATGAACCGAGGAAAATCGTTACTTATCCATTTTTTGTAGAAATCATACGCCTCCTGCTGCATGATTTTATTGTATCCTTCAAGATGAAACCTTTCGCTGTAATCAGGTTCAAGACCAGGATCCGGTGGCTCCGTCCTGAATCCACCGAAATCGCGCGGAAAGTGACCGTGAAAAACCATGAGCGGATACCGGGCTTCCGGATGCGCATCGAAACCCTCCGGCAGCAACACATGTGCTCCCAGCTCCATAGGGCGGCCCCAGAATTCGGTTAGCAGCTTACTCTGCATTTTGATATGCCTTATGTATCTGGTGTCTTCCGGTTGCGTGACAGGCGGTATTTCCTGGTCCATCACAATTTTAATATTACTCCCGGAACCAATGGTAACTTTGACGGGTGTGGAGTAATAGTTGCCGGGCTCTCTGTTCCAGCGTGATCCGGCCGCCCAGCTTGCGGGTAATGACACCGTGTGCCCGTTAGCCAGCGTATAGGTATCATATTTGTGAAGAAACGCCTGTACATAATATTCGCCCGGCTCCAGTTCACTTAAACTCCGCACCGGATAGCCAAAGGCCTGCTTATCCATCCGTACAGGCTCGCCCGGCTTCATACCCGCAACATCCACTCCGTACACTTGCTGTGTGGTTGTCCCGTCACTTATCTGGAACCTGGGTTCATTTTCATCATTGGTGGAGATCAAAAGCAACAATCTTCCGTCAAATGATCCGGAACTTAATGCTTCGGAAAATGAAATTTCAAACACCGGACTTTTGTCCACTTTCATTTCACACGAAAAGCAAAAGAAAATGACAGCGCCTACCAGGAATAGTTGGTTTTTCATGACTTTAATTGTTAGGAGCATTGAAATTAGGAAAAATAATGAGTACTTCAAAAAATGTCTGAACAACCGATTAACCGGATGACACTGATTCAATCTCAACCTGGGTGTAGTTTCCGCCAGGCGGACAAGTGCAGCTACGCCTTCATATCAAATCAATAATTGTATTATCCCTGTACCAATTTCCCCCCTCAAAGTCACTCGCCAGAGGAATCTGAGTTTTTTGAAAGTTGTTAGATAAGCCTCAGAGTCCCTGCCTGGCGGCTGATGACTGAGAGGGAAGTTAGGTTAGAAAGAATATCTCGAATATTACCTTTTTCAAAGGGAGCGCAGCAATCGAATGATACTGATTTAATCCATATATTCCAATAATCTTGCAACATACGATTTCAAGTAGAACGGGCTGGCTTCCCCTTCAGGGGACTGAGGGGTGAGCGTAGGCCGGTCAATTAGTCACCATGTTACAGCCTGTTTCCGCGCCAGTGCTTCATCTCTTTTGAATAATCACACATCACAAAACGTCCGGGAACAAGCTTATAATTGAAGTTTTGGGACACTCCCTGCTCTGAGGAAAAAAATGGTTGTATCACGAATCTTTGCCATCGTATTTATACTATTACACAACTTAACTACGTTACGAATTTATATCACATAAAATTTGTGCATTATGTTTTCCAAATGTTCAGGACAGGTAGCGTATCATTATCTGCTTTTGAGAAACTTCAACCCAACAACCTGCTATGCAATTATTTTGAATTAATAAAAACGCTATGAAAAATCCATTGATGATTTCCGTTTTGCTATTCTTCCTGGCAGCCTGCACCGAAGTATATTTTACTGAAAGTCAGCCGGCGGGTAAAAAAGCGCTGAAACAGATCCCGGATGATTTCCACGGATTTTACCTTGATCCGGATAGCAACGACACAATACAGATAAATGCAGCAAGCTTTGAAATCAGTAACGACGAGGGTTATTTGTCGGATAGCATTGAATTGAAAAAATGGAAGAAGTATTATTTCCTGAACATACAGGAAGACCAACATGGGTACTGGGATGTTTATCTGATCCGATTTACAGACAACAAAACGCTGGAGGTTTCAATGATTGACGGGGATGACAGCGTTGCGATAAATATGCTTAAAACGGTTACTGAAGTAACTGTCAAAGAAAAAAGCGACGGAAAGGTGGATTACTACCTGATTGAACCAAGCCGTAAGGAACTCCGGTATATGATAGATAAAGGCGTTTTCTCTTCCAAGACAAAATATTCTCGTATAGATTAATTTTTGGAGTTCTAATTCACAAGATAGGTTAGATTCGGAATTGCCTCTACGTCTGCAATCTGAGGCAACACTCCATATTATTGACAAAAAAATTAGATATAGGTAGCCGCGAATTGCATTCGCGGCTATAAAATTTGGAAGTATTGAAACTTTAATCTATCTTTAACCGTTTAATTAAAATATATGTTTTAACCATATTGATTAACCAGTCAGATAATACGGAAATAAAGGTGTTGAATGCTGCACGAAGTGTCTTCCAGAAGAAAGGATACTCCGGGGCACGAATGGAGGAAATTGCCAATACGGCTGGCGTCAATAAAGCGCTGCTTAACTACTATTACCGGTCCAAAGAGAAGTTGTTCTGGCGCGTGTTTGAAGAAGCCTTTCGTGAGTTTATTCCAACGGTAATCAATATACTCGACGGTGACCTGCCGCTTGATATGAAAATCTATCGAACGGTGGATGTTTATACCCGGATGCTGCTGAAAAATAGAGATCTGCCCATGTTCGTATTGAACGAAATCCGCGAAAACCCCGACAAAATAGCAGATATGTTTATGGGTAAAATGCACCTGACTTTTCAAAAACTCGAACAACAGCTATCTGAAGAATATGAAAAAGGAACTATTGTGAAAACAACCGTTCATACCTTTCTGATAAACCTGCTTTCACTTATTGTATATCCGTATATCGTGCAACCGCTGATGAACCGGATGTTTGGTATCGGTGACGAAAAATTTGAAGAACTGATGCTTGAAAGAAAAAATGCATTGCCGGAAATGATTATTGAAACTTTCAAACCAAAGAAATGAAATCCTCCAACGTCCTTAAAAAAACAATGAACAGCTTGAATTATTTATTGATTTTTCTATTATTTCATGCGCTGTTTCCGGTTAGAAGTTCAGCGCAGGAAATAGTAACATTATCATATTGTTATGAAAAAGCCGTTGAGGCCTCCCCTTTACAAAATCAAAAACTATATTATGAAAGCATACTGGAGCTAAACCGGAAAAGTAATGCTTCACTTAACTATCCGGTGCTTGGACTTAATGCCCAGGCTACGTATCAATCGGATGTTTTCAGTCTGCCCTTTGATGTTCCGGTGTTGAGTCACCTATAATCCCTAAAAACCAATATAAAGTTGCGATCGATTTTTATCAGAATATCTACAACGGAGGGATCGTGAGCAACACCCAGGCCATTGAAGAGGCAAAAGCACATATCAACTACCAGGGTGTTGAAATCTCGAATCATAAAATCCGTGAGGTGATCAATATGCTTTACTTTTCTGTGATGGTCCTGCAGGAGCGGACAGAACTGATAAAAGCCATGCAAAACGACATTGTAGCCCAGCATAAACTTTGACAGGCCCGGGTTGCAGAGGGCGCAGTCTTACCCGGATCAGCTAAAACATTACAAAAGGAACTTCTGACACTGGACCAAAAGCGGATTGAACTCGAGATATTAACGCAGGCGAGCCTGGATCTGCTCTCCCGATGGATGGAAGTACCCATAGGCCCGGATACGAAATTGGTGCTTCCGGTATTTGAGCAAGACCCGGATATTAATGCACTACCCTTTGCCCGGCCTGAAATAACGCAATTTGATTTTCAAATTGATAAATTAGCTTCTGAAAAAGAACTGATAAATTCCAGCCGGCTTCCTGATATCGGGCTTTTTGGAACAGCAGGCATGGGATACCCAAATCCCCTGAACTGGTTCGACATAAACTTCACGCCATACTACCTTGTGGGAATGCGGCTTTCCTGGAAAATTCTTGATTATGGCGCTTCAAAAAGAAACAGGGAGGTCTTGCAGCTAAATCAGCTGGTCGTCGTTTCTGAAAAAGAACATTTCATTAAAACCGTGGAAGTGGCGGTAACGGCAGATGAAGCGGATATCCGGAAATACAAAGAACTGATTGATAAAGACCGAAAGATCATTTCACTGCAGGAAGACATTGTAAAACAAGCCTCCAGCCAGTTGCAGCAAGGAGTGATCCCGGGCGCCACTTATATTACGGAAGTAAACAAAGAACTTCAGGTAAAACTCAATCTTAAAATTCACGAAATCAAACTGGCCGAGGCCAGAATCAACCTGTTAACAGAAACCGGAAACATTAATGAATTATGAACAGCAAGACAATATATTCTCTGCTCCTATCTCATGGTATGATTCTTTTACTGCTCAATTCCTGCCAGACCGGGGATAAACGTGCGGATGCCTATGGTAATTTTGAAAGTGATGAGATTACGATCTCCTCGGAAGTGAATGGGAAGCTTTTGATCTTTACCATCGAAGAAGGCGCTCATGTTTCCCGGAATGAAACAGTTGGTCTGGTAGACACACTTCAGCTTTACCTTCAAAAGCGAAGCCTGCAAGCTTCCATTCAGGCTTTAAAAAGTAAAACCACGGATGTGCAAAGCGAGCTTGATGTGTGGGAAGGAAAGAAGAAAAACCTGGAGAGGGAGCATAAGCGGGCCAAAAACCTGTTGGAAAATGACGCCGCTACCCAACAGCAGGTTGACGACCTCCGGGGAGAGCTGGAGGTTGTAAACCGGCAGAGCAGGGCCACTGAAATCCGGTTGAAGAAAAGCAACGCCGGAATTCTCAGTGAAATCAAACCGTTGGAATGGCGAATCCGTCAGATCGAGGACCAGATCCTGAAAAGCAAGCTTATCAATCCGGTTGAAGGCACCGTATTAGCAAAATATGTAGAACAAAACGAAGTTGTAAATTTTGGAAGGCCCTTATACAAAATTGCCGATATGGATCGTGTTTATTTACGTGCTTATCTGAGTGAAACCCAGTTGCATGCAGTGAAATTAGGCCAGCGGGTAAAGGTGGCCATTGACGCAGGAGATGAAATGAAAGAATTTCCGGGCACGGTAACATGGATTTCCGAGGTGGCAGAATTCACGCCTAAGGTCATTCAGACCAAAGAAGAAAGAGTGAATCTGGTGTATGCCATGAAAATATTCGTTGAAAACGATGGTTCCATAAAACTGGGCATGCCGGGAGAAGTCTGGATTGATAAATAACTGTACCATTTTCAAATATCTATGCAGGTAGCTGTCAAAATAGAGAATATTCGCAAAACATACGGCGATATAGTTGCGCTGAAGGACATAAGCCTCCGGATCAATGAAGGTGAAATCTTTGGCATCATCGGCCCTGATGGCTCCGGCAAAACATCATTGTTCCGGATACTCGCTACACTCCTTCTTGCTGATTCAGGCACGGTATCGCTACTGGGGCTTGATGTGGTAAAAGACTACAAGGCCCTTCGGAAAATGCTTGGCTACATGCCCGGCCGGTTTTCTTTGTACCAGGACCTGACTGTTGAAGAAAATATCAACCTGTTTGCGAGCCTGTTCGGTACCACAGTGGCAGCACAATATGATATCATTAAAGACATTTACTCCCAGATAGAGCCTTTCAAAGACCGGCGTGCCGGAAAGTTAAGTGGTGGTATGAAACAAAAACTGGCGCTGAGTTGTGTACTGGTCCACAAACCTCGCATTTTGCTGCTCGACGAGCCTACCACAGGCGTTGATCCCATCTCAAGAAAGGAGTTCTGGGGGATATTGAAACGGTTAAAAGCATGGAACATCACCATCGTAGTTTCTACCCCCTACATGGATGAGGCCATGCAATGTGACCGTGTTGCATTGATTCAGGATGGAAACATCATGTCGGTGGATACGCCGGATAACATAGTAAATGAATTTCCTGCCAGGTTGTATGCCGTTAAAACCAGTAACAAGCATACCATTCTTACCGACCTCCGCGATTTTGAATATACCGGCAGCGCTTTTGCATTTGGAGATCACATACATTTTACAGATGTCCGGACAGAATTTACCAATGATGAACTGAAAGCCTACCTCGAAGAAAAAGGCCACACCGACATTGATATTAGCGAAACTACGGCAACCATCGAAGATTGTTTCATTGAATTAATGCGCAAGAAAATATGAGTGAAGCTGTAATACAGGTTGAAAACCTGACGAAAAAATTTGGCGATTTTTATGCCGTTAAGAACATCGATTTTGAAGTTGAGCGGGGTGAAGTATTTGGATTTCTGGGTGCAAACGGGGCAGGGAAAACAACTGTCATGAAAATGCTTTGCGGGCTGATCACACCCACCTCAGGAAAAGCAATGGTGGCCGGTTTTAATGTGTTTGGGCAGCAAAATGAGATTAAGAAAAATATCGGATATATGAGCCAGCGTTTTTCGCTTTACGAAGACCTCACTGTAATCGAAAACATCACGTTTTACGGCGGCATCTACGGACTTACAAACGCTGAAATAAAAGAACGGGCATACCGTTTGATCGAAATGCACGGGCTTGGCGAAGTAAAAAACCAGTTGCTGGCTTCATTACCTCTTGGTTGGAAACAAAAACTTGCATTTTCGGTTGCGCTGATTCACAGGCCACAGATCGTATTTCTTGACGAACCTACCGGAGGCGTTGATCCCATTACACGCAGGCAGTTCTGGGAATCCATTTATGAAGCGGCCCACAGCGGTATAACCCTGTTTGTGACCACACACTATATGGATGAAGCCGAATATTGCGACCGCATTAGCATGATGGTTGATGGCGAAATCAAAGGCCTGGGTACGCCCACAGAGCTAAAACAACTTCATCATGCAAAAAACATGGATGAGGTGTTTGTGAATTTAGCGCGTAAAAAGGAATTCATCGAATGATGTACAGATAGATTATGAACCGGTTTATTGCTTTTGTAAAAAAAGAGTTTCTGCATATCCTGCGTGATAAACAGACACTTCTGATCATGTTCGGATTGCCGGTGGTACAAGTCGTTCTGTTTGGCTTTGCCATAACTACTGAAATAAAAGATGCAAGTATTTCAATTCTGGACCTTTCCAGAGATCACGTGACTCGTAAAATAAGTAATAAGATTCTGTCCACAGGTTATTTTAAACTTGATACATACCTCGATCATGAAGGCGAAATTGAGCAGGCATTCAAAGAAGGAAAAGTCAAGGAGGTCATCGTGTTTGGAAGAAATTTCGCTACGGAATTTGAATCAGGCAATGCAAGGGTACAGCTCATTGTCGACGCCACTGATCCCAACACCGGAACAACACTGATAAACTATACCTCCGCAATTATTCTTGACTTTATCCGCGGTGAGTATCCCGAAGCCGGCATGTTCCGGCCGGTAGCACTTGAAACCAGAATGTGGTATAATCCCGAATTGAAAAGCGTCTATTATTTTATACCGGGCGTTATCACCATCATTCTGATGATTGTTTCTACCATGCTCACATCCATTTCTCTTACACGGGAAAAAGAACTGGGCACGATGGAAGTCCTGCTGGCTTCGCCCATGAAACCCGCACAGGTTATCATTGCCAAAGTGGTTCCCTACATGATTTTATCATTCATAAATGCGGTAATTATACTGATAATGGGGAAAACCATTTTTGGACTGCCTCTGGAAGGAAGCCTTGCTTTGCTCCTTGGAGAAACCTTGCTTTTCATCTTGGTTGCACTCTCCCTGGGAGTGTTGATCTCCACCCACGCAGCTACACAACAGGTAGCCCTTATGATCTCATTGTTTGCCCTCATGCTACCCACAATTTTACTTTCAGGCTTTATCTTCCCGGTAGAAAACATGCCCCTAATCTTACAACTAATAGCGAATGTAATCCCTGCCAAATGGTTTGTGATCATTTTGAAAGATATTATGCTCAAAGGGAGCGATATCACTGATATCTGGAAAGAAACACTGGTATTGGTGTTGTTTTGTCTGGTGTTTATTGCCGCGAGTGTTAAGAACTATAAAGTAAGACTGGAATAATGAGAATCATCTTATTTATCATACGAAAAGAATTCAGACAGATTTTCCGTAACAAAGCCATGCTGCCGATTATCTTCATTATACCAATGATCCAGCTTCTCATTCTTTCGAATGCTGCTACCTTCGAGATACAAAATATTAACATTGTGGTGGTTGACGATGACAACACGGTCACAAGCCACAGACTGATATCCAAATTAGAAGGATCGCCTTATTTCAATCTGCAGGAAGTATTAAACAACCGGCAAAATGGATTGAAAAAGCTTGACAAAGGCCAAACAAACATGGTACTGGAAATTCCTTTATATTTCGAAAAAAATATTACTAATCACATACCTGTAAAATTACAATTGTCTGCCGATGCCATCGACGGTGTAAAAGCAGGTCTAGGATCAGGTTATATACAGTCAATCGTTTCCGAATTTGGCAATGCCCTGATTCAGGTATCCGGGCAAACAACCGCAATCGGAGGTGTCCGTATTTCCTATTCGTACTGGTACAACGAAAACCTGGATTATAAAACGTTTATGGTGCCGGGTATTCTGGTTCTTCTGATAACCATGATCGGCAGCTTCCTTTCCGGTATGAATATCGTCCGTGAGAAAGAGATCGGTACCATCGAGCAACTTAACGTAACGCCTATAAAGAAGCACCAGTTTATAATCGGTAAACTGTTTCCCTTTATTGTAATTGGTATTTTCGAATTGTCATTTGGCCTGGCCCTGGCCCGGATTATTTTTCATACTCCTTTTATAGGCAGTTTCTGGCTAATAATCGCATTTGCCCTGGTTTATATGCTGGTTGTGTTGGGTATTGGCCTGCTGATTTCGACCATTACCGACACGCAACAGCAGGCCATGTTTATATCGTGGTTTTTCATGGTCATTTTTATTCTTATGAGCGGCTTATTCACCCCGATCGAAAACATGCCGCTGTGGGCTCAGAAGATCACGTTATTTAACCCTATCCGGTATTTTATTGAAGTAATGCGTATGGTGATGCTGAAAGGCGCTGGATTCCAGGAAATAAAATATCACTTTCTGATTGTTGGAGGTTACGGCGTGGCCCTTCTGAGCCTGGCAACCTGGAGATACCGTAAAACCACCTGAATCCTTCTTTCCCCCATTTCACATCAATTTTACACATCAGAATGTAACTTTTTTGTGCTTTTTACATATATTCTTTTGTAAAAACCATAGATCAAAAAAGATTATTCATTATATTATTAAAAGCCGGTCTTAATTTCAAAGTGGACGACATGGGACTCGTAAAAGCACATAACTTTCAAACCCGGAATGAAAAAGTTTTCGTAGCCGATGACATGCGGCGCGGACAATCATTGGTAGTATGGGCAATCTCCGAGGGGCGCGAAGTCGCCGAAGCAGTGGATACATATCTTGCCGGTGAGTCTTTCCTGGAGAAAAAAGACAAATCATTGCTTAATCAGACCAGTACATTAGCCTGAATGCACTCCTGTAATCTCCATTAGCGTACCTGAATAAAAGCATAATAGTAAATTTCCTTTTCAGAGGGAGCAAAGCGACCGAAGAATCTAATGATATAGTACACTTTTTAAAATGAGACTCATCCTTGTGCTATAATTGTAGTAATATCTCCTCCAATCAATGACTTAATGTCATAAATTTGCGTACGCATGGACATCCGGATGCAGGTCTTGAGAACATCGTCATATAAACGGAAGATCGTTGCTGTCGTACTGCTAACAGTATTGTCATTTCCATTCATTTTTACACCACTTCTGCACAGACATTATAAAGAAAAAGTTGTTCTCAGGTATAATTCAGCTACCGGTTATGCTTCTCATTTTTCCATGCAGCAAATCAGTTGCAGGATTTGCGACTATTCGGTAACAGCAAATTTTATTCTTCCTGCATTTTATGCGTTACCTGACCGGTACCCGATTTTAAAGCAAGGCAACACACTGGTCAACTTGTCTGAATCGTTGTTCTCCCTTTACATTACTTTAAATAAAGGATCGCCGGTTTCCTGAATCGTTTCCATATTACAGGCAACCTCAGATTATTCTTAACAGCAGGTTAAGTCTGTACACAACAAATCATGTAATTTACCCACATCAGGAAATTGAAACTATACATAACCATACTCATCTTATTGTTAACCGGATTCAGCTTTTCAATGTATGCTCAAAACACGTTTTCCGGTCACATTCATGATGTGTCTTCCGGAGAACCCTTGTATGGGGCCACTATTTATATCCCTGACCTGAAAATGGGAACCATTACCGATTCAGTAGGTTACTACCATCTGACAAACCTTCCTTCAGGTAAACTTCTGATTCAGGTAAGCTTCATCGGATATGCAAACCTGATCAAAACGATCGAAATTTTCGGACATCCTGTATTTGATTTTAAGTTAGAGCCATCCGTGACCGAGCTAAAGGAAATAATTGTAACGGGAATATCGGCAGCATCAGACGCTTCAAAAGACCCGATTGCACATAGTTTTGTAAGCAATGAAGTTTTAAAACAAAACAGCTTTACGAATGTAGTGGATGCAATCGCAAAAAGGCCGGGAATAAGCCAGATCACATCCGGTCCTGCCATTTCGAAGCCGGTAATACGCGGACTCGGGTATAACCGTGTGGTTACTTTAAATAACGGACAGCCACAGGAAGGCCAGCAGTGGGGCGACGAACACGGAATTGAAATTGACGCCTCCGCAGTGGACCGTGTGGAAATCATCAAAGGACCCGGTAGTCTGATGTACGGTTCAGATGCCATGGCGGGCGTCATTAACTTTCTGCCTCCCAAACCCGTTCCCCAAGGAGTTATTAGCGGGCATTTTTCAGGCAATTACCAAAGTAATAACAACCACTTGGGTGTGTCTTTCTTTAATGCAGGTAATTTAAACGGCAATAGCTGGCAATTCAATATCAGTAAAAAGCTGGCTGGAAACTATCGTAATCAATACGACGGCAAGGTGTATAATTCAGGTTTTAATGAGTTTGATTTTAGCGGATATGCAGGCATGAATAGAAAATGGGGTTTTTCACATCTTCATTTCAGCAGGTTTTCACAAAATACCGGAATTGTGGAAGGTGAAAGAGACAGCGCGGGTAATTTTTTAAAGCTGGAGATCAGGAATGGAAATATAGAGGAAGTTCCGGTCACCGAAACCGATCTTAAAGGGTACGATATTGGCTACCCAAAACAGAAGATTGAGCATCTGGCGTTTTCATTAAATAACAATTTTATTTTCAAATCATCAAACCTGACCTTTCATATCGGGTATCAGCAAAATATACGTAAAGAATTTGAAGATCCACTTGAAACATATCCTGGCTTATTTTTTGATCTGAAAACCATGGATTACAACCTTAAATATTTTTTCCCGGCTATTTCAGGATGGGACATTGCCACAGGCATAAGCGGGAAGTATCAGGAGAACAAAAACAAAGGCACGGAGTTTCTGATTCCCGAATACAACCTGGTGGATTTAGGAGGATTTGTGGTGGCCAAAAAATCGTTTGACCAAATTAGTTTATCAGGCGGCATCCGTTACGATATCAGGCGCCTGAATGCAATGGCGCTTTTTCTCGATGCCAAAGGTATGCCCGTTGACAATGAAGCCGAAGCGGAGACCATTAAATTTACGACATTCGAATCCAACCCCGGAAGTTTTTCAGGAAGTGCCGGTACTACCTGGCAGGTTTCCGACAGGACGCTTCTCAAGCTCAATGTTTCCAAAGGATACCGGGCTCCTAATATTGCCGAGTTAGGATCAAACGGGATACATGAAGGTACCTTCAGGTATGAGATCGGAAACCATGACCTGAAATCCGAAACCAGCATGCAGATTGATGCAGGTACAACGTATTCAGGGGATCACACAAGCTTTGAGATCAGTATCTTCAGGAATGCCATAACTAATTACATCTTCATTAAAAAACTTCAGGGAAGTTCGGGAGGCGATTCAATACCTGATCCTTCAGATCCCATTCCGGCATATCGGTTCATACAAACAAAAGCATGGCTATATGGAGGAGAAGCAGTTCTTGATATTCATCCACATCCACTTCACTGGCTGCATTTTGAAAATTCCATTTCACTTGTTTACAGCCGGCAGGATAACGAGGCAGATTCTACTAAATACTTGCCGCTTACACCTGCACCTGTTTTCAGATCGGAGCTGAGAGGTAATTTCGATAATAAGGATCATACAATTCAAAATGTATTTGTAAAACTTGGAGTTACCTATACGTTCAGTCAGAAACGTGCCTTTACGGCATTTGATACCGAATCTCCTACGAACTCATATGGGTTGTTTGAAGCAGGCGTTGGAGTCGATTTTGTAAGTAAAAAAGGTAAAATTTTGTTCAACCTGGTGTTTCTTGTTGATAATTTGTTTGACAAGGCGTATCAAAGCCACCTATCGCGGTTAAAATATGCCCCCGAAAATCCTGCGACCGGACGCAGGGGAATATTCGATATGGGAAGAAACATTAGTTTTAAAATAAATATCCCTTATTCAATAAAATAAGCTGGCACATTGTAATGGCAGGAGTGTGGAAATTTTTACAACCCGTACAGCTTATCTATAAATGACAACGGTTATAATCCTTAAATTTAAAGGAATTCATAAGGGGTAATACCCTTTTGCTTTAATATGGCCCCTAAACCCTAAACCATGGTTCGTGTCTGCACGAACCATGGTTAAAATTCATCTCTTAAATCTTTGATAAACGAAAAACTATTTTCTCCCATTTCATAGAATTTAGAAGTTGAGTATCTATACTCGCAGGTGTCATTTGCCAACTGCCAGTGCTCTGCTAATGGGTTGGCCTGCAGGTAATCAAGCTTTTGATAGGCAATGTCTTGCGCATATAAAAGCACTGCCAAAGAGTCTCTTTGCCAAAATTCATATTTTTTGTTAGCCGCATTAACCGCATAGTTAGTTAACTTATCATCACCTTCATTCTTTAGCATTTTTTTAAACTCACGAGCTGTATATTTCAAAAATGAGCCTTGTGCTGTTTCTTTACCATTATTCTCATTGATCCTCCAAATCAAATGAATGTGATTAGGCATTATAACAAAAGCAAATACATCTATTTTGCCTGCATTACTCAAATATTCCAATGAGCTAATTATTACATCTTTATATGAATCCCTTTGTAGTAACCTTTGCCACTTGTTTATGGTGGCAGTCCAAAAAAATATCTCTCCTATCTCCATGTAGGATTTCCTTTTATATTCAAAGAGATTCTTTTCCATTATTATGTTATTTTAGTTGTTTCGTGTGGACACGAACCAAGGATAGGTTTTAAAATAAAAGTTCCTTATTCAATAAAATAAAAGGTGCCAAACCTGACAGGATTGGTTGTTACTGATTTTTCTTCTTTTTCTTACGGTTAAACAAGTTCTTGATCTTATCCTGGGCATCTTCAATGGCTTTTTCCACTTTTACCGAATCCCCTTTAAGAAGGCCCTGCACCAGGCTGTCGGTCTGGGTTTTGGCAATATCCTTTACTTCTGCCTTTGTGGTATCCAATTCCTGCTTTACTTCCTCTTTCAACTCTTTGGTATCAGGTATGTCTGCCACTTCCACCTGTGTCCCTGTTTTATCCTGTATGGTTTTGATCAGCTCCTGTTTTACATTTTCAGCAACCTGCTCTTTGAGTCCTTCACCCGTATCTGCGGCAAGCAGCTTCGGCTTCGGATCATCATACGTACCTCCAAGGCCGATAGTAAGTTTCACCGTAGATGAGGCGTCAGCCTGCCTGCCGGTAAAGCTGGCAATCGTCTGGTTTAGTTGTTGGCCTAGCTCTCCGGCCGGAATATCGAACTTTAGCTTGAAGTCAAGCGACCCGTCAAGGCCGTTCGAGCCTGATACGATGGTTTCATAATTGCCGAGTTTTACGTTGAAAGGTTTGATATAAAAGCGGCCTTCCTTTATCTCACCTTCCATAATTATATCCGAAAGATCTACCTTATCAGAATTGGCCTGGTTCGTAAGGGCATTGATGCCCTGCATGATCTTTGATCCGCTCATCGTTGCCTGCACAATTTTGATTAGGCCCCCGCCCGCCAGGGTAGCGTAGTCTGGCATCATGTCGCTCATCAGATTCCCTTTGATTTTAAATTCCGTGGAATAGTTACCCGTAATATTTTTAGCAATAGGCGCCATTTTCTGAACGGTGTTAAATGTAGCGTAGGACTCGCTTATCGAAAGGTTTTTTATGCCGAGATTATAGTCAAAAAATGGGTGCTCAATATCGTGGGTGTGATAGGTGCCATTCATTATAATGGTGCCTCCGAGTGTATTAAAACGAAGATTATTCATCCGTACTTCTCCATTTCTGACCACAATCTCCCCGGACGCATCCTTTAGGGTAATGTTGTCATACAGGATTTTATCAATCCGGGATGTAAGCGTAAAGTCAATATTTTCAGGAACCGGAAACACCTCGAGGGCGAGCGTATCCTCTTCAGACAAGTCGCTTTCTTCTTCGGTCATCCACTCGTTCAGATCGAGCAGGGTGGAGCTGAAGTTCAGATTTCCTTTTATGGTTTCATTACTAAAAATATAGGCAATATAATTTTGCAGACTTCCCGTAAGTTTCATATCACTCCGTCCTATGCTGCCTTCAAACCTTTCAAGTACAATTTCCTTAGGATTGAATTTCATGGAAGCGTTGGTGATCGCAAATCCCTGGGGTAGCAACTCCTCGTCAGTGTATTTAAAGTTGCGTATATTCAGTTCTCCCGAAGTGAGCAGGTTGGCATACCTTTCTGCTTCCAGATCCGACATTTTGCCTTTAGAAGATAGCGTTGTGCTGATTACGCCCTCCAGGTTAGTTCCCGGCATGGGATAGTATGCATTGATCACAGGCATCAGTTTTTGCAGATCCACTGACCCCGTTACGCGGACATCCCAGGTATAATCATCAAGGTTTTCAAGCAGTAACGAAGCTGTAATCTCCTCATCTTGCAGTTTCATTTTAAACGACTCTACAATAATCCGGGTGTCTTTCAACTTTCCTGTGCTGTTAATAATTTTTAAGTCCATCTGTATATTTTCAAGCGGTACGGGCGCCTCGGAAGAACTTGCGTATCCGTCAGTAAGCGAAAAAGAGGCATTGATTTTTGGAATAACCGATGCGACAGAATCATAAATCCCGTTTACCGAAATATCCATTCCCATTTTCCCACGTAATTCCATGCCCTCCATCGGAAACATGGTCATGATCTCACCTAAGTCTAATTTTCCTGTCACACGCAATTCGACCGGATAATTCACCAGGTTTGCAATTTTAAGCGTAGCATCAAAAGGATTGTTACCAAATTCAATATGAAATTTGCTGATATCGATAAGGGTGTTGTCAATATTGCCATCCCTGTTGTCTATCAGCATATCCATATTCACGTTACTGATTGCAGTAGGAAGGTCAGGATATTGAAACATACCGTCTCTCACATTAAGGTTTATGGTGAATGCTGGCATTTGTTCTTCGTTATAAGTCCCTTTCAGTTTTCCTCCAAACGAAAGGCTGCCTGATGTTTTCAGGTCTTCAAATTCTTCCATATACACACCCGGTATAAGTGAGAGCAGGCTTTTAAATGAATTGTCTTTTGCTTCAAACGAAATATCCATGTCGAAACCTTCGTCCGGCATGGCAAACCAGCCGTCGAAACCAAGTTTAAAGTCATTAATCCGGGCTTCATTCTCCTTGAAGGTAAATTTGAAGGCATCCAGGTCCATGTTCAACACGGCATCCAGCGAAACCTTTTTGTTTTTCAGATAAGAAGTACCGTCAAACTCCACATTAAGGGTATCGATGGTTGTGTGGGTATCCAAATCAAATACGGTAAGGGTAAAATCACCGCTACCGGTATGATTCATGCCCCGCATTTCCATGGTAAAAGGTATGGATGCGTCACTGTAAACAAAATTTCCGTTAATGATTTCCCAGCGTTCTATCCCAAACGACATCTCTTCTTCGCCGGTAGCTTCTTCTTCCGGAGCTTCTTCTCCGTAGTCAATGTAAATGTCCCAATTCGCCTTACCGTCCTTTTCAACCAGCAGGTTAATGATAGGCTCTTCCAGATAAATGCCTTCTATGCTTATTTCTCCATCAATCAGGATTCGTTTTACATTTATTTCAATACCCAGATTTTTTACAGCGAAGAGCACTTCACCCTCAAAGGGTGCATGATTTATAATTCCAAAATCCTCCAGACCAATGGTTATATTGGGGAAATTCCTGAAAAACGTAATGTGAAAATTATCTGCGTCAAATACCACCGTAGCGTCGAGTGTTTTACTTAGTTCTTCGTCAATTTTCGCTTTTATATCATCTTTAAAAAAAACAGGAATTACGGCGAGCACAAGCACAATGAAACCCAAAATTGTAGCAATTATTATCAGAAACTTTTTCATTTGCAGATGAATATTTAGTAACCTCTGGTTTATTTTAACACTAAAATTACCCCTTTATTTCCGATAAAAAAAAACCTTTGTGTTGAGAAAGATTCAAAGCCTGATTGTAAATTCCGTGTTGATAGTAAGAAAGTATGATTTTGTATTAACCTGAATATAATGAATACGATACATATTAATGAAAGCAGGTTGCTAAACCGGATGGAACGGATGGCGGAAATTGGTATGGTGAATGGGAATGGAGTGCATAGGTTATCGCTTACAAAAGAAGATAAAGAAGCCCGTGATTTGCTGAAAACATGGATGCTAGAGGCCGGCCTTGATTTGGATATTGATAAAATTGGAAATATGTACGGACGCCGCAAAGGAGAAACAGACGATGCGCCTGTTGCGTTTGGTTCGCACCTCGATACGGTAGGGTTCGGTGGCAGATTTGACGGAAGCCTTGGCGTAATAGCTGCATTGGAAGTAATGGAAACCTTAAATGACTTGAATTTGGTCACAAATTCACCGCTTTGTATGGTCAACTTTACTAATGAAGAGGGCGCTCGCTTTGCCCCGGATATGATGGGAAGTATGGTGGTTACGGCCGAAATAAGCATCGAAAAAGCCTGGAATGCAACTGATTTGAAAAAAAGCGACATCATCCTGAAAGAAGAACTGGAACGGCTCGGTTATCTTGGTAATACAGATCCTGCCTCATTCAGGCCTGCTGCCTTTGTTGAACTTCACATCGAGCAGGGGCCTGTGCTGGAAAAAGAGCAAATCACCATTGGTGTTGTGGAGTCTGTTCAGGGAATTTGCTGGACCCGGTTTGTGATTACCGGCGAAGTGAACCATGCTGGCACCACCCCTATGGAATTAAGAAAAGACGCTGGTTATGTGGTCTCACAAATTGCAACCTATTGCCGGCAGCTTGCAGGAGAATACCCCGGATTACGCACCACAGCCGGGTTGATCGAACTTGAACCCAACCTGATCAATGTTATCGCAGGCAATGCAAGGATTGCCACTGACATACGTTGTCCGGATAAGCATATCCTTGAAAAAGCTGAAACCGCTTTAGAAAAATTTGCGTACGAATGTACGTACGGTGAAAACTGTGAAATTGAGATCAGCACGTTAACACAAGTTGACCCGGTTAAATTTGAAAGGCGGGTAGTTGCATCTGTTGCAAATAGCGCCCGTTCACTTGGTTATACGACCAAAAGAATGGTAAGCGGAGCAGGGCACGATGCCCAGTTGATGGCAGGCGTGTGTCCGGCAGCGATGATTTTCATTCCGAGTGAAAACGGGATCAGCCATAGCGTAAAGGAGTATTCCAGTCCTGATGATTGTGTAGCCGGTACAAATGTGTTGTTACATACTGTGATTTCGCTGTCAGGTAGTTAATTTTGATGTTAGCTCAAACAGAAACACTATGTTTTCAAAATCATGCCAGTATGCATTTCAGTCGGTTATCTATATTGCATTGCATAGCCAGAGCGGGGCCTGTGTTGGCTTGAAAGTAATCGCTGACCACCAGGAAATCCCGAATCATTTTCTCAGCAAAATACTTCAAATACTGGTAAGAAATAATATTCTTATTTCAACAAAAGGACCAAATGGAGGATTTGCATTAAAGAAAAGTTCGAATAACATCCGTCTGATTGAGGTGGTAGAAATCATTGATGGTCATGGCATATTTGACCGGTGCGGGATAGGCCTCAAAGAGTGCTCAGACACCAATCCCTGTCCGATTCATTTTGACTACAAACAAATTAAAGAAAAAATAAAACAACTGCTTTCTGAAAAGACGCTGGGTGACCTGATCAAAGACATTGAAATGGGCAAATCTATCGTGTCGTACCGGTAAACTGTGAATGGGGATGAAAATAATAACAGAAAACGCAAAATGGATTTCTACCTGCGTGAATTCATCGAATAATTAACATCCTCCTTCCAGCCTTTTCCGGTAAGCCTTAGGTGAAGTCTTACTCTCTTCTAACCACACTGCGAATACCCGCAACTCTTACAGTTAAGACAACCTTCTTCGTAAACCAGGCAGGCGGCCCCGCAGGATTTACAGATATTATCCAGCGGCTTTGCGCCATCGGGAATGAGTTTTGACAATGCCCGGACAACCCCGTTTTTCCAGGTATTCAGCGAATCTTCGTTAAGATACAGGTTGGAGACAATGTTAATCACATATTTCAGAGGCATACCATGACGTAATATACCAGAGATAAGCCGGGCATAATTCCAGAATTCGGGATCAAATGACCTCGATAATCCTTCGATCGTCACATTGAATCCATCTTTGTCCTTATACCGGAAATCATAACGGCTTTTCCTTTCTTCGATTTTATGCTTGAT
>JADFHN010000039.1 GCA_022567155.1 Bacteroidota bacterium
TATAGCCTGGATGATTTGTAATTTATTGTATACCAATGTTTTGATACCTAAATGGGTAACCCTATTGGATTATATGACGTGGCTGAGTCACTTCTATTTGGAATTTCATTTCGTTGGGTTATGAAATGAATTTTTAGAATAACTGGTTGTCCGCAGTATATTTTGTGCCTATCAACACGATACCTCTTGGCATTGAAATAGATCTACGTGATATGCTTGATTAGGATCCTGAAAATATTCCTAATCCTATTGAACATAGATATTATATTCCAACATAAACCGTTCAAATGAAACCTAACTTGCAAATTATTCAGAAATGCAATAAAAAGTATGGTATATGAATAGTAGTATTCAGAGAATTAGTATGATATAAGAAATAAAATCTACCAACGACATAGTATAAAAACGTGCCCGTAAATTGGTAGACTGATACCGTTTGCGGTATATTACGGAATTGTTATTATTATGATTGAAAATGGTTAAAGACGGCTCGTTTTTTATACACAACCGTTGTGGAGCATAAAACCAAGAGGTACAAATTTTTGTGAAAAGAATACTTATTTCCCTGGCATGCGTTGTTTTACTTTCATCGCACGAACTTTTTCTTAAATCTGAATCTTACTTTCTGGAAGTCAACGAGGAAAGTGAGCTATTCCTCTTCAATGGAACTTTTGATCGAAGTGAGAGTATAATTACCAGAGACAGAATAATAAACGCTAAAATCATTGGTCCTGAATACGAATTTATTCCTGATGAACAAGACTATTACGATAAGGATAGCGTAACCTATCTAAAGTTTAGAACGGGAATGGAAGGCACCTATGTTGCTGGTGTTTCAACTTTACCAAGAATGATAGAACTGAGTGCAGACGACTTTAATGAATATCTGAACCACGAGGAACTCATGGATGTAATTGCCGACCGTAAAAAGAAAGGAATAACAAATGTATCAGCCAGGGAAAAATATGCTAAACATGTTAAGGCGTTACTTCAGGTTTCTGGTAAAAAGACCGATCATTTTAATACTGTATTAGGTTATCCAATCGAATTTGTTCCCAATAACAACCCCTATGTTCTAAGCAAAGGAGATAAATTGTCTTTCAGGTTATTGAAGGAAGGTAAGCCATTGGCAAATCAAATGGTTCACTACAGTTGCCGGTCTGACAATAGAAATATTAATTCTACTGTTGAACATTCGATGAGAACAGATGAGAATGGCACATTCGTAATTGAATTAGATCAAGCCGGAATGTGGTATGTTGCTACAATTGATATGGTCGAAAGTGAAGAGGAAAATATCGATTACGTTTCAAACTGGGCAACATTAACATTCGAAGTAAAATAATCGCTTCACAACAAAAGATAAAATGAACGTGCACATTGAAAACGTCTATATTCAGAGCCGTTAGGCTCCAACTATTAACTTCAAAATGGTAAAAAGTATAGCTGGCTTCATTCTATTAATAATTGCTTTCGGGAGTTGCAAGGTCCGGAATACAACATACACTTACATGGCACTCATCGATGGCAAGCAGCAACGTTTCATTTTCAGAATTCCCAATGAATACGATCTGTCTCCTCTTATTTCAGATCAATCCGCAAATTCCAAGGCATTCCTGTTTCCTGATTCCTCACTTCTTTATATCTCCCAGGGCAAATTGACTGATTCTCCTAACTATGTTGATGTTGAAGTGGCCTTGAGTAAAGGCAATTTTTTAATGAGAGATGATTCTATCTTTATATTTCAATCATTTAAAAATAATCGAGCCTGGAAAGAGATCAGAATAAGAGATGATATTTGGTTTGGCTATATCAATGTTCCTGCAAATAACGTCGTAAAGTTCGATAAAGGCATCTACCGTGCACTCCCTAAAATTAGAAAGAAGGACGACGAATAGCCCGCGCTTAGCAATAGTACTTGTTGTATAACGCATTAAAGCCTGGCTTTCTGTTGCTGATAAAATGGCGATTCTCCCTCCTCAGGTACTGTCTTAAAATCAAGCATACGAATTGGAGAATATTAACCGGCATATAACAACAAATCAACGCCATTCCAACCATCCCCACAAGATTTATAACGTTCTCCGGGCCAAACATTTAAGATACCTTTCGTGACATTTGGAAATTCTTGATTATTTATTGCTCCTTTGGAATTGGAATAGTCAACATAACGTTTGTTATAGGTTTATTTTTGTTCCGGGCAAATTATTTTAATTTTTCCAATGAAACCTAAAACTAAATATGCCAAAAGCGATGAGATCAATATTGCCTACCAGGTGGTAGGAGACGGTCCGATTGACATCGTGTATGTACCGGGCTGGGTTTCGAACATTGACATGATGTGGGAGAATCCAAGATTGGCAAGATTCTTTATCAGGCTGACGAAGTTTTCAAGACTCATTTTGTTTGATAAACGAGGTACCGGGCTTTCTGATAGAGTAACCGAACTTTCTACACTCGAGGAACGAATGCATGACGTCCGGGCGGTTATGGATGCAGTTGGTTCAGAACGTGCAGCTCTGTTCGGTCATTCCGAAGGTGGATCAATGAGTGCCCTGTTTGCAGCAACATATCCGCAGCGTACCCTGGCACTTATCATATTTGGAGGATACGCAAAACGAAAACATTCTGAGGATTATCCCTGGGCACCAACGGATGAAGAGCGGCAGGTGTTTTATGACACGATTGAGAATGACTGGGGAGGTGGTGAAATGGATCTTGGATCGCTGGCACCAACTTTAGCGGATGACAAGGAATTTATGGACTGGTTGGCAAGTTATTTTCGGGCAGGAGCAAGTCCCGGTGCCGCCCTCGCCCTTGCACGTATGAATACCGAAGCTGAAATTAGCAACATACTGGATTCAATACACGTACCAACTCTACTTCTATATCGAACAGGTGACATCGATGTAAGGGTGGAAGAAGGTAAGTATTTGGCAGACCGAATTCAAGGGTCAAAGTTTATAGAATTTCCCGGTGCGGATCATCTATTCTGGGCGGGAGAAACAAATGACATAATTGCCGAGATTGAAGAGTTTCTTACCGGTACGAGACCTGCCGAAGAGCATGATCGCGTCCTTTCCACAATTCTTTTTACCGATATTGTCGGTTCCACGGAGCATCTGACTGAAAAAGGAGATAAAAGGTGGATGGAGATCCTGGAAAACCATAATCAATTAGTACGAGCTGAACTCAATCGTTTTCGCGGCAAGGAAATTAAAAACACCGGTGACGGCTTTCTTGCTACTTTCGACGGTCCCAGCAGGGCAGTTCGTTGTGCCGACGCCATAAGAGACTCCGTGAAAACGCTAAATATTCGGATCACCGCCGGCATTCACACTGGGGAATGTGAGATGATTGGAGTCGATGATATTGGTGGAATCGCGGTACATACTGCATCACGAGTCCGGAATGAAGCACGGCCGGGTGAAATATTGATTACTCAGACTGTGAAGCACTTGCTCGCCGGTTCAGGGCTGGAGTTTACGGATCGCGGAACTCCCTCACTAAAAGGAATTCAAGAACAGTTACAGATTTATGCATTGAAAGGCGTGGAGTAAACATTAGGTGCGAACAATCTATCCGGCTTGTTTATCTTATGTAAACAAGGGTAGAAAGTAATGTTGGACTTGGATTTAGCTGAAATCTATGGAGTTAAGACCAGTAGATAATAGCAAAAGTGTCCATGCCTTCCATCCGGTCCACACAGCGTGTTACTTAACCAATCTTATAAAACCAAACAAAAATGAAATACCTGTTTCTCTTATTTCCTGCAATTCTTATCAGTTGTAACAATCCACGTGTCAGGCAATTGGAAAAAGAAAAAGCCTTGTTAAAAAGTCAAATTGACAGTATGAATTCACAAATTGAGTTAGCTGCAAAACATGCTCAGAAAATGGTATTGAAAGTTTCAATAAAAGCAAAGGAAGCCTATGACAGCGTCATTGTAGCTCAAAATCTGAAAGTAATTCGGGTGAACGAAGCTTGTGGTACCGAGACTCATGGAGACCTTTTACGATCCATAGAACCACATGAGCAGAAATTGGAAGAACTGAAAATCCAGGTAATCTATACGAACATTACCGGGTGCGGCTATGAATTAAAACATGGCAGCAATAGGAAAATTATTAATGGCGCTTTAACCGGTTACGACCTTGCCCTGGAAATTGAGAAATTTTACAAAGTAAAATTATTAGATTAACAGAATTTAATTAGCCTTCTGCAAACACAAGGCATACGCCGTTGTGGCCGGTAGCGGCTTGACAAGTCAAGCCTTTTTACTAACTTTAGTCCTGGCCGGACGATTCCGCCCTTCATCTTCGCCTTCCTGTTCCGTTTGGCGAACCGGACACAATCGCCACGATCGTTTACCATTGGCGATGTGCAGATGGGAATCAGGGTTTAGTGATTCCCTGCATTGCAGACTTAAACCATTAGAATTATCTACATAAGGGTTAACTAATTGTTGATATTAGCAAAGACATAACTAACTTTATTCACCATTTTTGATAAGAGTTGTGCGCATTACGCTAAAAATATCGGTTGTATTATTCCTAATTGTGCTTTTCAGACATGTTAATGCACAAGGGCAGCTTGAAACCGTTGTCCAGCGAGGCCATTCCCTTGCCGTGCGCAGTGTATGTTTTAGTCCGGATGGTAAGTTCCTGGCTTCGGGCAGTGAAGATAAGACCATCAAAATATGGGAGTTTGGCAGTGGTCGCGAATTGAAAACCCTGAATGGTCATCAATCGAATGTGAATCAGGTATTGTTTACTTCAGACGGGCAAAAACTGGTATCAGCAAGCAGAGACCGGCACGTTTATTTTTGGGATATCAGTACCGGAAAGATCCTCAAAGATTTTCATTATCCCGATGAAAACATCATTTCTATTGACCTTTCAAACGATAACAAGCTTCTGGCTATAGGTACTACGGCAAGGGTCGTCAGGGTTATTGATCTGGAGTCAGATTCAATATTATTTAGCTGGAAAGCCAATGTAGGTCAATATGGGGCACACGTGGTATTTAGCGATGATGATAAAAAACTGGCTGTTGGAGAGGATAACCGGACAGCTAAAATATACGATTTGGCCACTGGAGACCTGTTGAAAACTGTGTCTGAACTACAGGGAATGTGTGGAGGTTGCGATACAAAAGTAGCTTTTCTAACCAATGATCGGATTATCAAAGGTAGCAGGAAGAGCCCGTTGGCTATTCGAGCGCTAACAACTGATTTGCAAATCGAATTTGTTGAAGAATCGCCTGAAAGATTACATGCTTTAAAATTAAGTCCGGATAAATCCAGGATGATTGTTATTGATGAAGATTCGGCTGTGATCTGGGATGTAAAGAGCCAAAAGCAGCTTTACAAACTCAATAAAAATCTGCCTCCCCAAAACCCAAAATATGGCCTTAACCTGCTTAACCATGTGCCGGAGCGGTCAACCGATCAGTTTAACGATGCCGCATTCTCGCCTGATGGCAAGTGGCTGGCTACTGGGGATAACAGCAACCTGATCACCATTTGGGATGCTGCCACAGGTGATAGGGTATCCGTATTTTATGGTTATCTAAGCATTCCATCGGATGATGGCTTGAACTACGACCCGAATTCATTTTGGACCAGGTTTGTTTGGGGTTTAATAGCGCTTAAAAATGAGGTGCAAATCTCACCCGATGCTAAATATGGTTTTAGGGCAAAGGTTGGATATGAAGCCCGCAAATGGGAACTGGCTACAGGCAAAATAGTACAAACTTATTTTGGCCATACCAAAGGTGTAATCACTTTTAAATTGTCACCCAATGGCAGGTATCTGCTCACCGGCAGTGCCGACAGAACAGCCAAACTCTGGGATGTTGCATCAGGAAAGGAAGTAAGAACATTCTCCGGCCATAGAAGTTTCATTTTTCATGTCGATTTTAGTCACGACCAAACAAAAATCCTAACCAGCAGCAACGATGGTACCATAAAAATATGGGATATAGCCAATGGTGATCTATTGCAAACCATTGTCCTTTCTAAAGATCCGAACGTAATAGAAGTTGGCTATACCGTTAAATTTTCACCCAATGATCTTTACCTGATGGTGGCTTACACGCATGGGCCTTTGAAAATGTTTGAAATTGATACCGGCCGTGAGTTTATGGAGTTTATCGGGCATACGACAACCACCACTGATTTTGAATTTCTCGGTAACGGTTACCAAATGGTTTCTACAGGATGGGATAAGACATTACGGTTATGGGACATAACCAGTGGCATGCAAATAAGAAAGTTTATAGGCCATACTGATCCCGTACATGCCGTTGCCCTCAACGCTTCAGGAACGAAGATGGCCAGTGGTGGCACCGACCGAAAGGTTATTCTTTGGAATGTGGCAACGGGAAAAATTTTGAAAACATTAACCGGCCATAAGAGTATTGTTACATCAGTCGAATTTTCGCCTGATGAGAAATATCTCATTTCTTCAACCATTGATGGCATAACCAAAATATGGGATATTGAAACCGGACGGGAAGTGATGACGCATTTTAGTATTGGTAGTAAAGATTGGCTGGTGACCACCCCTCAGGGATATTTTAATGGCACCGGAGATGCGCAAAAACAGGTATTTTTTGTCAAGGAGCTTGAAAGTTATGCGTTAGACCGGTTTTTTGATAAATATTATAATCCGGATGCGATAAAAAAGGCTTTTGAACTGGGAATGAAAGCAGATCAAAAACAAGGTTTGTTGCAAAAACTCAATCAGTTTCCACCTCCTGAAGTAGAGATAACCACACCTAAGCAGGGAGATGTTGTTCATAAATCTACGATTACGGTATTGGCCAGGATCACGAATGAAGGCGGCGGCGTGCAATCCGTTTCTCTGGTGCACAATGGCAAAGTGGTTGAAAGGAAAGAGGAAACATTTTATGCCAGGCTACAAAAAGGGAAGTCTATATATCAAAAGTTTAACCTGCAACTGGTGCCGGGATTAAACACTATCAATGTGAGTGCTGCGAATAAAGAGCATATCGAATCCAGGTCTTCACAAGTGCTCGTAAACTATGAATCAGATGAGGACGAATCGGTATGTTATGTGCTGGTAATTGGCATAAATGAGTACAAAAATCCGGCATTGAACCTGAACTATGCCTATGATGATGCTGCTGCATTTGCATCGCTGATAAAATCAGCAAGTGAACTTCTCTTTAGCAGGATAGAAGTACATGAAATCTATGATAAGGATGCTACCAAAGCTAATATTTTAGGTGTACTGGATATCCTCGCGCAAAAAATAAAGACAAATGATGTGTTTTACTTGTATTATGCGGGCCATGGAACCATGGTGGACAATGAATTTTACTTTGTGCCTACTGAAAACACCCGGCTTTATAGTGCTGAGAAGCTAAGAAAAGATGGTATATCTGCTACCTATCTTCAGCAAAAACTCATGAAAATTCAAGCCCTCAAACAATTGCTGATCATTGATGCCTGCCAATCCGGGGGATCAGTCGAGTTACTGGCGCAGCGGGGGGCAAAGGAAGAAAAGGCCATGGCACAACTTTCGAGAAGTGCGGGTATTCATGTATTGTCAGCAGCCGGCAGCGAGCAGTTTGCCACTGAATATGCCGAAATTGGCCATGGTGTTTTCACCTATGTGTTATTGGAGGCCTTGGAGGGCCGGGCCGATGGTGCTCCTAAAGATGGTATGGTTTCTATCTATGAATTAAAGAGTTATATTGAAAAACTGGTGCCGGAATATTCGCAAAAGTTTAAAGGCCAGGTGCAATATCCTTACACCTTCTCAAAAGGTCAGGATTTCCCGGTATCGATAGTAAAGGACTAACCAATTGAATGCGATTAATCTTATTTTCGTGGCCTTTAGAAGTAAGTATTCCCATCGACTTTAGAAGGTGTAGCCAGCTCTATTCCTATTCCCTATTTCCGTCTGCTTTAGCTGACGGATAAGGATCAGAAAAACAATATCAAATTTGGCTTTAGCCACATAAATTTTTGGTATAGAGTCCATAAAGCAATAATTTTATTAAGAAATTATGAAACCCTTACTAATAAAGCCTCTGGTCGTCCTGCTTTTTTTACTTTGCCCTGCCATGCAATTATTTGCCCAGGAGCATCAAAAACGTTTGGCATTGGTAATAGGTAATGCGGCCTATCAGCATGGTGGGGCGCTGAAAAACCCGGTGAATGATGCTGATTTAATGGCCCGCACACTGGAGGATCTGGGCTTTGACGTCATCAAAGAGACGGATGCGGGGCTGAAGGACATGCAAAGCGCCTTTAAGGGATTTGTAACTCGTTTGGACGATTATGGCGTGGCCCTGTTTTTCTATGCCGGGCACGGCATGCAGGTAGATGGGCAAAACTACCTTATACCCGTGGATGCCCGGCTCGAAGATAAGCTGAGTGTAGAGTTTGAGGCCTTTAAAGTCAGCTCGGTCAACAGATACTTTGCCTTCAACGATGATAAGTTGAATATAATGATACTTGATGCCTGCCGCAATAATCCCTACCGTGCCTGGATGCGCGGCGGCGGACAAGGTTTTAATGCGATTGAAGACCAGGGGGCAGGCACTATTATAGCTTTCGCCACTCGCGAGGGGGAAACCGCCAGTGACGGAACAGGAAGTAATGGTCTTTTTACCCAACACCTGGTGGAGCAAATGCGGATTCCCCAGAACATTACTGATGTTTTCCAAAACACAAGGGTGAGTGTACTGAAGGCGAGCAATAAGCAACAGGTACCTCAGGAGTGGAACATGCTCACGGGTAACTTCTATTTTACGCAGACTGCATCAGGGCAACGTACCAATGAAGTGGTTTCCAAAAACCCAAGTTTAGGCCGTTCTGAAACCATCATCACCTATGGTAGCATAGAGCTGACTACCGAAATAAGCGGTGCTTTATACCTTGACGGAAAACTTATGGGCAATATTAGCTCCAACAGCAAAACACCTATTAATGAAGTAAGGGTTGGCACTCATACCGTAAAGATAGTGGGAAACGAGACTCAGACTCATGAGATTACAGTGTACAAGGATCGCGCAACAATGCTTATTTTTAAGAAAAAAAAAGAAGACCATACCTCAGCGGTTGTTGCAACATTTATCGATAGCCGTGAAAATATGACCTACAAGTCGGTTCGAATTGGTAACCAGGTATGGATGGCCGAAAACCTGGGTTATGTAATACCAGGCTCCTATGTCAATGAAAAAGGTGACCGTCTCTACACCTGGAAGGCCGCCATGAAAGCCTGCCCGGCAGGCTGGCATTTACCCTCTGATAAGGAGTGGGAAATTTTGGTAAATCGTTTTGGAGGAAAAGATAAGGCGGGAGCGGCACTAAAAAGCACAAGTGGTTGGAAAGATGGTGGTAATAGTACTAATAGCAGTAATTTTACAGGTTTACCTGCAGGCATACGCGGCAGCTTTAGTAAGTTTCTCTACCTTGATGAGTACGGTTTATTCTGGTCTTCTACTGAGGAAAGTGAACGTCTCGCGTGGTTTCGCGTACTAAATTACGATAATTCAGAAATGAACCGCGACGTCTATGCCAAGGTCCGTGCCCTCTCCTGTCGTTGCGTCCGGGATTAACTTGATTTATTCGATTATTTGATTTATTTGTTTATAATCGCGAAGCGGTCAAAAAATATTACAAATTGGCACAATATAGTGAACTACCTGTCTACAAGGCAAGTTACGATTTGCTGTTAGGTATATTTTTTACTTTTCCCATTTACCCCATTTTTAAGATTTTTATACAAAAGTTTAAAAATGTTAAATATTCCCCCTCCTGATTTGGCTGATAATGTTACGGAAGATCATAAAAATTTGAGAGATTTATTTGATTTCGAGCCTGTGACATTGGAAAGGGAGATTACCCGATGGATTAAAGAAAAAAAATTATAGGACAAGGTAAAAAAGTACGGATGCACGAGACCCAGGAAAAGCCATTTGGATGGCGGTGCGCAACTGAAAGTGAATATAATGAATAAATATAACTATAAACTGAGCAAACAACAGGGTCTGTTATGGTGCAACCTGAGGCAGGTCAAACCTGCATTTATCCCTTGTGTTTACAGGGGATATTGGTACATTTAGTTACGTATATCACAATTCAGGCCACATGGGCATCATATCGCAAAGTGTAAAAAAATGTATATTTGTTGAAAAGAGAATCATATGACGGTCAGGGAATTACGTAGTAATCTTCATCAACTCATTGAAAGAATCGAAAACGAAGAGCTTTTATCTGCTATCCATGACTTATTAATGCAAAAGAAAGAATCAAAAGAAGGTAAATTATTCAATTCACTTTCAGAAGAGCAAAAAAGAGAATTACTTGCTTCAGAAAAGAAATCTCACGATGAGTCCACCTTGATTGACAATGATGAGGTGATGAAGAAGTATAAGAAATGGCTCTGAAAATTCGATGGTACAAAAAAGCTGAAGCTAAGTTTGACAAGATAGTTGAATATCTTGAAGTAGAATGGGGCGAAAAATCAGCCGAAGACCTTGTACAAAAAGTAAATAGAGTCCTTAATTTGATCAAAGTGTATCCTGAACTTGGTACAATGGAAGTACCACATCGGAATATAAGAGGGGTACTTATTGTCAAACAGCTTAGAATATTCTATGTTGTGGATAAAAAAGAGATCAAAATAATCCAAGTTTTCGATACCAGAAAATCTCCCAGGCGAAGACTTAAATGATATTTGAGCCCACGTTGCTTAACCTTGAGCATGCGCCATGCCTGAGATGGACCTGTATTTGATCAAAAGTGTTTCAATTCGTAGTTTTAGTACCGGGGCCACAAACGCAGGCGTACCCCCCGGTCGCAGCCCCTCCGTAATAACATTTCAATTACGTGAATAACCTGGCAAGCGTATTATCTTTGATTCACCATAAAGCATTAGTAAAAAATGAAGGTAAAAGGAGAATATTATCGCACCATATGGACCAAGGAAGGAGATAATAAAACCATTCAAATTATTGATCAGCGTAGTCTGCCACATGAGTTCATAATTGAAGATTTGACGACTGTTGACCAGGTGGCTGAGGCAATCAGAGACATGCATGTCAGAGGTGCTGGTTTAATTGGAGCTACAGCCGGTTATGGAATGTATCTGGCAACACTAGAGGCATTAAAGAGTCCTTCTTTTGATGCACATTTAGAACTTGCCGCCAAACATCTGACAGCTACCAGGCCCACGGCTGTAAACCTTGCGTGGGCTGTAAACAGGCAATTGACGGCTATTCAAAAAGGAAGCAGTAGCCAGGAAAAAGTCAATATTGCCTGGCGCACGGCTGTGGATATTGCCGATGAGGATGCAGAATATTGTAGAAAAATCGGGGAAGCCGGCCTTAAGCTTATCAAAGAAATTCAATTCAAAAAGAAAGGGGACCGGGTTAATATTCTGACACATTGTAATGCCGGATGGCTTGCATTTGTTGATTATGGCAGTGCAACATCGCCCATTTACGCAGCGCATGACCAGGGAATAGATGTTCACGTCTGGGTAGATGAAACCCGGCCAAGGAATCAGGGAGCTAGACTGACGGCCTGGGAATTGAATGAGCATGGAGTGCCTCATACAGTTATAGCAGACAACGTAGGAGGACATCTGATGCAACACGGACAGGTAGATATGGTTATCACAGGCGCTGATCGCGTCACATACACCGGCGATGTTGCAAATAAAATCGGGACATATCTCAAGGCTTTAGCTGCACATGACAACAACGTTCCGTTTTATGTTGCCATGCCCTCATCAACCTTTGATTGGAAAATAAGAGATGGTTGTACTGAAATTCCAATTGAACAGCGCAATGAAAATGAGGTTCGATATATCCAGGGACTTTATGAAGGAAAAATAATAGAAGTATTATTGACTCCACAAGAAAGCCCGGCAGCCAACTATGCGTTTGATGTAACCCCTTCGCGACTTGTTACAGGCCTTATCACTGAAAGGGGAATTTGTGATGCGAATGAACAGAGTATTTTACAACTTTTCCCGGAGCATAAAAAAATATAAAAATAACCACTTAAATAGTTCTAATTATTCCATCGTATAATTATTCAACACGGATTTAAATGGAGATATATTTGAATAATTTGATAATTTAAAGACACAACCTAATTAACTAAATGGATAGGTTCAATAGCGAAGAAAAATACAGATTTAGACATACTGATGTTAAACGTAAGTAAGTCCCCTCCGACGGAGGGGATTTAGGGGTGGGTAAAGAATTGAAAATCAAAAAGAGGAGGTATGATTTTGTTGCGTAACAAATTTGAGAAGGTGGATTTTCAGAAAGAGAGGAAAATACGACAAAATGGATAAATAAGACCTTTTCGGTTGAAATTAATTTTTCCCCGAACGACAATAAATGATAATCAGATAAAACATACTAGTGTATGAAAAGTTTGTGGAATAAAGCAGAAGCAAAGAAATCAGGCAACGATCTTTTGAAGTTGAGGGTTTATTCTTCCCGGTTACTTGGACAGGAGGAAGATCTGGTGCTGCATGGAGGAGGAAATACTTCTGTTAAAACCAAAGAGCGAAACGTATTTGGCGAAGAGGAAGAGATCATTTACATAAAAGGGAGTGGATGGGACTTAGCGACCATTGAAGAAGCCGGTTTTGCGCCAGTGAAGCTTAAGACCTTGCAGCGAATGGCTGAACTTGACCATATTACCGATGTTGAAATGGTTAAATATCAGCGGATGGCCATGACTGATCCGACTACCCCAAACCCTTCCGTAGAAGCAATTTTGCATGCTATCATCCCTTACACGTTTGTTGATCACACGCACGCTGATGCCGTGGTAACCATTAGCAATACCGCTACCGGCAACGGAAGAATACAAGAGCTTTATGGAGACAATATGCTTATAGTACCCTATGTTATGCCCGGATTTTTACTGGCTAAAGAGATTTATACGTTAACCAGAGACCTGGATTGGAATAATATTGAAGGTATGATTTTGCTCAATCATGGGGTATTTACCTTTCATGATGACGCAATGGTGAGCTATGAAAAAATGATTAAAATTGTCACCAAAGCCGAAAACTATCTAAAAGATCAAGTTGCGGTTAAGCTTGAAGGATCCGGTAGAGGTGAGATTGATACATTAAAGATTGCCCAACTAAGACGTAGTGTTTCCAGAATTTGGGAAAAACCAATACTTGCTCACTCCGATAATTCAGAGACATGTACGGCATTCAGCAACCTGCCTGATCTGGACAAGATTGCTAACAAAGGCCCCTTGACTCCCGACCACATCATAAGGACAAAACAAACTCCCGTTATTTTATCTGACGATCACGAAGAAGACGTATGCAATTATGCAAAAGCGTATAAGAATTACTTTAATGAATTTAACAACGGAGACCTGATATCATTAGATCCGGCGCCGAGGTGGGCTGTCTGGCCTGGCCATGGCACGTTATGGTTTGGGACAAGTGTGAAAAACAGTAACATCATCCGGGACATCTGCAGACACACCATGAAAGCTATTTTTCAGGCAGAACAGCTTGACGGATGGCATCCACTTTCCAAAAGTGATTTGTTTGAAATGGAATACTGGGGTCTTGAGCAGGAAAAACTAAAAAAAGACAGTACACCAAAACCCATGCAGGGAAAGATTGCATTAGTTACCGGTTCAGCCAGCGGTATTGGAAAAGCATGTGTCGAAAGACTGGTAGATGAAGGAGCTGTAGTGGCAGCCCTTGATATTAATCCATCCATCAATACCTGCTTTAATCAAATTGAAGTCTTGAGCATTGAGTGCGATGTAACTGATGTAGCACAATTAAAAAGTTCGATCAGGAATACCATTGCTCATTTTGGAGGATTGGACATGCTTATTACCAATGCAGGTATTTTTCCTAAAAGCTTCTCCATTGCAGAAATGGACGATGAGACCTGGAGTAAGAGTATGGATATTAATGTTACCAGCCACCAGAAATTACTCAAATTATGCTTGCCATACCTCTCTCTGGGAATGGATCCGGCAATCGTGATAATCGGATCCAAAAATGTTCCGGCACCAGGACCAGGGGCATCTGCATATTCCGTGGCAAAGGCCGGACTTACCCAGCTTGGACGGATTGCGGCCCTGGAACTTGGCGAAAAAGGCATTAGGGTAAATATACTGCATCCCAACGCTGTTTACGACACCGGTATCTGGACAGAAGAAATATTAGAAGCCCGCGCCGGTCACTATGGATTAACTGTTGAAGAATATAAAACCAATAATATTTTAAAGGTTGAAGTAACCTCAAAAGATGTGGCAGAAATGGTTGTAATAATGTTAGGACCTGCTTTTTCAAAGATTACAGGAGCTCAAATTCCAATCGATGGAGGTAATGAACGTGTTATTTGATAAATGATCCATTAATAGGAAATATGTAATAACGAATCTGTTCCGGGAAAGAGAAAGGTCTTATAACAAAAAATAAACTTCATTCCCGCCTGTCTGTCGGGCAGGAAGACAGGCGTTTATTCCAACCGTTATCGCACATGTAAAAAAAGACAGACCTTAACAAGTACCATGTGCGAGCAAAGCAACTTGATGTCCGGAACGGTACATCTTATTATACATATTACAAGCATCCGGAGTTTTTAACAGGATTAGCTTCGGAATGCCATTCGATTTGATATATTCTTGAACTGATTGTGGACACTCCACAGCACCGGTGGCACCAATACCAATAATTAATGTCTGAATGCCCTTCCCTAAAACTCCGGTTATCATTTCAGCCGTAAGTTGATGTCCTTTTCGTTCCTTCCATTTACTCACTTCGGTTCCAATAAGCCTGATGTCTTTACCAACCCCAATCTTCATACTGTATGACTTCGAATGCTCCTTACCCGATATAACAAATTTTCCCCATGAAAATTGCTGAATCGGACCATTATCATCATAAAACATAGGATACAAGGACTTTGATTAAACTTTAATTTACTAAAAAAATTGGACAAAATCAACCAGGCATAATATTCCGCTCAATGTCCAGCAGTGGCCCCACTCTTAGTGAATCTCACTTCCTTTCTTAACTTTTAATCATTCTGTGCCACCGTTTGGGGAAGCCTTATGACAAGTGTCATTTTTTAGTTAATAAAAAGCTCACACCATACTTTTTCTTTTGTAAAGTTATCAACATTATCCACAAATTATCAAATTTCCCCCTTAGGAAACCCTTTCTAATAGTACATCAATAACTGTGTTTATTTATATAAATAATTGTTGTATATCTATAAGGATTGATACGATGGAAATTACCTCCTAAAGACATAGTGTAAACACAAGAAATTCCTTATATTCGGTTTTAGCTGTCATTTATTAACTAAATGAAAGATTTTTAAAATGAAAAAAGTATTGATTCTTGGTGCTGGAATGGTTACAAAACCAATGGCTGACTATTTTCTTGATAAGTGTAAATATCATGTAGTAATGGCAACCCGTACAATTTCCAAAGCAGAAAAAATAATAAACGACAAATCAAATGCAAAAGCCATCAGTTGGACCACTGATGATCGCGCTTTGCTTGATAAGCTTGTAGATGATGTAGATATCGTGATAAGTATGCTTCCACCCACTCAGCACATACCTATTGCAAAAGCATGTATAAAATACAAGAAGAACATGGTGACAACTTCATATATCAATCCAGAGATGTTGGCGCTTGATAAAGACGCAAAGGGGCAAAACATAATCATTCTTAATGAAATTGGCGAGGACCCGGGAATAGACCACATGGGTGCAAAAAGAATGATTGACGAGATTAAGAATGAAGGTGGCAGCGTTGTCAGCCTGACTTCTTATGGAGCAGGGCTTCCTTCATTTGAGTATAACAGGAATCCTTTTGGATATAAATTTTCATGGAGCCCCAAAGGGGTTATGATGGCGGCAAGAACGCCTGCTGCATATTTAAAAGAGGGAAAGAGAATTGATGTCCCGGCAGAACTACTGTTTGATCATCACTGGCTTATTGATATTGAAGGGCTCGGAACTTTTGAGACTTATCCCAATCGTGATAGTACCAGATACAGAGAATATTTTGAGCTTGACGAAAACGTTTCGCTATACAGAGGAATACTTAGGTTTATAGGGTGGTGTAATACTTTACGCAATATGAAAAAGCTCAATTTGCTTGATGATGATAAACTTCAGAATTTCAAAAATAGGACATACCGTGAATTCACAACATCCTTAACCGGAAACGACAATGAATCCGGAGGAATTGCCGAATTTCTGAATATGGAAGAAAATGATGATATAATCAAACGACTAAGATGGCTCGGTTTATTAGACGACAAAAAAATAACCATGATTAAAGGAACCAATGCCGACTTGTTAGTTGACCTAATGCTTAAAAAAATGTCATATGAACCTCATGAAAAAGATATGATCATTGTTCATGATGAAATTGTTGCAAAATTCGAAAACCGGTATGAGAAAAGAATATCAACAATGATGGTAGAAGGAATACCGGGTGGTGATTCTGCAATGTCGAGAGCGGTTTCGCTTCCGGCAGCCATAGCAGCTAAACATATACTTGAAAATAAAATAACAATCAAAGGTGTTCAAATACCAACCTCACCGGAAATTTATAATCCGGTACTTGATGAACTTGAGCTATTCGGATATAAATTTAAACATATGAAAATTAAAATGGATTATTAAACGACGGCTAAAAAAAATAGACGCCATTCCAGCCTGTTAGTTGGCAGGAAAAAGGCGTTTATTCAGGATCGTTAGCAGTAATCAGAAAAGCTACTGGAATCAACCTTTAGCCCGGATTATTCACTTCATTGAATTAATTTTCTATACTTAATTCTGTTGAGGATATGCCAATGATTTTAAGAAATTAAATATGAAATAATGGGCCTTTTATCTGTTCGTTATTGGCAATCTGAAAATGTTCAGGCAACAAAATATGAGGATTTAAGTATATGCGAGTATTAGTAACGGGTGCAGATGGTTTGCTGGGAAGTAATCTTGTAAGATTGCTTATAACCAGAGGATACGATGTAAGTGTTTTTCTACATCCTTCTTCACGCTCAACAACTCTTGATGGGTTAGAGATACAAAAACATTTTGGAGACATTCTGGAACCGGAATCTTTAGAAAATGCGATGACACAAATCGATGCTGTAGTTCATGCCGCAGCAAATACGAGTATTTGGCCTGCCCGGTCTGAAAATGTTCGAATGGTTAACATACAAGGTACCCAAAACGTAATCAATCTTGTTTTGAAATACAATATCAGCAGGATGATATATATTGGTTCGGCTAGTTCAGTAAATACAGTGGGTGCTTCAAACGTTAATTCTTATCCCGGAGCAAAATTTGGCCTGGATTACATTGATTCTAAGTATGAAGCGTTGAATCTCATCCTGGATGCGGTAAAAACAAAGGAATTGCCAGCTTTAGCTATATTACCCACTTTTTGATTGGGCCTTATGATTCATCGCCCAGCTCAGGGAAAATGATTATAGCGGTTGCAAAGCGCAAGTTAAGGTTTTATACGGGTGGAGGACGAAATTTCGTATCTGTAAAAGATGTATCATCAGCAATTGTCAATAGTTTGGAAATACAAAATATTGGAAAATATTACATTACAGGAAACGAAAATATATCATACAGGACCTTCTTCAAGAAGATTGCAACTGTGGTTGAACAGCCAGCGCCACAAATCAAAATCCCAAACTGGTCTATAAAAATATTGGGGTACATGGGAAATTTATTTGGATATCTTCTAAAAAAACAACCGCTGATTAGTTATCCGGTAGCCTGCATCTCATGTGAAAACCAATTTGCTTCAAGTGAAGATGCCAAAAATGAGCTGAAAATGCCTCAAACTCCAATCGAGGTTGCTATCGAAGAGTGTTATGAGTGGTTCAAAACTAAGGGGTATTGCTTATTATATGATGTGGAAGAATAAAGTAGTAATTATTACGGGTTCCAGCATTGGCATTGGACGCAGGTTAGCCTTTGAAATTGGCAAAAGAGGGGGCAAAGTGGTGATAAACGCCAGGAATAAAAGCCGGCTGGATAAAACCTATGCGGATATGAAATCGCAAGGATTGGATGTGTCTGCTTGTCCTGGTGATATTTCTAAATATGAGGATTGTGTCAAAATCATTGCGCATTCCATTAAAATTTATGACAAGCTCGACGTACTCATCAATAATGCCGGGATTGCTGCTAAAGCTACGCTTGAAGAAATAAAACCGGTTGTATTCAAGCAAGTCATGGATGTGAATTTTTTAGGCTCGGTTTTCATGACCCAGGCTGCATTACCTTATATCCGTCAAACTGAAGGCAGTATATTGTTTATAGGCAGCCTTGCCGGGATCCATGGTATAGGAAACTACTCTGCCTATAGCAGCTCAAAAATGGCTCTCACTGCACTGGTTGAGTCATTAAGAATTGAGATGCACCAGACAGGTATTCATATTGGATTAGCCTATGTTGGTTTTGCCGAGAATGATCCGGAAAAGACATTTTTAAATAAAGATGGACTTCTTATGCCCCAGTCTGCAAGAAATACAATAAAACAGGTGCCAGTTAAAAAAGTAGCTCTTCGATTGATGCGGATGATTGAACGCCGGCAATCTAAATCCGCGTTCACTCTGCTGGGTAAGTTAAATGCTATTTTAAACCGAATATCGCCGTTTTTGGTGCATCGAATTCTTCTGAATGCATATAAAAAGGATCAAAATTAAATAATTGGTTTATAGAAAATAAACACCATGTATTCGTTATCAAAAGGGAGAAGCTCATGTCTATGATATTGGAGGTAACGCTGCTGAGAATTATGTGGATGGCTCCTGATTAAAAACATACGGTTTTAGTTCCTATGATTATGTAAATCCAGACTATAGAAATACATCCCCTCAAACGATCATATTGGATTTCGTTCAATACTGGAAAAGCAGGCTTGTAAAATATATTTTAAAAATCCAGGGTATAACTGATGATCGGGATAATACTGGACTGGGGATCAAAAATTACCTTTTGCAGGAGAAAATCGTATTCGGGTCTTTCCTCGTTAACCCGGTTTGTTGCATTCTGAATATCCAGTGATAACTTCCAGGAGCGCGTGGGGAGATTTTTTCGATAGGAGATACGCAAATCCATTCGAAAATAGTAGATCGTTTTATTTGCAAATGCCTGGTCCTGTATTTCAATGGTGCGCCTGAACATTTCTGACATTCCTTCATCGATGGGTGTGTACCGTAATCCATCCGAATACAAAAATTTAAGTCCCGCTTCGAAAGTATTGCCATTTTGTAATTGCCATTCTTTTCCTGTAGTGAAAGATGCTATCAGATCACTGGCATAACGTGTGGGATAAACAGGACTTCCCTTTCCTTTACTAAAATTCGATGTAAATAATGAGGTGTTGAGGATAAAAAATAGCTGATTTGCGAAATATTTTTCGAGGGAAATATCCATACCGTAATTTCTCCCTTCACCAGTTGCTTCCAACGGATCAACTTCAAATTCATCCCCGGCATTGAGCAGCCAAAAAGATCGCTGGGGCAGGAGAGACGCCGGCACATTGTAAAGGAATTGGTAATATGGTTCGATCTTAAGTACCAGGAAATCAGAAAATCCCAAAGCCAGCCCTGAATTGAAATAATGGGATTTCATAAGTGGCAGGTCCAGGTTGGGGAACCCTGTAATTTGCCCTGTAACCTGATCGGTGGCTGTGGTATAGCTCGATGTAAAGGGCACAATCTGGCTCGTGTTGGCATAGGCAAGGGAAATTTTGTTCCGTTTACCAAAATATTGTGACAGCTCAATACGTGGTTCAACGTTCCATTGTTGATTAAAAGCATAATAAACGAGAGTAATACCACCCCTTAATGTTGTCGATGGTGTAATGCGATAGTTTGTCTGGAAATAAGCCTGGTTATACCAGGTCGTACCATTGCCCGTCACATTAGTTCGGTCAACTCCCGTATAGGCATCATACCGATTGGCAAACACGTCGAAAACAAGGTTACTTATGTTCAGTCCTCCGCTATAGTTTACACTGTTGCTGAATTTTCCATTATAGGACGCAGCAAGTACATATTTACCATTGTTGAAATGTTCGTTTTTTATTTGGCCGGGATCCCCCTGGATATTTACCGTATCCTCATTCCAGGTTATTTCGTTTGCACTTGCTGATAAAGTTAAACGCAGGTAAGAATTTGCACTCGTCAAATGCGTATATGACAGCCCTGCAACTCCAAGCTGTGTATTATAATCATACTGTTTTTTGTCCCTGTAGTATTCCCATTCATTCGGATCGGCCACTGGTTCACGTTTTTCGTTACTCAGGCCTCCAAGTCCGTACACATTAATGATACCTTTTTTTCCGGAAGGAAAGTACAGGTTGAAAGACAAATCCTGAAATACATTGGAAACATTCGGGGAAACAATCCGGATACCCATGGAATTTAACAGACCTAATGTAGAATACCTGTAATTGACGAGATAACTACTCTTTTTATTCTTTTTTGAAAAAGGCCCTTCAGTTGCAAATTCCAGACCAATCATACCCGCCTGGATGCGATATTCCCTTTCTTCAGAATTTCCTTTTCTGAAATTAAGGTCCATTGCTCCGGCAAGGGCATTGCTGAATTGGTTGGGCATGGTACCCACCATAAAGTCAGATACACCCAATACGTATATGCTTAAGGCACTTATTCCTCCGCCAGAGGATGATTTGTCAGGAAAATGGTTAGGGTTTACGATGTCAGCGCCTTCCAATCTCCATAATACCCCCAGGGGCGAATTTCCACGTACCACAATGGTATTTTCGTTGTCCTGCGCTGAAAATTGAACACCCGGGAGGGAGAGCGCCATTCTACCCGGATCATTGATGCTTCCTGCAAACCGTTGGGTTTCTTCTACATTAAATGATCGGGCACTCAACGTAACAAATTCGTTTAAAGGCTCAGACCCCATTTTCTTCGCCGTAATGACAACTGCATCCGCGGTAATAGCCGATTCAATAAGCTGAATATTTAATACAAGTTCTTTTGCCGATGTTAATTCAATATATCCCGATTTCCATCCCTCATACCCGATAAATGTGCAATAAACAAAATGTCTTCCTACCGGAACATTTTCAATTTTATAATTCCCGTCAATATCTGAAGTTCCACCGTAAGCGATGCTGTCTCCCTGATAAATATAGACATTGGCTCCCGGCATGGTTTGCAATGTATTTTTATCCGTAATACGCCCTTTGATTGATTGAGTAGGTACCTGTGAAAAAGCCAACCAATGACAAGTTAAAAAAACCATCAGAAGTACTTTACGGATTGTGGCAATCATGCAATTAAGGTAATGAATTATCCCACAAATAAAAAATGCAGTAGAAACATCAGTTTAGATTGATGAAATCGTATTATTATTTCCATGAATTTGGTGATATTGAATACACTTTGAAAAATTTTGCGGCATTTAATTATGGGGAAATTAAGGTAGTATTAACGAGGAATTTGAAAGACTATTAAAAAAGTGAATTAGGAGATTCAACTCCGGAAACATTTTCGAAGTCCAGGATTGCCCGCTACTACAAAGTGTATGGCGCCATTTCCGTATTCCTTTTCCACCCTATGTATTTCTCATAATTTTTCTGATTTTATTCTACTGGTGTTCGAGAAAATTCCCCTCCTTGCCGTGCCTGCCCTGACTGCCGTCAGGCAGGGAGGGGTTAGTGGTGGGTAAAATATTGAAAATCAAAAAGAAAAGGCATGATTTTGTTGCGGAACAAATTATAGGGGTTGGTTTTTCAGAAAAAGAGAAAAATACTTCAAAATGAATAAATAGGCCTTTTCGGGTAAAATTAATTTTTCCCCGTACAACAATAATTTTATTCTAACTCTTACAATTCTGTGTCAAGATTACATACACAAACATTATGTACAGGAATAAAATTTAAACTACATAAACCTTCATATAAAATGAAATAACACTAACTTAGAGTTTTAAATTATATTATTAACAATGAAAAAAGGAACAGTTAAATTCTTCAATGAAACTAAAGGATTTGGATTCATTAGCGAAGAAGATTCAAATGAAGAGCACTTCGTACACATTTCTGGTTTAATTGATGAAATTAAAGAAGGTGACACCGTAGAATTTGAATTAAAGGAAGGTAAAAAAGGATTAAACGCAGTAAATGTCAAAGTGATTTAATATTTATTCTTTAACTTTTTATTCATCTTGAACAAAGCCTGTCAACTGTACAGGCTTTGTTTTCTTTTTTAATAATGTATTATTAACCAGGAAAGAAACGGAATATTGATTATTAACATTTTTTGACAGAAAGTATCAGTGTATAGCACCAGCTCAAACTACATTCCAGCCCGAAGCACATACTACCTTTGCCCCAGGAAAGTTGTGCTTCATATAACGGTAGGGCCGATGGATCCGGGGCCTGCATAAAGGTTTTGATATGCAAATTACCAGACGCCAGCTGACAGTACTCCTTTTATTCAAGGTAAAATAAATCGTAATTTATTTAAATATTTGAAGATTATTTGATATGATTATAAGAATTTACTCTTTTTTCTTGGTTACTAATTCAGTTTTAAACGAATAAAAGTAAAACTGGCCGAATTTTGTTATTATGTAACAAAATGTTAGGAGGATAGTGTTTTTTACTTGGTTGCAGTAGAAACTTTTTAATTGAATTCACTTTTGGACTTCAAGATACCAAAATTTTTAATAACACTCCCCTTTCTGATCCTGGGGGTAAGTTCTGCTTTCTCCCAGACTACGTACTATAGCCGGAATGATGCGGTCAATCTGCCCAGGCAATGGGATGATGCTGATTCATGGACGTTGAACTCCGATGGATCCGGACCGGCAGCAGCCATTCCGCAACAAAATGATAACGTGGTCATAATTGCAGGGCATTCAGTGGAAATTAATGATGTTAATGCCAATGGGGGTCCCGCAACGTCAGCAGATGGTCTTGGATTAGCAAATGTTGGTGCAGGTGGAGGAGATAATCCATTTGCCAGTTCCAATGTTGTTAACTTTTATCATACAGGTGATATTACCGTTTACGAAGGTGGCAGTCTTACTACAACGGTAAGAACAATGCTCCATGGAACAACAATCATCCTGGGTGACCTTTCTGTCGGGGGCGATTTGATAAACCTCGGGAATATGATCATGGCTTCTACGGCAACATTTGATTCCCAGGATGATCTTATAATTTCCGGTTTTAGCAACACAAGGATTGACATCACTGATGTGGCCAATTCATTTACCAATGATGACTTGTACATTGATCATACCTATGCAGAGTTGTGCGGGATCAATGGAGTGCTTGAAGTAGGTATTGCACCAAATACACCTGAGATCCAACTATTGAACAGTGCGACTTTGGCCCAGGTATGTGATATGTTTACAATTACCGGGTGTGTTACCTGTCCTGCCTTTGGTACCGGAACCAATTATCCTACTGCTCCTGTCCTAGCGGGAACCGGGACCACACTCAATTATACGGAAAATGCGGTAGTTCCTGCAGATTCTGGCATGGGACTAACCTATACCGAACCCTTTCTTATTGAAGCCACTGTATCAGTCACTGGAAATTATATCGATGTAGAAGATGTGCTGGCACTTATCAGTACACCAGGTTTCTCGGCAAGCTTTAATTCAACTTCAGGGGTTCTTACACTCTCGGGATTTACAGGGGCCTCTTCCTGGCAAACCGCACTTAGGAATGTGACTTACGAGAATCTTAGTGATAATCCCACTACTTCCACCCGGACAGTAAGTTTTCAAATCACTGATGGCTTTAACGCAAGCAATATCGAAACAAGAGACATTGACATTACACGCGTGAATGATCCTCCGGATGTCAGCACTATTTCAGGATCACCAGGTCCTTTAGCATATACTGAAGGAGATATGGCTGTAGCCGTTGATGATGAAATTGAAATTAAAGATCCGGATGATACGAATCTGGAAGGAGCGGTTATCACCATCTCTGCCAACTATGTGAATGGTGAAGACCTGCTGGATTTCACTAATAACTTTGGAGTGACCAATGCAGGCTTCAACACCACTACGGGCGAACTGACCCTGACAGGATCTGTTATCATTGCCAATTATCAGGCTGCGTTGCGTACTGTTACGTACGAAAACACGAACGACAATCCGGCTACCGCCACGCGAACAGTCAGTTTTGTGGTTAACGACGGGGATGCGGACAGCCCACCTTTCAGCAGGGATATTGAGATCACACCCATCAATGATCCACCTGTAAACAATGTTCCGGGAGTCCAAAATATCGATGAGGATAATGCACTGACATTCAACACCGCAAATGCCAACCTGATTTCCATAAGTGAAGTGGATGCCGGCGCCAATAATATCGACGTTACCCTTGACGTTAGTAACGGAACGCTCAAATTGAGTACTACTTCAAGCTTAACTGTCACCGGTGACAACTCCGCCAGTGTGGATATCTCAGGTGCCCTCGCGGATATCAATACCGCCCTGGATGGGTTGATCTATACACCGGACCAGCATTTTAACGGTACCGAAACACTTACCATCGCTTCTGATGATAATGGATTTACAGGTAATCCAGGCACTTCAACTGATTCTGACGACATCACGATTAACGTAACTGCCATCAATGATCCACCTGTAAACAATGTTCCGGGGGTCCAAAATATCGATGAGGATAATACACTGACATTCAACACCGCAAATGCCAACCTGATTTCCATAAGTGAAGTGGATGCAGGTGCCAATAATATCGACGTTACCCTCGACGTTAGTAACGGAACGCTCAAATTGAGTACTACTGCAAGCTTAACTGTCACCGGTGACAACTCCGCCAGTGTGGATATATCAGGTGCCCTCGCGGATATCAATACCGCCCTGGATGGGTTGATCTATACACCGAACCAGCATTTTAACGGTACCGAAACGCTTACCATCGCTTCTGATGATAATGGATTTACAGGTAATCCAGGCACTTCAACTGATTCTGATGACGTCACGATTAACGTAACAGCCATCAATGATCCACCGACAATTACCTCAACCGCTCCAACAACGGCTGCAGAAGACGTTTTATACACATATACTGCCACAGTCACAGATCCTGATGATGCAAACAATGGAATAGACCTGATCTGGTCTTTGACCAATGAACCCGCCGGTATGGTTGTAAGCTCGACCGGAGTAGTAACATGGACTCCGGCTGAAGGCATATTATCATCTGGAACGGTCACCCTTACTGTTCAGGACGGAGGGGAAGACGGTGCTACCCCGGATATCGAAGATTTTACCATTACGGTTACCTCTGTCAATGATGCACCGGTTATCACATCAACGGCCGGTACCACAGCTACGGAAGATGTACTTTACACATACACAGCTACTGTTACAGATCCCGATGATTCCAACAACGGGACCGACCTGATCTGGTCTTTAACCAATGAACCCGCCGATATGGTCGTGAGTTCCACAGGAGTAGTAACATGGACTCCGGCTGAAGGTGTTCTAACTTCCGGAACCGTAACCCTCACAGTCCAGGATGGAGGCGAAGACGGAGTTGCACCGGATACCGAAGATTTTACCATTACGGTTACTCCGTTTAATGATCCGCCTGTTATTACTTCAACAGCAGGTACAACCGCAACTGAAGAAACACTATATACGTACACGGCCACCGTTACTGATCCCGATGATGCCAACAACGGAACCGACCTGATCTGGTCATTGACTAATGAACCTTCCGGTATGGTCGTGAGCGCAACCGGAGAAGTCACATGGACACCGGCTGAAGGTGTTCTTACATCCGGAACCGTAACCCTTACCGTTCAGGATGGGGGTGAAGACGGCGCAGCGCCGGATACCGAAGATTTTACCATTTTGGTTACACCAGTCAATGATCCGCCGGAGATTACCGGAACTTCTACCGATCTGAATTACACCGAAGGGGATGGGCCTGTAGCGATCGATAACCAGATTGTAGTCTCCGATGTGGATGATACTGATCTTGAAATAGCTACAATCAGTTTGGGAGCCAGCTACATGGCCGGGGAAGACATGCTTGGATTCGTTGACCAATCGGGAATCTCCGGATTATTTGATGCGGTAAATGGAGATCTTATTTTGATCGGTACTGCTTCAATAGCGGATTATATAACTGCCCTGGCAAATGTAACTTATGAAAATATCAGTATTGAACCTGGTCTATCCACCAGGATGGTATCATTTGTAGTAAATGATGGCGATGACAACAGTTTGGAGTTTACCAGGAACATACTGATCTCAGGGATTAATGAACCTCCTGTATTCGTGGACGACAGTGGAATAGAAATTGACACGGTCCGTTTCACCATTTTGGAAGACGAAATCAGCATATTGTGTGTTCAGGTCTCTGATCCGGAGTCAAATACCGTTCATATTGAATCGGTTTCTTCAGGTTCAAACGGGTTTGATAACGGGCCAACGAGTGATTTGTGTTTCACTTATTCACCGCTCCTCAATTTCAATGGGGTTGTATATGGAAATATTACTATATGCGATGATGGCAACCCGGTTTCCTGTGCTGAAGCAGTGGTGAAAATTACTATCCTGCCGGTGAATGATCCTCCTGTTGCGGTAGATGATGAATACACTGTGCTGGAGGATGAAGTGGTTGTTAGAAATGTGCTGGACAATGACACCGATCCGGATGGTGATATCCTCACCGTAACCACCATCCCGGTGGCGGATCCGATGAACGGGGAGCTTGTTCTGAACCCGGATGGGACGTTTACCTATACACCCGCCAAAGATTTCTCCGGTAAAGATTTCTTCACTTACGAGGTTTGTGATACGGCCAATCCGGCCGCTTGTGACGAGGCAGATGTAACCATTACCCTGCAGGAAGTAGAAGACCCGGTGATTGTTTACCAGGTGCTTACACCGAACGATGACAACTTTAATGACCTTTGGGTAATCGAGGGTATTGAACAATTCCCCGGCAACATGGTGCGTATCTTTGACCGGTGGAGCAACCTCGTTTACCAGATGCAGGGGTATAATAATGCCGACAAGATATGGGAAGGAAATTCAAATGAAGGGATAACCAAAGGTGAATTACCCAACGGCACCTATTATTATGTGATCAGTCTTGGAGATGGCAGCGACGTTTTGAAAGGTTTTGTAGAACTAAAACATCAATGAGATATTTAGTAACCATATTGTTATTTTTAATTTCATGGGTATCACTGTATGGCCAGTCGGAAGCTACTTATTCGCAGTACATGTTTAATGGATTAGCTATCAATCCCGCTTATGCGGGAAGCCACGAATCATTGGATCTGTCAGTATTATCACGGTTTCAGTCTGTAGGTTTGAAAGGGGCCCCGAGAACTCAGACATTTACCGGTCATACCGCGATACTGGACCGCAGAATTGGTTTGGGTTTTTTGGTTATCAATGATGAAATAGGAGTCACGCAGCAAACAGGGTTCTATTTTTCCTATGCATATAAGATCCGTTTTGACAAGTCAACACTATCCCTCGGGCTTCAGGGAGGTGGTACCATGGTTGATGCCAGATACAGCCAGCTAAAGATCCGTCAACCTGGTGATCCGTTACTCGGAGATGATATTAAGGGTTTCAAACCAAATTTTGGCACTGGTATTTACTTTAGTTCGGAATTTTTTTATGCCGGGATAAGTATGCCTCAGATGATTGATGTCGGGGTAGAGAATTTTACGCAATTACAAGCCATCATTGTCACAAGCGGCATAGTATTTACACTAAACCCGGTATTAAAACTTAAACCCAATATTCTGTTCCGTGTTGTTGACCGGCAACCCGTAGAATTTAACTTCAACATGAATTTATTGATACATGAAGTGGTTTGGATTGGCGCTTCATACCGGCCGTCAAATACAGCCAATTTCATACTTGAGCTGCAGTTAACTGATAATCTGCGTTTTGGATATGCCTATGACTTCGGAATAAACGATTTGAGCCAGGCGAATGCGGGATCACACGAGTTTCTGCTTAATTTTCAGTTAAGAAAAAACAAAAAGGGTGTGGTAAGCCCCAGATATTTTTAATCATGAATAAATTCCTGGCCTATATCCTGATAACAATGTCCATGGGATTGACCAGTGTGCATGTATTCTCTCAACAGAATATTGGAAATCTTTTGGTCAGGAATAAATACAAGGGAGACCAGTATTTCCTGGATTTTTATTATAAAAAAGCCATAACGTACTACGAACTGGCCCTGAAAAAGGACATCAACAAAGATGCGTTGAGGCTTAAGATTGGAGACAGTTACCGGCTTTTGCAGGATTATGAAAAGGCAGAAACGTGGTATAGGGAGGTAATGGAAGTAAATCCGGATGTTCCGAATCCCATATATAAATATCACTATGCAAGTGCGCTTATGGCTGCTGGAAAATATGATGAGGCAAGAGGATGGCTTAAAGCCTACAAGATAGAAGTTCCGGAGGATTCAAGGTCGCAAAGAAAGATAGATGGTATAAATAATCTGCCGCTCTATTTTATTGACAGCAGCATCGTAGAAATTACCCCGCTTCCCATGAATACATCATTCAGTGAGGTGGCTCCGGTGGCATATAAAGATGGAATGGTCTTTCTTAGCGCCAGGACCCAAAACTCCCTGGTTGACCACGACAACCTCAGAAAGGAAGACCTTTATGACCTTTATTACGTTTCCTATGATGCTGCTTCCGGTTGGGGAGAAACCGTTCTGTTCGACAAGGTTCTAAACACTCCTTTTCACGAAGGACCTGTGTCATTTTATACTGGAGAAGATAAATTACTATTGACCAGAAGTAATTATTTAAACAAACGACAGACTGTAAGTGCCGATGGTAATACGAAATTACAGCTTTTCACCGCTGTAAAAACCGGTGAGATATGGGCCAATATCCAACCATTTGAGCTCAATAATCCTTCATATTCGATTGCACATCCTGCACTAAACAGTACCAATGACACGTTGTTTTTTGTATCGGATAAGCCTGGAGGATTTGGTGGTACGGATCTGTATATGAGCGTTTATGCAGATGGATGGTCAGGGCCGGTTAATTTAGGGCCAGCAGTAAATACAGAGGGTAACGAATTGTTTCCCAGCTATGTCTCCAGCAGATTGTTTTTTGCATCCGACGGTCATGACGGCCTTGGAGGACTGGACATTTACAAGGCGGTTTTAGAAGGAGGGATTGCCAGTTACGTTACTAATCTGGGATCACCTGTTAACTCCACAATGGACGATTTTTCTTATACGATTGACCCCATCACAAAAACGGGATATTTTGCTTCTAACCGACCAGGTGGTATGGGAAGTGACGACATTTTCTCATTTTCCCAAAAAGCACAGGTTCTGCAAGGTATTGCCATTCAGGAGCAGGACCGTTCTCCCCTGGCCGGTGTTCAGATTAACCTGATTGAAGATGGGTTGGCAATTGCAACTTACGTTACAGGTGCAGACGGGACTTTCAGATTTTACTTACCTCTGTCATCTGATTTCAAAATTACAGCCCACAAATACGAACATTCATTGAAAACGGATTTGCAACTAACAACACGAGGTAACCAGGTGGATATTGACTCCCTGTTAATTGAAATGCATAAACATGACTTCTTTGCACGAGGACTTGTATATGACAGTGAAACCCAGAAAACGATGCATGATGTACGCATAATAATTTCAGATGAAAACTCACATCAAGTGGATACGGTTTTCACAGGTATAAATGGAATGTACAGCTTTATCATTGAACCCGGGAAAAACTATGTAATCCGGGCTGAAAAGGACAGGTTTTCCTCAGACATCCTGCAAATAAACACCTTTTCTATAAGCAAGGGTGTGATAACAAATGACTTTATACTCGATGAAGAATACATCGATAAGGAAAATATCTATTTTGACTATGGTAAATATGATCTGCGGCCCGATGACCTGCCGGTATTGCATAAAGTTGTTGACATCCTGAAAAGATATCCAAACGACTGGTTGATAATAGGCGCTCATGCAGATTCACGTGGTTCCAGGGAGTATAATCAGGAGCTCTCGGAAAAGCGTGCTGAAGCCGTTGTGGAATTTTTTATTACTAATGGAGTACCCCGTGATAAGATCATTGCACGGGGATTTGGAGAAGGCCTTGTACTTAACCGGTGTGTTGATGGTATAAACTGCCATGAAGAGGATCATTCAAAAAATCGTCGTGCAGAGATCAAGGTGGAGGAACATCTGCCTGAGGATGAGTTAGAAAATATTAAATAATGTCAGCATTGCTAATCTACTGATTGCAGTTAAAAGTTAGTGTGGCATGTGAAAATAAAGTCTGTGTTAAAATGCCACCAGTTGCCTGGCCTGCATTTCGATCAGCTCCTTGTAAAGCGGGTTGGTAATTTCTTCTTTTTCCACATCCATATTCTCTTCAATCTGCGCGAGTTTTGGCTTCAGTGCCAGCACATGCATACCACAATAGTTGAATATGTCGGTGAGGTGGCTCAGGGCAAGTCCGGCGCCCTGTACACCGGCTGAAAGCCCTACCAGCGCGCACTTTTTGTTCTGAAAAGAGACAGGAAACTCAAGCCCGTCGATAAAGGTTTTTAATATGCCTGGAAATGAACCGTTATATTCAGGCACAATATATACAAACTTATCACTGTCTTTCATCTGCTGCCGGAATACGTTAAACAACTTATTTCTCCCTGATTGTTCGTATAAGGCTGAAAAAGCAAAATCCGGTGGAAGCTCGCTGAGATCAATGATCTGACTTGGGGCATCCAGATTATTGAGAAACTTTTGATAAATACGACTTAGCTTCAATGATAATGCATTGCTCCTGTTGGTGCCGCTGATAATGGTAATCATACCGTGAAAAAACTTGTTGACTTAAATTTAAACATCCTTTTTAAGTGCAACCAGTTCAATGCCAATTTCGATGTCGTCATAAATGATTTTATCACCCAGGTTATCGAAAAAAGAACCCGATCCGTAGCGTATATTATATTTGGACCGGTCGAAAACAATAGCTGCTTTCACATGAACCATTGAACCCGACATCGTGATTTTCGACGGGAAACTGTTTGGATGAGTGATCCCTTTGATGGTAAGGTTACCTGCAATTATAAAATTACCCTTTTCGGTTTCTTCTGCCGTTACAGAAGTGATCTCGAAGGTGGCACGGGGAAATTCTTCAACATTGAAAAAATCTTCTGACTTTAAATGGCCGGTAAGTTTATCGTTTTTCCTTTTATCTTCAAGATCAAGGTCTTTGAGGGTAGTCATGTCGATCACAAAATTCCCTCCGGTAAGCAACTGATCATCAAAGATCAATTCGCCGCTCGCCAGTTGAATGGTACCGGTATGATTATATGTAATCTTTTTACCGTTCCAGGTTATCGTACTTTCCTGAGTTGATACAGTATATGTTACTTTATTTGTAACCATAAAACCGGTTGAAAAGATGCCTGTCAGTATCACCGTGAAAATTAGCATTGGTTTGTTCATTTTAGTTATTCAATTTTGTAAATTTCTGATTATAAGTTTTATAAAACGTGCGCAAAGCTAATAATGTTTTAATTATTTTGATGTTTAAACATTAAAAAGTATTTTACATGGAACTTATTTACCTGTAAAGTAGTTTGTAGATTGTATTGTGAATTAATTTTTAAACCAACAAAATATTATATCATTATGAAAAAGATTAACAAAATTTATTACATGCTATTATTTCTGCCCGTTTTATATGCATTTATACCTGCATCGGAGCCTGTTGACGCCCCCGTATGGAATGTTGATAAAGTCCATTCATCAGTGAGTTTTACAATCAATCATTTTTTCACGCCTGTAGCAGGACGATTTGGTGAATTTGATATTGATTTTGTATTTGACCCCAATGACCTGGCGGGCAGCAAAGTCAAAGTGGTGATTAAAGTAAATAGTGTAAATACAGGTAATGAGAAAAGAGATAACGATCTTCGTTCGGATAATTTTTTCGGATCCAAAACATATCCTGAGATGATATATGAATCTGAAAAGATTGAACGTACGGACGAGAATGAATATATGATGCACGGTAAACTTACCATCAAGGAAACCACAAAGGATGTTGCCATTCCGTTTACCGTGCTGGGCACAATGGATCATCCCCGGCGAAAAGGTGTGGAGATAATGAGTGTAAAAAGCGAACTGAAGATCAACCGGAACGAATATGGGGTTGGTACCGGCGACTGGATACGCACCAATGTAGTAGGCGATGAAATAACCATTCAGATTTTTATCGAGGCAAACAGAAAGAAATGAGGCATTGATCTTCTGATTTCAAAACTTAATACATAAAAGCCATTCCATTCAGGATGGCTTTTATACATTTGGGCCTGAAAAAGGTTACAAATTTCCATGCTGAAAAAAATAAAAGACACCACGGCGTTCATTCAGGCTCACACACAAATGAAACCGGATCACGGGATCATTCTGGGTACGGGCCTGGGAGCACTTGTGGAAGACATAGAAATTACGGATGTAATCGAATACAAGGATATCCCTCATTTTCCGGTTTCGACAGTGGAGTTTCATAAAGGCAGGCTGATATTCGGCAAACTGGTAAACAGGAATGTGGTAATCATGCAGGGCAGGTTCCATTATTACGAAGGTTACAACATGCAGGAGGTTACATTTCCCGTAAGGGTGCTCCGGCAACTTGGTATCAGGAGGTTGTTTATATCCAATGCAGCGGGAGGCGTAAACCCGGAATATGAAGTAAGCGACCTGATGATTTTGAGCGATCATATCAATTTATTGCCTGAGAACCCATTGCGCGGACAAAATTTCGACGAGCTGGGTCCGCGGTTTCCTGATATGAGCGAGCCGTACGATCTATCCATGATCGAAATAGGCCTGAAAGTGGCAAGAGAACATGGAATACCTACCCATAAAGGAGTTTATGCCGTTGTCATGGGTCCAAACCTCGAAACCGAAGCTGAATACAGGTATATGAGAATAATCGGAGCCGATGCTGTCGGCATGTCAACCGTTCCTGAAAACATCGTGGCGCGTCACATGGGCATACCCTGTTTTGCGGTTTCAGTGATTACCGACCTGGGTATTCCGGGCCGGATAGAGAAAGTAAATGTGGAAAAGATCATTGCGGCGGCGGTAAAAGCAGAGCCGGGAATGACCACAATCATCGAAGGTATTCTGAAGTCACTTTAACGAGGTATATCAGTCTTTCCGGATTAGCCGTCCCGAGCCCAGGTATTTCAGATCGATAACGGGCGGATCGGAATAAATTTCAACGTTACCGGTATTGCCAATAATTCCTGTCAATTGATCAGATGGGCTAATCATAATAGTGTTTATTCCGTTATGATTTAATTCAATCTTTTTTACCTGAAGATTTTTGCCATAAAATTTACTGTCATTAAAATAAAAGCCTACTCTCAAAAAATCGAGCGATCCGGCAATAGTGAAATTTGCAAGATGATTTGAAACGATATAAAGCGCGTCTCCTTCAATAACCAGGCTTACGTCTCCGGGCGAATCAGTAGATATAATGCTTAGGTAACCGGTATGTAAGGTGTCTTTGGAAATGACCGAACCGTACCCATGCATATGAACTTCAACTAACGAAGGGTTGGTGACATACACATTTATGGCTTTATAATCACGTACCCAGTTGCATGTGTTAAGGTTTTCAATGATCAGGATATTATCCGTTACATTAATTGATATTTTTGAAAGCAGGTTTTTACCGGCCTCAATCTGCACCATCATATCATTTCCTGAAACCAGTATCAAATTGATGTTGTCATGCAGGCTAATTTTATCAAAGTCGGCTACGGGTACCGCGTCTATTACCACCGGGCCTGTTTTTTTAATGCAATCAAATGCATTTTCACTGTTGCACGCCAGCAGTGTAATGCACATGCAGGAAAAACAAATATTATAAAATGCCTTTCTCATAATCTTGTTCCAATTCCAAACTCGGCCATTTCGGCTACTGCGCCGTGTGTTTTCAGGTTTAATGCAAAAAACAGTTTATTGTTGTTCGTGTAAAATTTAAGTCCGTAACGCTGATAAACGGGATCCACGGCTTTGTAAGGCCGGTAAATGTAGTATCCCAACTGTACAAGTATGGAAATCCGTGAAATAAACAACTCATGACCCAATGTCAGACCGATACGTTTAAAATCCGGTGCATTCTCATTGGCAAAGGTATCGTCATTCTCAATTGCTTCTTTCAGGGCGAGGCTGTAAAAGAAGTCTATCCCACCGTTTATCGCACTTTTGCCGTTTAATCTTTTGTCAATATAGTTGTTCAGGGTAAAAAAGGGAAATGCACCACCGCCTACCTTATTTGCCTTTAAGCCGGTGTAGACAGCAATATTGTACCGGAAACTTTTATCCGTCTCAGACTGTACACCGGAAGGGATATGCTGATACGAAATGTCCTTACGCCCGATATGTTTACCGACGCCAAATTGTATCAATACTAAATTTATTCCTTTATTGGGTTTGCGAACCGCGCCATTGGAGTAATGGGTAATATTCGGGGCAACGCTGAATTTCCAGTTATTTCGGCTGGTGAATTCATACGTTAACCGTGTTTGCATGGCAAATGTGAAGGATGTGCTGAGCACATTATTTTTATTGTTTGTGGAGGCGTCATATGGGTGGGTATTGTATCCTAATCCGGCGCCGATACGTATTTTGAAGTTATGAGGCGACGGCCGGGTTTTATTCAAATAAAAATCAAAATATGATATCCCGGAGAATGTTTTGCCGAGAACAGGATTTCCATAATCATAATAGCCCAGTGAGAAGCCTATATCCGGGTAATTGAATAAGGATTCCCATGATTTATGGCCATAGGTATGTTTGTTGATGTACAATTCAAATCCTTTGGGATGGCTGGTTATAAGATGTCCGATTTCTGGAGAGTGCATATAAATAAACCCGTAAAAAAGGTTGGTTCCCAATGTGTAGTTGTATGCGGGCTCCGTATTTTGTGCAAACAGGCACTTGCTGCTTAGCAACAAAAAGAGGATTATTGTACAGAGGATATTTTTCCCGTAAAGCCCCATGAATTAATAAAGGAAAACATCAAAAATAAATAAAATAGCTATGAATATAAAAGAAAAAAAAACAATTGTTACCGGCGTCAGCAGAGGAATCGGCCTTGCAACCGTCAGGGAAATGCTTGACAGGGGTGTAATTGTAGCCGGATGGAGCAGAACACCACCTGTGCTTGATCATGTGAATTTTCATTTTTTTAAAACCGATGTAAGCAACATGGAAGAAGTTGAGGCGTCGTACAGGCAAACCGTCGAAAAGATAGGCAACGATATCGGAATTCTTGTGAATAATGCGGGCATAGGTTTCGAAGGCCTGTTTGAAGACTTGTCGGTGGAACGCTGGCATTCCATGTTTCGTACTAATGTTGACGGAATTTTTTATTGTTCGAGGCTTGTAATCCCGGAAATGAAAAAAAGAGAAGAAGGCCACATTATCAACATTTCTTCCATAGCGGGCACCGTAGGCATACCAGGGATGGCTGCTTACTGTGCAACAAAACATGCGGTTCGTGGCATGTCGCATGCTATGTACAAGGAGCTGAGAAACTTTGGTATAAAAGTTACCTGTATCTATCCGGGCTCCGTGAAGACCGGCTTTTTTGATAAGATAGATTCTGTAGAAGTAAGCGATAACATGATGATGCCCGAAGATATTGCCGGTACAATTATGCATGTACTGGACACACAGCCAAATTATCATCATGTGGATATAGAGGTACGTCCGCTCCGGCCAAAAGGCAAAAAGGCATGATCCGGATCCGCATTGACGAGCTTTACTCCAATGGAATGAGAGTTTTAGGCTTGGCTGCATGCCGTTTCCAAGTGCCTCTGCTGATCAGCTTTGGCGCTCGCGGAAGGCTTTGGCCGCACGCTGTCGCTGAAGCTTTAGCGCAAGAGACCGGAGACAGATCAGGCGGGGGGAAGTACGCTCTGGGGAAAGTGAAGTATGCTCTGGGGAAGGTGAAGTATGCTCTGGGGAAGATGAAGTATGCTCTGGGGAAGATGAAGTATGCTCTGGGGAAGATGAAGTATGCTCTGGGGAAGATGAAGTATGCTCTGGGGAAGTTGAAGTAGGCTGTG
>JADFHN010000040.1 GCA_022567155.1 Bacteroidota bacterium
TTTCACAGTCACAACATCCAGCAAGCCAAATTACAAGTACTACAAATATTAAGTTTTTCATAATAATTTAAAGTTAAGCAAAAACAGGGAGTATTACACCCCGCGCGACTAACTTTGCGGTACAGGAATTGAACAAGCAGAATTTGTAAGTTAAAAGAATAACTACGGCACAATGAAAACCAAACAAATAGACCGTAGAGAGGCCTTAAGAAAAACTCTGCTAATAATGGGCAGTACATTGTCTGCACCGACCATTATGGGAATTCTTGACGGTTGTTCTGTCTCGAACGAGACTGACTGGACACCGGATTTTTTTGATAAAGATCAGGCCATCCTGATTACGGAGGTATCGGAAATAATAATTCCTGCGACGGACACACCTGGGACAAGAGACGTAGGTGTACCTAAGTTTATTGAATCCATGATCAGGGATGTGTATAGCGAAGATGACCGCAACATGTTTATAGAAGGCCTGACAGCTTTTAACACACGTGCTGAAAAATCGTACGGAAAAGTATTTACAGAACTTAATCCCGGGCAAAAGCCGGAATTTGTAAAAAAATTGAATGATGATGCAATAATCAATTCAGATAAACATGACAAAACACTGTTTATTTTGACGGTTAAGGAACTTACTGTTGGAGGATTATGCTCCTCCGAAGCAGGGACAAGCCAAGTACTGAAGTATGATAAAGTGCCTGGTGCATATCACGGATGTATTCCTTATGAAGAAGCAGGCAAACAATGGGCAACTTAAAACTATATTATGAAAACGAATCAGATTAACAAGAAAACACAAACCAGGCGTAAATTTATCTACAAAGCAGGTGGATTAACCCTTGGTGTAGGCATGCTGGGTATGTACGGGTGCAGCGAATCCGGGAAAAAGGACGACGCTTCACAGGAGGAAACAACGGCTGAAGCTGCAAGTGCTTCAGAATTGTTCTTTAAAATATCCCTGGCCGAATGGTCACTCCATAAAGCGTTATTTGCCGATGAAATGACTAACCTGGATTTTCCGGTGATGGCAAAAAAGGACTTCGGTATCGATGCCGTGGAGTATGTGAATATTTTTTTTAAAGACAAAGCTGAAGATGCCGCTTATCTCAGTCAACTTAACACCATATGTAGTGACAACGGTGTAAGCAACGTGCTGATTATGTGTGATGGCGAGGGTAATCTGGGCGATGCTGACGAGGCAAAACGAATCGAAGCGGTGGAGAATCACTATAAATGGGTTGAGGCAGCCAAAACACTAGGGTGCCACTCCATACGCGTAAATGCAAGAGGCACAGGTACAGCCGAAGAAGTGGCTGCTGCTGCAATTGACGGGCTGGGTCGTTTATCGGAATTTGCAAAAGATTTTGATATCAATGTAATTGTTGAAAATCATGGAGGCGTATCGTCAGACGGAAAATGGTTGAGCAATGTGATCAGTTTGGTAGGGATGGCCAATTGTGGTACGCTGCCTGATTTTGGAAATTTCTGCATCGAATCAGGCGAAGACGGATGTATAAAGGAATATGACCGCTACCTGGGTGTGAAGGAATTGATGCCTTTCGCCAAGGGGGTGAGTGCAAAAAGTCATGATTTTGACGAAAATGGGAACGAGACTCATACCGATTATACAAAAATGCTGAAAATCGTAAAAGAAGCCGGATACCGCGGCCATATTGGAATTGAGTATGAAGGCGCTGAAGATCCGGAAAATGTGGGCATCATGAAAACCAAAGCACTGCTTGAAAAAGTAGGTGCAATGGTATAAGCGATTGCCGGCATAAAGAAGTATTTTATCGTTTACCGAAATTTTTAGTACTAAATAGGAAAAAAATATTCCTGATTGAGATTATTTTATGGTATAAATAGGTAAATTTGTATTGATTGGTAAAAATAAAGTCTCAATATGGAAAAATTTACCTTTAAGCCCTATGAAGAGTTCGGTGATTCGTTACACTTTGAAGAGCCTGCTGTAGCCTATATCGCCGGCACGTCAGGTATATCCCTTCAGCATTTTTTTGAAAAGTACGTTCAAATGGTTAAATCTACGGCCATGGAGCTCAGGGATTTGGCGGTTGTTGGCAGCTTTTTGGAGTTGCTCCAAAAAGCTACACAGATTAAAGCAGAGATAATGGCTGACATTATCGGTGTTTCAAAATCAAAGTATTACAGGCTCCTGAAGGCAGAAACACTTGATAGCAATGCTATTGATGCACTGGCCAGTTTTACAAAGCTATGGCATTATGGATTGTTGGTGTTTGATAAGGATCTGATAAGTTTCAAAGCATGGCTAAACACACGGAATGAGAATATGGGCGGTATTATGCCCCTGCAACTATTACAAAGTGAAAACGGTCGAAGGGAGGTGGAAAAGGCACTTGACCGCATCGAATACAGCGTGTACGGTTAATGGAGCTCTATCATATCGAGAAGGCAAAGCATAAGGATATGTGGCCGCCTAAAGGAACCTTGTTCACTGAAGGAAGATGGAACAGAAGAGGCCAGTGGACCATTTATACTTCTACGAGTATTGCACTGGCTAAGTTAGAGACTATTGCCAACGATAATAATTTGCCGATAAAACGTGTTGTAATGACCCTATCGGTATCTGCTGACGCGCTTGTAACTGAAGTAGATAAAAGAAAGTTGCCGGATAACTGGAATAGAAAACCCTATCCTCAGGAGCTGGCTGCTTTTACACACGAATTTCTGGATGCGAAAATATATCTGATGCTAAAAGTCCCTTCGGTGCAATCATTCAGGGAATATAATTATCTGATCAATGTGGAGCATCCCGGATTTAATAAGTGGGTGAAATTGACAGACACTTCACCGGAATATTTTAATTTCCGCCTGAAAAGATGGTATAGATAAGGATGATCGGGAAGAAAAAAGACTTTTTAGCCGGATACAAGCCACCATAAAAGGTTACTTCAAATGATTAGTTGAACGGTTTTGGCCAGAAGAGGATGTGGAGAGAGTAATAAAAACAATCAGAAAAGTGTTTTACCGCAGAAGATCGCAAAGGTTAATTCGCAACGGTCGCCAGGTTTTTGCATTCTCAGCACTTCCCTGCCAGCCCTGATCACCGGGCATGCGGCAGGCGGGTTTGCATCCTTAGCGGTTAGAAAGAGACATTAGATCTGCTCAAGAATTCCTTTAAAAAATCCGGTCAGGGTTTTGCCATTAGTGGTTGTGCAGTCGATAACAAACTCGAATGTGGAATCCGTTTTTGTTACTTTAACAGTGCCTCCGCTTATATCAACCAGTGTTCCAGTTTCATTCACCACATCAAAATTGATAATGAAAAAACCATCGTCGAAGGTATTGGCATTTCCTGTTTCATTGGAATCGAATGTATAGGTGCCGGTAGCCAATTCGGATGATACAGCGGAAAACATCTCGAAGAAGATCATGTTGCCGGTGCCGCTGAATTGGTTATTGTCGAACGAAAGACCAGATGAATAAAGATAAACATCGAAGTTAAAGCCAGTGGCGCCGGGATCAAGTTTACCAATAAACCGGAAAAACCCATCGTCCAGGCTATATTCCGCATCGTTATACAATATGTGATTTTTCTGGACTACTTCTTCCTCGTCTTTGTTGCATGCTTGAAAAAGTAATGGAATAATCAGTAATGTTAAAAGTAATCTAATTCTGTTCATATTTCATTTTTTCCTAAATATACGGGAAAAGGGTTATTCCGGACGAAAAATCCGGGAGAATAAATGTTTATGAATAGAAATAAGCAGTTTTATTGCCTACAGCCTGGATGTTAGCAATCGAAAAAATGTCGTGTAGGATTATTTGCGTTCGGGTAGTCTCACACCCGGTCAGCAATGTTATAAAGGTGGACATTCGGCGCAAATAACATTGATTACCCTAATTATAATTGTTTCCGTTTGAAAAATACTTAAAATATCCTACGTGCGCAGGCAAAAATGGAAAAAACAATAAAAATGCCTATGAACGTAGGCATAAGGTCTTCCAGGATCATTTGTGATTCGCATCGGGTTTTCCAGGCTAATCCTTCTCAGGACAGTCCAAACTTTAGAGCCGACGAAGATATCCTTTCAGGACGTGTCGCCATTTGAAATATTCCAGGCTTCTCCGAGGGCATCATGTAGCGTGGGGGAGATTTGAACCCCCGACCTCCGGGTTATGAATCCGACGCTCTAACCAACTGAGCTACCACGCCATTGATGTTTGTGTCTTAAAAATGGAGTGCAAATTTACAATGATTGAATTCTAATTTCAATACCATTCTTCTTTTTACTTTATTACACTATCTTTTGCGTTTATGAAAAAAAAACATAATTTAACATCCTGACATGATGGTTATGCCAAAGAGTAATTATCAAGTAGAATTTGAAATAAATGCCTCACGCAAAATGTTGTATCCGTATATCTATACGGCCAGCGGGCTTTCGCTTTGGATTGCTGATGACGTGACGGTCAATGAAGATAAAGTTTTCAATTTTATCTGGGACAATGAAGATCATAAAGCCCGCATGGTTTCACACCGGGTAAACCACTTTGTGAAATTTGAATATCTGCCCGAAACGGATGAAGATGAAGACGATCCGGCCTATTTTGAATTACGTATTGAAATTAACGAGCTTACTCAAACTGTATTTCTGCATATTACGGATTACATCGATTTTGATGATGAAGAGGAATGGTATGATCTTTGGGATGGAATGATGCACAACCTTAAAGAAATTGTTGGCGGTTGATCCGGACGTTGTTAAATTTGTCAATCCGACATATTTTTTCAGCATACTTTTTGTGAACGGGATTAGTGGTGATTTTAAAACGTATAGATAAGCTTGTTCTGGGCGCTTTTATCGGCCCGTTTATTCTCACATTTGTGGTGGTAGTATTTATATTGCTGATCACGCAGATGCTGCGCTATCTTGATGAAATATTTGGTAAAGACATTGGCATTGATGTACTTGGCCAGTTTATTTTACACTTCAGTGTTTTTCAGACCCCGGTAGCCATGCCGCTTGCTGTAATGCTGGCATCATTGATTGCTTTCGGTAATCTGGGAGAACATTCTGAGATCACCGCTATTAAAAGTGCGGGCATTTCTTTGACAAGAGTGTTGCTCCCGATTTTTATTTTTGTACTTTTCATTTCCTGTGTGGCATTTTATTCCAACAGCTACCTGGTGCCTAAATCGGCGCTAAAGGCGTATAGCCTTTTGTATGATATCCGGCAGAAAAAGCCGACCCTTGATATAAGAGAAGGCCTTTTTTATGAAGGACTTGATAATTTCCGGATTAAAGTGGACTATAAATATCCGGATGGCCAAACCCTGAAAGGAGTTATCATTTATGACCATTCAAAAGGCCTGGGAAACACGGATGTAATTTTAGCAGACAGTGGTAAAATGTACACAATATTAAATGACCGCTATCTGAAACTCGAGCTCTATAATGGCAACTATTATTCGGAAGAAGCAACTATCTCCCAACTTAACCGAAGGATAAAAGTCCGACCTTTTAACAGGACAAAATTTGATAAATCAGAAATTGTATTTGACCTGTCGATTTTTGATCTAAAACGAACCAAAGAAGAATTGTTTTCTACCGACCGGTTCATGCGCAACTTTAATCAGATCCGCATGGACATTGATTCTATGCAAAAAGACATCTATGAAATAAAATTGTCATATTTCAGTTCAGCGCAACATTATTTTACTTATTATAAGAGTGTAATTGCCGTAAACGTTCCTGCTGAAGTCACTGCTTTTGGCATTATCAGGGATTCTATTTTGCAGGCTACACAAGATACCTCCTTTGCAAACACCGGAGTGATGCGCAAAGTGAACCGCTATATCGAAAACCGTGAGATCAGGAAATTAGCCCGGTCGCCAACATTATTAAGCAGATTACCTAAGACAAAAATAGCCAGCGAAAAAGTAATTTCAACCTATCAAAATCTTACCAAAGATGACCGCCGCGCTATAAGGGAGCAAGTGGATACGTATTTTGATGAACATAAAGATTGGGATAAGGTATATAGAACTGCCCTGGGGCTTGTAAGGCAAATGAAGAGCAAGTCTTCGGTTTCAAAAAACCGTCTTGCACACCTTGTCAGGGAAAGAAAGATATTTGTGATTCAATACCAAAAAATTTCTGCCAATGCTGTGGCGTGTGTCCTTATGTTTCTAATAGGCGCTCCATTAGGAACGATCATTAAAAAGGGTGGGCTGGGCATTCCGGTATTTGTATCCATCATTTTCTTTATCATGTATTATGTAATAAGTATGGCTGCCGAAAAGCAGTCAAGGCAAACTATGATGGACCCGGTGCTGGCCGGATGGCTGGCAAACATAGTACTGTTGCCGATCGGACTATTCTCGTTGAAGCAGGCCAGAAAAGATGCGCGTATTCTTGAACTGGATTACTACCTGGTGCTGTTTGATAATATCAAATCCTGGTTTCGGTCCGTTGTCGGCAGGGGCAAATAAATATTAATTGCTTGTTAATCGTTTGTGTAGTAGCTACCTTTGCAGTTGCTTTTTAAAAACGGAATTATTTAAACGAAAATTATCAGTAACCTTTAGCTAAGCATGTATTTATCAAAAGAAAAAAAGCAGGATATTTTTGAGAATCATGGCCGGTTAAAGTCAAAAACGGATACAGGTTCGCCTGAATCCCAGATTGCACTTTATACTTACCGCATCAATCACCTGACCGATCATTTAAAGAATAACAAGAAAGACTACTCAACCCGGCAGGGGTTGTTAAAACTGGTAGGCAGGCGTCGGCGTCTTTTAGATTATCTTTACAGGAATGATATTGAAAGGTACAGGTCGATCATTAAGGATTTAGGAATTAGAAAGTAAAGAGTCTCAGGGAATCCGGATCAGGATTAACTGTTTAGCTTCTCAGGAGACAGTTACTAGCCCGATTTATTTCGAAAAAGGGCCTTCTCCATTTTGTGAATTAAGAATTAATACAATTATGGCATCAAAGATCATTACAAAGACCATCAAATACACTGATGGCAAAGATATTACTATTGAAACCGGAAAACTTGCCAGGCAGGCAGACGGTTCAGTAGTAATCAGGCAGGGAAATACCATGTTGCTGGCTACGGTGGTTTCGCCGGAAGAAGCCAGGGAAGGGGCAAGTTTTCTGCCTCTTTCCGTAGATTATCAGGAGAAATTTGCTTCATCGGGTAAGATACCCGGCGGATTTCTTAAGCGAGAAGGCCGGTTATCGGATCACGAAATATTGATATGCCGCCTTGTTGACAGGGCGCTGCGTCCTTTATTTCCTGACGAATATTATTCAGATATACAGGTGATGATCTCACTGATCTCTGCTGATGATCAGATTATGCCTGATTCGCTGGCGGCACTGGCAGCTTCTTCAGCGCTGGTAGTTTCTGACATCCCGTTTGATGGACCAATCTCTGAAGTGCGCGTAGTCAGGGTAGAAAATAAAATGATCGTTAACCCAACACAGGAAGAAAAATCAAAATCTGATCTGGATATTATCGTAGCAGCCACTATTGATAATATAATGATGGTTGAGGGTGAAATGAAGGAGGTTGAGGAAGAAGTCTTGCTGGAGGCATTGCACATCGCGCACGAAGCAATAAAAGAACAGTGCAAAGTGCAGATTGAGCTCGCTGAGGAAGTGGGTGTGACCAAGCGCGGGCATACACCACCCTCAGAAGACGAGGCGCTTGGAAACCAGGTAAGGGATGCCCTTTATGAGAAATTTTATGAAGTATTTAAACGTCACATCATTGTAAAAAGCGAGCGAAGCGCTGTATTGAAGACGCTTAAAGACGACTACCTGGCCTTATTTGAAGAGGATGAGGAAGCAAATATTGAATTGATAAAAAAATATATAAGAAAAGTTGAAAAGGAGGCCGCACGTAACCTGGTGCTGGATACCAAGGTAAGGATGGATGGACGGAAACTCGATGAAATCAGGCCGATCTGGTCGGAAGCAAGCTACCTTCCTTCTCCACATGGTTCCGCTGTATTTACACGTGGCGAAACACAATCACTTTCTACTGTTACACTGGGCACTAAGCTTGATGAGCAAATTATCGATGGCGCTGTCTTCAGTGGCTCCAGTAAATTTATACTACATTACAATTTCCCTGCATTTTCTACTGGCGAAGCAAGACCAAACAGAGGTCCGGGCAGGCGTGAGGTGGGCCATGCAAACCTCGCTTACAGGGCGCTCAAAGCTATTATGCCTGATGAGGAAGAAAATCCGTACACCATACGGATCGTTTCCGACATTCTTGAATCGAACGGGTCATCTTCGATGGCAACGGTATGTGCAAGTTGCCTGGCACTGATGGACGCTGGTATTCAGATAAGCAAACCTGTTTCGGGGATTGCTATGGGTATGATATCTGAAGGGGGCGAAAATGGCAGATATGCTATTCTCTCTGACATTCTTGGAGATGAAGATCATCTTGGTGATATGGACTTTAAGATTACGGGTACCGAAAAAGGTATCACGGCATGCCAGATGGATATAAAGATTGACGGGTTGTCGTACAAGGTACTTAAAGAAGCCCTTGACCAGGCCAGGAAAGGCCGAATCCATATTCTTAACGAAATGAAGAAAACGCTGGCCGTGCCAAGAGAGGACCTTAAACCAAATGCACCCAGATGTTCTGTGCTTACTATTGAAAAAGATATGATCGGAGCAGTAATTGGTCCCGGTGGCAAGGTTGTGCAGGAAATTCAGGCAGATACCGGTGCTACGGTGATCATCGAAGAGGTTGATAATGCGGGAAAAGTATCCATCTTTTCAAGCGACAAGAAATCTATGGAAGACGCCCTTAAAAGAATAAAATCCATTGTAGCTGTGCCAGTGGTAGGTGAAGTGTATGATGGAATTGTCAAGTCAGTCGTGCCATTTGGCGCCTTTGTAGAATTTATGCCGGGCAAAGAAGCCCTGCTGCATATTTCTGAAATTAAATGGGAGCGCATTGAGAAAATTGACGGTGTGCTTGAAGTAGGCGAAGAGATAAAAGTAAAACTTATTGGAATTGATAATAAATCAGGTAAACTAAGGCTTTCACGAAAAGTATTGCTACCCAGACCAGAAAAAAGTCGGACGGCACGTTAATTTCTCGTCTTTTACAATATATTTGTTCGGACAAAAGAATTTTTAAGGTAATTTTAGTTAAAATTATTCCATAAAACCGAACAATTATCTGCGCTAAGCGGCTTAATTTTTTTTAGGATTGTAATATTGAATGAGACAGCTTAAGATCAGTAAACAGATCACCAACCGTGAAAGCCAGTCACTCGACAAATATTTACAAGAAATTGGAAAAGTTGATCTGCTTACCCCTGATGAAGAAGTCGATTTAGCCAAAAAAATCAGAGAAGGTGATCAGCTGGCACTCGAGAAACTAACCAAAGCCAATCTGCGGTTTGTTGTTTCGGTTGCCAAACAATATCAGAATCAAGGCCTTACACTTGGCGATCTTATAAATGAAGGAAATCTTGGATTAATAAAAGCGGCACAGCGGTTTGATGAAACGCGCGGCTTTAAGTTCATCTCTTATGCTGTGTGGTGGATCCGGCAATCCATTCTACAGGCATTGGCCGAACAATCACGGATTGTACGACTTCCACTCAATCGCGTTGGATCACTCAACAAAATTTCCAAAACCTTTTCGGAACTTGAGCAAAGATTTGAGCGTGAGCCGTCGCCTGATGAACTTGCCGAAGTATTAAAAGTTACTACTTCCGAGGTGGTTGATACTATGAAAATCTCGGGTCGTCATATTTCGATGGATGCGCCGTTTGTGCAGGGTGAGGAAAACAGCTTGCTTGATGTGCTTGAAAATAACAATGAACAAAAACCCGATTCCGGACTGATGAATGATTCTTTGCGCCGGGAGGTGCAACGGGCATTGAGAACGCTTACACAGCGAGAAGCGGATGTGATTTCACTTTATTTTGGTCTGAACGGCGAACATTCAATGACTCTGGAAGAAATCGGCGAAAGGTTCAATCTTACGAGGGAACGTGTACGGCAAATTAAAGAAAAAGCCATACGAAGGTTGAGACATACATCAAGGAGCAAAACATTGAAACCATATCTGGGGTAGAGTTGTTACTAGCATAGATAAAAAGGTCTCAATTTGAGACCTTTTTATTACATATTGCTATTGTAATTTTACAAGTCTTTTTGGAACACAATAAAATTTTGAATGAATATTAAAATGACAAATGAAAAAGTAAAGGTGCTGATTATCGGATCAGGACCTGCAGGATATACGGCAGCCATTTATGCAGCAAGAGCAAATCTGAACCCGGTATTATACACGGGAGGTGAACCCGGAGGCCAGTTGACTACTACCAATGATGTAGAAAATTTTCCTGGCTATCCGGAAGGAATCAACGGGCCGGCAATGATGATGGATATGCAAAAGCAGGCCGAAAGGTTTGGTACGGAAGTCCGGTTTGGCGTAGCCACATCAGTGGATTTTTCCGGTTATCCGCATAAAGTGATTATTGATGAAAAGCATGAAATTATAGCTGAGGCTGTAATTATTGCCACAGGTGCTACTGCACAATATCTTGGACTGGAGTCTGAAAAAAAATTAAGTGGTAAAGGTGTGTCGGCATGTGCTGTGTGTGACGGCTATTTTTTTAGAGAGATGGAAGTGGCGTTGGTAGGCGGCGGAGATGCTGCCGCTGAAGAGGCAACCCATCTTGCAAATCTGTGCCCTGTTGTACATATGATAGTAAGACGCGATGAATTGCGGGCATCCAAAATCATGCAGGACCGTGTTTTTAAAACTAAAAACATCAAAATACACTGGAATACTGAAGTATTGGAAGTTCTTGGAAATGAGGAGGTAGAAGGAATAAAAATTATTAACAACAAAACTCAGGAGATCTCCGAGGTACCTGTAAAAGGTTTTTTTCTTGCGATAGGTCATAAACCTAGTACGAAAATTTTTAAAGAACAGCTGGAGCTTGACGAAACCGAATATATAATTGTTGAAAATGGAACATCCAGAACCAATATTGAAGGCGTGTTTGCAACCGGAGATGCTGCTGATAAAGTGTACAGGCAGGCGGTAACTGCTGCAGGAACAGGCTGCATGGGCGCTTTAGATGCCGAGAAATTTCTGGCTTCCAAAGAACTTGAAGAGGTGGTGGAATAATTGTAAAGGAAACTATCCACGGGTTGTTTCAAGGGGACGGCATTGTTAATAAGCAAAAAAAATCGCATTTCAGGTTCCAAACCTGATGAGTTTAATTACAATTCTTACCGGCACCAAGTTATGGCCGGCAATTTGTGTTGCTTGTACCTTACCCTTTTGAAACAACCATTTATTACTTTTTGACAATACGATTATGAAACTTAATATACTTGCCTTTGCCGCCCATCCTGATGATGCTGAACTGGGTTGTGCCGGCACACTTGCATTGCACATAGCCAGTGGCTTTAAAGTTGGTGTGGTTGACCTTACACGTGGTGAGTTGGGCACAAGGGGATCTTCAGAAGTAAGACTTCAGGAGGCACAGGATGCCAGTAAAATTCTCGGACTGGCAGTACGGGAAAATCTGGGGATGGCTGATGGGTTTTTTGAAGATAACCGGGAAAACCAGTTGAAAATCATTAAGGCAATACGAACTTACCGGCCCGATATCATAATTGGTACGGCTATAAATGACAGGCATCCTGATCATGAAAGGGCTGCTGCAGTATTAAAAACTGCCTGGTTTCTGGCCGGATTGCAACGGATAAAAACTACTGTAAACGGTAAAGAACAGCAGGCATACAGGCCGGGAGCATTTTACCATTATATCCAGAGTTTGTATATCCAACCTGATTTTATTGTAGATATAAGTGAATACTGGGATATTAAAATCGAAGCAATAAGAGCTTTTAAATCCCAATTTTATAATCCGGATAGCAAAGAACCGGAAACATTTATTTCCAGCCCCGGATTTTTGCCGGCACTTGAAGCCAGAGCACGGGAATTTGGTTACTCCATCGATGCAAAATACGGTGAAGGATTTACTACAATAAGAAATATAGGTGTCAGGTCATTATATGATCTGAGATAACGGCAACCGGCTCTAGGTATGATCAGGGTATTTGTCAATTTCACGATATTCGCAAAGCAGGCTAAAGCTGTTGGAAAATTCCCCTTCAATGCCGTAACGCTCTTTTAACAACCATTCGGCAGCTTCTGTAACAGGTAGATCGGGGTGATACTGACTGCGACTGAAATGCAGGTATTTCATAACTCTGAATGCATCGAAATACTGGTAAAATCTTTTTAAAAATGTGGTGCGGAAAGCAGTGTTAGCCCTTATCTCTGCCAATTTATTTTTAAAACTATTATTTCTCAGAAAATGACCTACCGAATCGGGTAATTTGTTTAGCAATTCATCTGTATCGCCCTCATATAATTTATTCGTTATTCCTGTCAGGCATTTTAAATCAGAAAAAGAAGCAGGATTGTAGGTTAGCAGGCTTTCTGATTTATGTTTTATCCAGTCCGACAGCGCTTTTCCGGTACCGAACGGCACACGGTCAGAAATTCTGGGTGACGGATACACTGTCGTGGTTTTCAGGTCCATAAAATTTCCGAATGCAATGATTTTATTCAGGAAGTAGAAATCTTCTCCCGCTTTACGTTTATTCATTCCGCCCTGTTTCATATACGCGTCTGACCGCACGGCCATACATGATCCGATCGTTTGGTGGACGTGTTGAAAACCGGCATATTTCCGGGCATTACTAAAGTATCTCAGATGCAGTTCGTATTGAATAATACCTTCACGAATGTTGTCCTCAATTTCGTTGCTTACGGGGTGTTCGAAATAAACGGATATTCCCGGGCATTCCGGATTATTTTTAAAATGCCGCTCGATTTCTACCAGGTAATTGTTCTGGCATGTGCTGTCGGCATCGAATCCAGCTATTATTCCAACCTGATGATTGCCCTGGTATTCAAATCTTCTTACCGCTTCATCCATTCCGATTTTACGTGCCAAACCTACACCGTGATGTTTTTTGTCTATGTTTTTTACATACAAAATATGAAATCGAAGCGATTCGGTATTGTGGTCTAAAGCACACTCCCGTGCCTGTTGGAAGGATGCTTCGTTTACTGTCTGAATTTCGGAGTTACAGCCTGCAGGTTCGTTGATCACTACGATAATCTCCGTATTACAGGCAGGTCTCTCACATGCTGAAAGGCTGATCAGCGTATCTCTCAGATGGGCTTCTTTATAAGACGGGATAACTATAATTAATCCCGTATTGTCAGCCGGTGGTGCCGGGATGAGCGTTTCAGGCAAGGCATATCTTTCGAGGTAGATATTTGACATACAATTTTATGGGGCAAGCCTTTCAATTTTCCAGCTACCATCATTCTGAAGGGTATAGTAAATCCTGTCGTGGAGCCGTTCGGGCTGTCCCTGCCAATACTCAAACGATGATGGAATAATGCGAAGGCCACCCCAGTAATCGGGCAACGGCACCTTTCCGTGCCTGAATTTTTCTTTCATTTCCTTCAGTTTCATTTCAAGAATACTCCTTGATGAGATAACAGTACTCTGACGCGAAACCCATGAACTGAGTTTGCTGCCGAAAGGTCTGGAAAGGAAATATTTAAACGATTCCATCTTTGAAACTCTTTCAACGGTTCCCTGGATGATCAACTGCCGGCTGAGTTTGAACCAGGGAAATAATATGACCAGACGGGGGTTTTCTTCAAGTTCTTTTACCTTCCTGCTTTCATAATTGGTATAAAACACAAATCCTCTATCATCGTATGCCTTCAGCAATACGGTTCGCGAACTGGGCATTCCATTTTGATCCACCGTGGAAAGAATCATAGCATTCGGATCGTATATATCAGAGTGAAGCGCATCCTTAAACCATACTTTAAACTGTTTGAATGGCGAAGGATCGACATTGGATATATCAAGATATTCTCCTTTATATTCGCTCCTTAATTTATCAACCTTTATATTCATAAATTACATTGTATTTGGGTTGTAAAGGTAGAAGTAAATTACTTTTTCGGATTACTGTATATAAAATCTTTTAGAAAAGGTTCTGCTGATCTTTAAATATGAAACTAAGTATTGATTTACGGGTAAATAGTCCTGCACAATGGGTGGATGCTGTGATGAACGATTTTAATACTTTTTTGCAGGACCATGCAAACTGCGAAAGAAAAGCATCTGCTATGGCCATGAGTTTTGTGGCAAAGTATCCGAACCGGATGGAAATCATACCGGAACTGATTGAAACGGCATTGGAAGAAATGGAACATTTCAGAGATGTATATGCCATTATGGAGAAGAGAGGTGTATTGTTGCCTCATGAAATCGGTCAGGATCATTATGTGAAACAACTACTGGATTTTTGCCGTTCAGGTAGGGAAGAACGTTTTCTGGACAGGCTGTTGCTGGCATCGGTAATTGAGTGCAGGGGAGCTGAGCGCTTTAAGTTGGTAGCCCAGGCCCTCGAAGATGAAGCACTGAAACAGTTTTATAAGCGACTCTGGACATCGGAAGCCAGGCACGGGAACATTTTTGTAAAGATGGCACTTAATTACTTTAGTAAGGATGAAATATATGTGCGATTAAATGAATTGAATGAAATTGAAGCAGATGTATTAATTTCATTACCAATTAAAGCAGCATTGCATTAATAACCATGGAAGAAATTTATTTTAAATTCAGAAACAGGATTGAACCTCATAAAGGATGCCTGTTAATTTCGGAGCCTTATCTTCCTGATCCGAATTTTAAACGGACGGTTATATTGCTGTGTGAGCATAATGATGACGGTACTTTTGGCTTTGTTCTCAACAGACCTTCAAAAGTAAAACTCGATGAGATTGCGGAAATTGATCAATCATTTAGAAGCCGGGTGTACATCGGAGGTCCCGTGCAACAGGATATGCTTCATTTTTTACATACAGCATCAAACTATCTTGACAGTGGCACAGAAGTATTTGAAGGGTTGTACTGGGGTGGTGATTTCGATTACCTGACATCACTTATTGATACACATCAGATTGTTTCGAAGGATTTCAGATTTTTTATCGGATATTCAGGGTGGGGCCCGGGGCAGCTTGAACTGGAAATAGAAGAGAACAGCTGGATCGTTTCTAAGGGTTTGCCAGGCAATAAAATATTACGAACTCCGGCGAATAAATTATGGGAACTTATTCTTAAACACATGGGAGGGAGGTTTGAAATGTATTCTAAGTATCCTCCGGACCCCCGGTTAAACTGATATTTGTTAATTTTACAAGATAATTTACAGGATTTACTTAGCATAATGGCAAAGCAACGTACCATATCGGAAGATTCTCAACATCAGGAGTTGTCTTCTTTATCAACTCCTGAGGGAGGCACAGAGGCAGAAAACAGGCCGAAAGATGTGAGTGGAGAAGGTTTACCTGCCGACACATCGGTGGTAAAAGGAAATAAGGATAATTCAGATAACACAGTAAATCTTACGGAAGGTGAAGTAGATATGAAAAAGGAAGAGGATAAAACTCTGCCAGACACCGAAAGCAATTCTGAAAAAAAGAAAGAGTTTTCTGAAACACCTATGCCAGATGAAAATAAAAACCCGGATACAGATGTCATTTCTGAGTCATCTGAATCTGCCGGTCTATCATCAGAACTTTTGCAGAAAGAGGAAGAAAAATCGGCCATTGACGAGAGCATCGAATTTGAAGTTATAGAAAATGAAGAAAGACAAGCGGATACGGATATTTCAACCGCCATAGATTCAGATATTGCTGAAGCTGGCAAGAAAGTGGAAGAAGAAGGTGATGCAGATACCGGTCCGGATGCCGTTTCGAAAAATGAAATTGATTCAAAAGCAGAAAAAGCTGGTAATTCCGGTACGGAGGTGGTTGCTGATGTGGTTGAAAATAAATTAACTGATGATAACATCGGAGAATCAACTGATGCTACCATAACAATTCCAGATGTGGTTACTGCTGAAAAGGAAGATGCTGACAAAGAACCGACTGAGGTGGATGATAACGGCTTACCGTTAAAAAGCGAGACCACCGAAGAAGTAAAGGTTGAAGATACTCCTTCTGATGTAGATGGACCAACTCCGGAAGCAGATCATAAGCATAAGAAGGAGCATAAAGAAGACGTGGTACATGGGACACCGGATAGCGAGACAAAAGATGACTTTGAATTGCAGGATTTCGGTAACTATACGATAGAAGAAATTGTAGAAGTGGTTAAAAAGCTGGCGCACTATAAAGATATGATCAAAGCTGACCGGGTGCTGCGTCGCATTGAAGGCCGGACGAATAAGTTAAGAGAGGAAGTACGTAATACCGCTTTGAAGAAATTTATAGATGAAGGAGGAGATGAAGACGATTTTAATTATAAACCTGATGCACACTTTGATGTATATGATGCCAATTTCAGGTTAATTAAAGACCGGCGGTATTTTTTTTTAAAAGAACTTGAAAAAGAAAAGGAATCGAATCTTGCCAAAGCGGAGATAATACTGGACAAATTACGGACTTTTCTGGATGATTCCGAAACCAGCGCCAGCTTCAGGATATTTAAGGAAATACAGAATGAATGGAAGAGCCTGGGACCTTTGCCCGGCTCGCATTATAAATCACTGTGGGCCAACTATAATGCGTTGGTAAGCCGGTTTTACGACAGAAGATCGATTTATTTTGAATTGATCGAGCTTGACAGAAAAAAGAACCTGGAGTATAAATTGCAGCTTTGCGATAAGGCCGAAGCGCTGGAAAAAGTGGAAGATCTAAAAGACGCAATCATACAACTGAATGAACTGCATCATGAATTTAAGCATACCGGACCGGTACCACGGATTGAGCAGGAGGCGGTGTGGCAGCGGTTTAAAGCTGCCAGCGACAAGGTGTATGCACGTAGAAAAGTATATAACACCACGCTAAAGAAAGAACTTGATAAAAATTTGGAGTTAAAACTTGTCATTGCTGAAAAGGTGCAGCCATTCGCAGATTTCAGTTCGGATTCGATAAAAGAATGGAATGAGAAATCGAGGGATATTCTGGATATTCAGAAAGAATGGGAAAAGGTTGGTGGGCTACCCAGGGATAAAGCCAAAGAAGTGAACAAAAAGTTCTGGTCAGCATTTAAAAGATATTTCAGTAATAAAAATCACTTCTTCAAAAAATTTGAGGGACAACGCGTAGAAAATCTCAAGCTTAAAGAAGAGCTCGTTGTGAAAGTGGATGCGTTAAAAGACAGTACAGACTGGGATGTTACCGCTGAAGAAATGAAGGCACTTCAGCAACAATGGAAGGAAATAGGGCCGGTTCCCGAAAAGGTCAGGAATGAAGTTTATAAGAAGTTTAAATCAGCCTGTGATCATTTTTTTAATCGTAGAAGAGATGGCGCCAAGGGTACCGCCAGGGATTATGAAGAAAATATGAATAAGAAACAGGCAATCATAAAAGAGATTCATAATCTTACGTCGAAAGGCAGCAATGACATCAACAAGTTGAAAGAACTTCAGATGCAGTACTATGACCTTGGTTTTGTTCCGAAATCAAAGATCAATGCTATTCACAATGAGTTTACGAGTGCCCTGCAGGAATTTCTTGACCATGCAAATCAATTAGACGATGACTCGAAAGATAAAATATTACTTGAAGGAAAGATCGAAAAGATTAAGCACAGTCCGAATGCTGACCGCAAGCTGTATCAGAAGGAACAAACCCTGAAAAAGCAGATCAATCAGATTGAAAACGATATTTCGTTATGGAAAAATAATATTGAGTTTTTCGCCAATACCAAAAATGCAGAAAAACTTAAGAATGAATTTAACCAGAAGATAATTAAGGCTGCCGAAGAACTCGAACGGATGAAAAAACAGTTGCGGCTGTTTGTTTCAGCCTGAGCGGAAAAGGAAATTCTATTTTCTGCTTGTTAAATCTAATACGCACATTATTTTTGCACTTTGTTTCGGTCACAAGCACGTGGGAAGCACCTGGATTGTGAATCTGAAACATATAATTTAGTAAGCCTCCTTAGCTCAGCTGGCCAGAGCAGCTCACTTGTAATGAGCGGGTCGGCGGTTCGAATCCGTCAGGAGGCTCATCGTTAAAAATGCAGTTTAAAATTTGCAAAACACGGAAAGTGAAGCTTGCTTCAGCTTTGCGGGTGAAGCAAATTAATTGCACTGGCAATTTCTGCATTTTTAATGTGTTGCCACTCCAATATTGGATCAACGGAGTTAATCCGTCAGGAGGCTCGATGAAGCAGAGCGCAGCTCACTTCACCGCGCCGCTGTGAATTTATTTTACTGCGGTGCATGCTAAAGAGATATATCCCTCATATTTAATTATACATGAGGGTTTCTTATTTGAGGAAAATGAAGTTATCATACTGCGTATATGTATTAATCAGTTTGAAGGATAAAAGGTTTTACATAGGTTACAGTAGAAATTTAGATCAAAGGTTGCTGGACCACGGCTATGGAAAAGTTGCAAGTACCAAGAGTAAACGGCTGCTAGAATTAATATATTATGAATATCACAAAAATAAATATGACGCCTTGCGAAGAGAAAGGTATTTTAAAACATCCGCTGGCAAAAAAGGATTAAAACTAATGTTGCGAGAAAAAGTCAAAAAACTGAATAAAGCATTTGACAATTAAGCCTTTCCAATATCTGTGAAGCAGAGTAGAACTCGCTTACTGCACTGCTGTGAATTTATTTCTACTGCAGAGCAAAAGAAAAATATAGCCTCATATCCATCCTGGACCAATATAGATTCAGACGCGAATGTTAGCGAATGTTATTGATCTTCGCCTCCATCGTCATTTTCTCCTTCCTCCTGTGTCTGGGCCAACGCCATCATGTCAAGTGTGATCTCCGTGTCGTTAAATATATCACCCTGAGCAACGATTTTGTTGTCAACTACTTGCATGACTACATGTACAGGAATTTCATAATCTTTATTTGTTGCGTCATTATGGCCTATCCATACTGTCCATAAGTGAACCCAATGTTCACCATCATCATTGATAATGCTTTCCCAGATCTGGGGCTCCATTTTGTAGGAGGATATTGGTTCAAGTGCACTTTTCAGATCTTCAACATATTGCTGTACTGTAAAACCTTCATTCGTAGTCCAGTTTACATTTCTCCAGATCCTGGCAGTATCAGCATAAATTTCCGGATAAGAATCCCAGTTTCCAGCCAGATAGGCGTCAACCAATTTTTTCCCGAGGTCAATCTCGGGGGATTCGGTAAAGTACTGTTTTTCAGCGGGTGCCTGGCAGGACGCAATGATGAGTCCCGCTCCGAGAACAAATAATAACGAGGTTTTCATAGTTGTTAAGATTTGGTTTGACAAGTAAGTTAGTGAAATATTATAAGGAATGATAAAATAAGTGTGAATCACAGGTTTTGAAAACTTAAAGGTAAGTAGTTTCGTCAAAGATTAGATTTACGATGGCAGCAGAAAATTTCAGCTTCATAATGCGACCTGAATTTCATACTAAACCAATTACAGACAACAAATCAGCGCAGGAGGTATGCAATTCTGCTGATTCCTGAGGCGGTAAAATTTCAAATATTTATTATCCTTTTAGTCATTACTTCTTCACGGAGTGAAGCGTAATATTCTTTGAATGAAGTGATGATATCCAGTTTGAAAAGATCGGGATAGTCGAGTTGACGGTAAACGTACTTTATCCAGCTATGACCGAAAAGCTTCCGGTAATATTTCATTGTTTTTTCCCATGCCAGTTTGTCCCAGGCGTAATAGTTTTCCGATATCAGGTCAAGAATTTGCTGTAGCTGAATATTTGGATATGTGTACTTGTAAAGCTGATGTGCTATTTTTATTGTATTCATGACTTAATTTAAAACTATTTAATCTTTAAAACGTAATATTGATTAAATTGGTTTCACAAATTCCATCTTTTTTTATAAAAACGTCGAAAAAGGTGATGAACAGAGGATTTATTACAAACTACTTAAAGCCTCAAATATCAAGGTCAGCCATTCACTACCATCCGATGCCATAATCCTCCCCGTGATTGCTGCTGCCACCCCAGAACGATCCGTGTTTCCAGTCGAAAAAAACCGCATTGATCGGGCCTGATGTGCGGCTTCTGTATTCCAGTCTGTAGCCCATTTTCTTTAGTTCTTTACGTGTCCACGGAGGTGTAGTTTCATTGAGCAACAGCCGGCCTGGTTCAATTTTATGGTCTCCGAATGAGCTGCGCATCTGGTAGCTGTTAATATTTGCCGCTTCAGCAGCTTCCTGCACATTCATATTGAATTCTACAATGTTCAGAAAAAATTGCAGGAGGTTTTGATCCTGGGAGTCGCCGCCCTGAACGGCAAATGACAGAAAAGGTTTCCCATCTTTCAACGCAATTGTTGGCGTTAAGGTAGCCCGTGGCCGCTTGCCAGGTGTGAGTACGTTAAATGGATTTTGGTTTTCATCCATCACAAAGCTTTGCATGCGCTGGCTCATGCCAACACCGGTATTGCCTGCGATGGCAGCGGGTATCCATCCGCCACTGGGGGTGATAGAAACCACCCAGCCTTCTGCATCCACAGCTTGTATAGAGGTGGTGCCGGCCAGAAACCCTTCTTCGTAAGACATCTTGTCGATATCTTGAATCGTATGTAAACCGGAAACTTTATTTTCCCATTTTTTCAATATATCCAGGTATGGATTCACTTTTCCCTCAAAGGGATATGGGTCACCGGGCTTTGCATTTTCATTGTTCTTATCTTTTGTGATCTCTTTAATGCGTTCTTTCGCGTAATCTTTGGAGAGCAGCCCTTTGATGGGTTCTTCCGGCGGGAAATAAGGATCGCCATAATAAAAATCCCGGTCGGCATAGGCGAGGTTCATGACCTGGTACAGCGTATGAATGTAGGAGGTACTGTTGTACCCTAAACTTTTTAAATCGAAATTTTCGAGCATGTTCAATGACTGGAGCATTACCGGGCTTTGAACCCAGGTGGTAAGCTTATATACTTCAATGCCCTTATAGGTCGTCATCACCGGCTCTTCAATATATACTTTCCAATTGGCCAGGTCTTTCATGGTAATCAATCCTCCTTGTTCCTGGCAGCCTCTGACAAACTCTATGGCAATATCGCCTTTGTAGAACCTGTCATACGCCGCATAAATGGCTTCTTTTCTCGATTTTCCTTTTGAAAGTGCTTTTTGTTCGGCTTCTACCAACTTCTGCAAAGTTGCCAGCAGGTCGGTCTGCCTGAATATTTCTCCTGGCCAGGGAGCTTCACGGTCTTCGCCTTCATGAACAAGAAACACCTTTTTGGACCAGGGCCATTCCCTGATCCGGTCTTTGTGCCTTTCAATGGCATTCGCCGCCTGGGCTTCAATCGGGTAGCCTTCTGCCATCTGCATGGCCGGCGCAAGTACATCTTTCAGGTTCATGGTGCCATACTCTGCCAGCATTGTCATAAGTCCTCCGGGGGTACCGGGAGTAACGGCACTCAGCGGACCATAGGCAGGCGGATATTTCATTTCCTTTTCAATGAAAAACTCAGGAGTGGCGCCTGTAGGGGCAACTCCCAATGCATTGATGCCTATTACTTTACCGGTTTTGGGATTATAAATCAATGCCTGGGTTTCGCCGCCCCAGCTTAGTACATCCCACATTGTGCTGGTTGCAGCCAGCATGGCACAGGCGGCGTCAACGGCATTGCCGCCCTGGTTAAATATCATGGCGCCGGCGGTAGCACCAAGCGGTTTTCCGGTAATGGCCATCCAGTGTTTGCCGTGTAAGACAGGTTTCTGGGTAGATTGTGCAACGATGGTTAATGGAAGTAAAATAATAAAAACAAGGATAAATGTTCGGAAGGTTTTCATAACTGAATTGATTTGCGTAGCTAAAATTAGCAAAAAAATATTGATTTGTTGACGTAATACCATTAGGTTGTTTTTTGTTTGGTAAAAATCCCGTACTATTCAACCAGTGGAGGATATCACGGTTATTAATCTTAAAAAAATAATATGAAAAAACTACTTTTGGTAACCCTGATGCTTAGTGTAGTGAGCAGCATACAGGGGCAAACCTCGTCAGGCGATCACTTTGACACCGGAAAAGGCAGCCTGACTATCTATCCGGTTTTACATGGAACACTGGCGCTCACATGGGGTAACAGGACCATTCTTGTGGATCCCTATGGAGGTAAAGATGCATTGGGTGCATTTTCCGAACCTGATTTGATTTTAATTACGGATATTCACGGTGACCACCTGAATAGTGAGACACTTGATGAAATTAACACGGAGAATGCTTTGTTTGTAGTGCCGCAGGCGGTAGCCGACAAAATGGACGAGAAATACAGGCAGCAGATCAAGGTATTGCAAAACGGAACGGAAACAGTGTGGAATGACATAGAAATTGTGGCATTGCCGATGTATAACCTACCTGAAAGCGCTGATTCAAGGCATACGAAAGGCAGGGGAAACGGATATGTGTTGACCATTGGAAATAAAAAGATATACATATCCGGAGATACGGAAGATATTCCGGAAATGCGTGCCTTAAAAGATATTGACATTTCTTTTATTTGCATGAATATGCCATATACCATGAACGTCGAACAGGCAGCCGATGCCGTCCTGGAATTTAAACCCCGCGTCGTTTATCCGTATCATTACAGGGGCTCAGGTGGTTTAAGTGATGTGGAAAAATTTAAATCCCTTGTCAATGCCGGCGATAAAAACATTGAGGTCCGGTTGAGAGACTGGTACCCGGGAAATTGATTGCCACTGACTGGGACAAATTGCCGCGTTTTCTTATGTAATACGTCTCTACCTTTCCCACTATGCCACCCATAATTCATTATTCAATGGTTTTAACGCCGGAATGATATACGTGATGCATGATAAACACAAATCCTCCAAATAATACCAATGCACCGAATTGATGCAGGACTCCCAGAATCACAGGAACTTTAAACAAGAGTGTGGTTATGCCCAGAAGCAGTTGTATAATGAGGACCATTAATAGGATGGTGGTTCCTGTAAACAAGGTCAATTTTTGAAACGACCCTGATCCTGTTTTTTTATATGTTTTATTATTCTTTACCAGATACCACATCCAAATGATAAAACCGGCAACCACAAAGGCCAGCGTGCGGTGCATAAACTGCACAAGTGTAATGTTGTTTAAAAAAGCTGACAAACCTTCCCGTGTAATTGAATTCAATACCTCATCCGGTATCCATACGCCGCCCATCATTGGCCAGGTATTGTAATACAACCCTGCCTTTAATCCCGCCACAAAAGCGCCATAGATAATCTGCAGGATAAGAAGGGCAAAACCTGATTTGATGATCCGGCCCAGTTTATCGTCAACTTTCGGATAACGGCTTGGATTGATAATACTAAATATAGTCCACAGGATGAATCCGATGACGGCAAACGCCGTAATCAAGTGCGCTGCAAGCCTGAGATGACTTACATGAGGATCATTTACCAGGCCGCTTTTCACCATAAACCATCCGAGAAATCCCTGGAATGCACCAAGCACGAAAATAAACAGTAGTTTCATCAATAGCTTTCTGTCAACGCGTTTTTGAATCACAAAAACGGCAAATGGTATAATGAATACCAGTCCGGTAAGGCGACCCAGCATACGGTGTATATATTCCCACCAGAATATTGATTTGAACTCACGTAATGTAAAGGCGTAATTCACTACGTTGTATTCCGGAAACTGCTTATACTTTTCAAAAGTCTCTTGCCATTGGGCATCATTTAAGGGAGGAATGCTCCCCATGATCAGCTTCCATTCCACCATTGACAGACCTGATTGAGTAAGCCGGGTAATGCCTCCGATAATCACCATGGAAGCTACAAGTACCACTCCGGTAAAGAGCCATATCACCACAGGTTTATGTTTTTGTTCCATTCAATCAAAAATCAGGAGGCAAAAGTAAGATTCCTGCAGGGAATGACAAGATAAATACCTTACGGTTTTCAATGTGTAATGCTGATATGTTTTTATCCGTCAATAAGACATGATACATCGAATTGTTATAAAGCATCATCTGTAATTATTCATGATGTAAGGTATATACGAAAAAAAAATTCGCAGAATCCATTATATTAGATGTTGATTTATCACAACAAAGCCGGTTAACGACTTGAAAAAAGCGAAATCAGTAATGGTAGCTGCCGGAGTGAGCCTGAAATACGTGTGTTTATCTATGATGAACCAAAATTAACTTTTGCATATTGATTACAATTTTTAAATATCTTCATCCAAAAAACTGGTCGCTTCTCGGGAAGCAATATGATAAAAAGGATATAAATTTCGTGTTGCTAAAACCTAAAATCCTGTTGTCGCAACTAGCTGTGAAAGGATTTCTGGCCAGCCTTATCCATTTCGTCGTCGACCTGTCTGAATCATCCGGCATGACGGCCATAACGCTCGATATCTTGAGCGGGGTGTGTACCTCATATTTTTTCCTGTGATTGTGCTTACGTTTCCTATGTTTGCTCCCGAACGAAAAAATATCTTATTCTTTTCAGGCTTATCTGTTTGTTTAATAATAATATGTGAAGTATTTGATTATCAGTTATTTAGCCACGTTGTATCCGATAGTTCGCAGTATGGATATTTTATTGCTAATTTATTGTTCGCTATTGGCGTATCGGTTATGGCTACAAATTTTCTTGTCAATATAAACGAAGAGGCTAAAACTTTTCAGAATAAGCTGATATTAAAATGGAACCAAAAAATAAGGAACTGGAAAAGGCAAACGCCGAGCTGGACCGGTTTGTATATAGCACGAGTCATGATCTAAGATCGCCGCTGCTGTCCATACTTGGATTGATTAATCTATTGGAAAACGAAAACGAAAAAGAGAAGGGGAAAGATTATATACGGATGATTAAAAAAAGTATAACCAAACAGGATGAATTTATTTCTGAAATACTTCAGTATTCCAGAAATGCCAGATTGGAAGTAACCGTGGAAGCATTTGATCTGAAAGACTTTGTAATAGATGTGGTGGATGATTGCAGGCTATTGGAAGGCGCAGATAGCGTAAAATTTATTTTTGATATTCAAGCGAACCGATACATAAAAAATGATAAAAGCAGGTTATCGATCATTCTTAAGAATCTGATAACAAATTCGGTGAAATACAGAAACATGCACAACGATTCGTTTGTTAAAATCCAGACCCGTATAAAAGACAATGTCTTGTGTATGGAGCTATCCGATAATGGTATTGGCATTGCCAAATCGCAACATGACCTGGTTTTCAATATGTTTCACCGTGCCACAGAAAAAAGCGCCGGTTCAGGACTTGGATTGTATATCGTAAGCGAAATGGTAAAAAAACTGAAAGGTAAAATTGAAATGGAATCAGAGGGCGGAGCAGGTACCAGATTCAGTTTATTCATTCCCATAAAACAAAATGACATCGATTCGGGTTAAATAAGAGTAAAGGAATCGTTTTATCTGAACTTGTTACCTTACTTTCGGTATTAAATTCCGGAATTTCATTTAATCATAAAACAGCTTGATCCGTATTTCGAAAACCTTCAGATTCTTTTCATTCCTTTTGGCAGGGGGATTAATGTATGGGTTCACTGCATGTAAAAAAGTCGATGACCAGGTACCTGCTGATATTTTTGTTGGTAATTATACCCTAAATGAGGTAATTGAGGAGTATGATCCGAATGATCCTGAAAAGGAAACGGAGAAATTTTTGGCACCCGATCTTTTTGAGATTCAGAAATCTGATTTTTTCAATCCCACAACCGGTGAATTTGTAACCGCCTACAAGTTGTTCATCCGCGATATTTTTTTAGGACTTACAAAAAATAATGATACACAGCTGGTAGGTACAGTAAATTGCCCTAACGCGAATGATATCAGTGGGGTTTCTCTGCTACAACTTGACAATTCATTGTATCGGCTCAATATGCTCAATTGTGTGGGCAGGGAAGTGCTGGCTACCTACACACGGGTGCAGGAGGAATAATCAGGCAATCTTCTGCCGGCATATTTATTTTGGTGTCAAATTTGTGATTACATAATTAACCAATTACGATACCAGCTATGAAAAGACCAATACCTGCTTTTCTTGCCTTTTCAGTATTACTTGCCGGGTGCGATATCATTATCGAAGATCCCTTTTTGTTTGATGAAAGAGACTTGCTTACGGGCAACTACGAGGTGGAAGAATACAGCGAAACCGAAGGTGCAACTTTCGTTTATGATCTGAGCATTTACAAATCCCGGCATCACTACAATATCATTATTCTTTATAATTTATACGATTCGGATCTGGAAGTAATTGCCGAGGTGTATGAATACGGTAAAAAGATCAGAATCCCTCTTCAGCGCATCGGTGATCTTGAATTTGAAGGTGCCGGCACACTATATAACGACGAGGAGCTATCCATCACCTATACCGTACGCAATATGCGCAACAATCCATTACTTGCGGACTTTGTGAGCGCAATAGCATGGAAGTACTGATTAAATGATTTTCATGATATTTTGATTCATGGCAGCTTAAATAATCCACTGCCCGCTGACATGGTATTTTTATCTGCTGGTAATATTAATCCTGATTGTCAATAAATATTTATTTATGTTTGGAAATATTTAGATCAGTAAAACATTAAAAGGTGAAAAATATCAGGTATTCGTTTTTAGCCATTTGTGCATTGATTGTAATCAACGTTTCTGCCCAGGCACCAAAAAGGTATTCTTCTTCGGAAATATATCTGAATTTAAAAAAGTTGAATGTCCTGGGTAATGTGCTCTATGTGGCGGCACATCCGGACGACGAGAATACCCGTATGATAACCTATCTTGAAAACGGGAAACTTGTAAGCGCTGCGTATTTATCGCTGACACGTGGCGATGGTGGACAAAACCTGATCGGTCCTGAAATAAAAGAGCAACTTGGTATATTACGGACGCAGGAGCTTCTTGCTGCCCGGCGAAGAGATGGAGGTGAGCAGTTTTTTACGCGGGCCAACGACTTCGGCTATTCGAAAAATACAGAAGAAACGGAACGGATATGGGAAAGGGATAAGGTATTGGGGGACGTAGTATGGACTTTCCGGAAATTCAGACCGGATGTGGTCATTACCCGGTTCCCGCCCGATGCAAGGGCCGGGCACGGGCACCACACCACCTCAGCGATTCTGGCACTTGATGCTTTCAGGATGGCCGGAGATCCCAGCTCTTATCCGGAACAGTTGAAATATGTAGAAACATGGCAGCCCTCACGAATGGTAATGAATACCGGACGTTGGTGGAACAATGCAATCAGTAAAGACGACCAAGGCGTGGTTGTACTTGATGTGGGAGGATACAACCCGGAACTGGGTCAGTCCTATACTGAGATTTCGGCAGTTAGTCGAAGCCAGCATAAAAGCCAGGGATTCGGGGCAACCGGGTCAAGAGGCGAGCAGATCGAGTACCTTGAATATTTTGATGGCTCACAGGCTGACAATGATCTTTTCGAGGGAATCGATATGACATGGGGGCGGGTGCAAGGAGGCAGCATGGTGACCGGAAAAATCAGTAAGCTCGTCAGCGATTTTGATGTAAGCGCTCCGGCGAAAAGTATTCCGGCGCTTATCGATCTGAAAGGCGCGATAGCGAAAATAGAAGATACGTACTGGCGCAGTAAGAAATCAGAAGAAGTGGATGAACTGATCAAAGCATGTGCCGGATTGTATCTGGAGGCTGTTGCAACAAAATATTCGGTAGTTCCAGGCGAAAAGCTGAATATAAAAATTGAGCTCACAAACCGTTCGGAAACAACGGTAAAACTTAAAAGCATCATGTGGGTGAATTATGAAAATATTGAAAACCATGATCTTTTACTCGAAGACAATAAAGCTGAATTTGTTGAATCAAATCTTGCAATTCCTGATGATATGCCGATATCAAATCCTTACTGGTTAAATAAAAAGGGGTCGTTGGGTATGTACAGCGTGGATGATCTGCGTTTGATTGGCAAACCAGAAAATGACCCGGCATTCCGAGTATCGCTGGGGATTGAAATTGATGGCAGTTTAATTCATTATGTTCTTCCGGTTATATATAAATGGAACGACCGCGTTAAAGGGGAGCAGCGAAGGCAGGTTATTGTTACACCTCCGGTTATGCTGTCTGTTTTAAGTAATGTCATTGTATTTCCTTCATCTGATCCACAACAAGTGGATATTAAGGTTATTGCAGGAATAGAGGGAATTACGCCGAACATCGAGCTGAACCTGCCCCCTAACTGGCGGTCCGAACCTGTTGTTCAGCGTGTCACGTTTCATGAAAGGGAAGAAGAAAAGGTGGTTTCATTTATGGTTTATCCTCCCGGACAGCAGGAAGTGCTCACCCTGCATGCTACCGCAGAGCTTGAAGGCAAAAAATATAGCCGGGGTATTGCAACCATAAACTACGACCATATCCCGATCCAAACGTTGTTTCCGAAAGCTGTTTCAAAACTAGTACGGCTTGATATTAAAAAAAGAGGCTCGGCAATCGGGTATGTAATGGGTGCCGGCGATGAAATGCCCTCGAGTCTTGAGCAGATTGGTTACAGCGTTCGGATGCTGAAAACGGAAGATATTACATCCGAAAATCTTGCAAACCTCGATGCTGTAATTGTAGGAATCAGGGCATTGAACACTCATCCGGAACTCAGGAATTATAAGAAAGCACTTCTTGATTTTGTATATGAAGGGGGCACTCTCATTTACCAGTACAATACAAGCCGGGGGATCAACTGGAAAGATTTTGCTCCTTATGAACTTGGTTTTACGGGCAGGTCATCCGATAGCAGGGTGTCGGTGGAAGAAGCAGAGATCACTGTTCTCAAGCCGGATAATCCGGTATTGAATAGTCCAAACAAAATAACCGGTAAGGATTTTGAAGGCTGGGTGCAGGAACGGGGTTTGTACTTTCCCAGTACGTGGGATCCGCGCTATGAAGCCGTGCTTTCTAGTCATGATCCTGGTGAAGATCCCAAAGACGGTGGGTTGCTTATTGCAAAATATGGGAAAGGCTATTACGTTTATACCGGATATGCCTGGTTCAGGCAGCTTCCGGCAGGAGTACCCGGAGCATACCGATTGTTTGCCAACATAATATCATTGAGCAGCAGCGCGCAGACTGAGAATTCAACCATACGTATGGATAACAAGTAATAATATCTGAATTTAATGATTTAGCATGAAAGAAGAGCAGGATAGCACGAAGAATATTGAGGCGCCGCCTCCGTTTATGAAGAGTTGGAAAAATCTTTACGCGGTGGTTCTTATAAGTTTCTTATTTCTTATCATCTTGTTTTACCTAATTACCGTAACGCTTTCATGAACCTGATTGACTGGACGATCCTCTTCGGGACATTGATATTTATTGTTGGCTACGGCGTATGGAAAACCCGGGGAAGCAGCAACATCGAGTCGTACCTGCTTGGTGATAAAAGTTTGAAGTGGTGGACCATAGGGTTATCTGTAATGGCCACTCAGGCCAGCGCCATTACCTTTTTGTCAACACCGGGGCAGGCATTCGACGATGGAATGCGCTTCATACAAATCTATTTCGGGCTTCCCATAGCCATGATAATAATCTCCGTCACTTTTATACCTATTTATTACCGGCTGAAGGTTTATACAGCATATGAATTCCTTGAAAACCGTTTTGACCTTAAAACACGATCACTTGCCTCGCTGCTTTTCCTTGTCTCGCGCGGGCTGGCTACAGGTATTACCATTTATGCGCCGTCCATTATACTTTCGACGATACTTGGCTGGAATTTGGGTACGACCACGCTTATAATTGGTACATTGGTGATTATATATACCGTATCGGGAGGGACCAAAGCTGTGAGCCAGACACAAAAGCAGCAGATGGCAGTTATGATGGGAGGTATGGTTATTGCAGGGATTATGGTAATATTTCTATTACCAAAAGATATTTCATTTGGCGATGCAGTAAATGTGGCGGGTAAGCTGGGCAAAATGAATATCGTCAACCTCGAATTTGATATCACCGACAGGTATAACATCTGGTCAGGTCTGATTGGAGGCTTGTTTCTGTCATTGTCGTATTTCGGAACCGACCAGTCGCAGGTTGCACGCTACCTGTCGGGCAAATCCGTTGCAGAAAGTCGCCTGGGACTGTTGTTTAATGGGTTATTGAAGATTCCCATGCAATTTATCATCCTGTTTATAGGTGTTATGGTATTTGTTTTTTATCTCTTTGTACAACCTCCGGTTTATTTTAATAAAACCGAAACAAACAAGCTATTGGACACCGAATACAAATCAGACTATATAAATCTGCAGAATACACATTCACGATTATTTGAAATAAAAAAAAATCAGACCTATTCCCTGGTTGATGCCATAAACCGCAATGACGAAAGTGCAATTGAGCAGTTGCAGCAGGAGATCGCCCAGACGGATGCGGATTCGAAAAAAAATAAAGCCGAAGTATATTCACTCATAAAAAAGGTGAATCCGGATGCTGAGCAAAGAGATACCGATTATGTGTTTATTACATTTATTATGGATCATCTTCCGCATGGATTGATCGGATTGCTTTTAGCAGTGATTTTTTCGGCTGCAATGTCATCAACGTCATCGGAATTAAATGCACTTGCATCCACAACTACTATAGATATATATAAACGGTCGGTTGCAAAAAATCGGTCTGATAAACATTACCTGAATGCTTCCAAGCTGCTGACGTTGTTATGGGGAATATTAGCAATACTTTTTGCCACATTCGCTTCGAAGGCTGAGAATCTGATTCAGTTTGTGAATATTGTCGGGTCACTTTTTTACGGGACAATCCTTGGAATATTTCTCTCGGCATTTTATATCAAAAAAATCGAGGGAAATGCTGTATTCTGGGCGGCTATCATTGCTGAATCAATTGTTTTGTCACTTTTTTTCTTTACCGATATAGCCTATCTGCTGTATAATATCATTGGCTGTGTTCTGGTGATTTTTATTGGGTTAATGATTCAATTCCTTCAAAAGGAAAGGATGGGAACGGTATAATGTTTTGTATCTGGAATTTCAATTTTTAAGCAGAAATAAATAAGAGAAGTCTAGTTGGAATAGTATGTATAAGTAAAGTTCTTTTGAATGTAGGGCTACATCAGTCCTCCTTTGCACAAATTGATCTTACACCGTTTGCCGGATAGCAATTTGGTGGTAAGGCAAGGTTTTTTCAAGGGAATTTGAAACTTATTAGCAATGTGAATTACGGTGCCACGGTAGATATTGAAATAAATAATGGCATACAGCTTGAGCTATATTACAGTCAGTTACAAATGGATGCGGAATAGCGGCCGGATGCACCAGGTATGAAGATTTGTTGCCCCGTAATTTCAAAATAGATGTGCACTATTTCCAGATCGGTGGATTAAAGTATATACAAAGTGGAAACATTCACTCATTGTCATTCCTGATATAAGTGTATTCACAGCCTTTATAAGTAATTCTGATCTTGCGCATAGTTCTAATAGTGTTTGAGAAAATATTTAATTAACTTGTTACCATTTGCAAAACAATTGAAATACAAAAAACATGAATAAGAAATATTTTCCAATTCCCCTGATTGTAGCATTATTTTTCCTTATCCCGGCATGTCAGGATCAATCACAACAGGATGTAACCAGTAGTAACGAAACTGCGCCATCAGATACGGCAAAAGTAGAAAGGAAAAAAGTTGTCTCTCCCAGATTTCCGAGCCCTGCAGCTACTGTCGAACAAACCATTGGACTATCCAGTATCAGGATTGAATATTCAAGGCCCAGTGTGATCTCTCAGGAAGGAGTAGACCGAACGGGTAAAATCTGGGGCAGACTGGTTCCATATGATTTTAATACCAGACGGGTGATGGGTGAAGGAAAACCCAGGCCATGGCGGGCCGGGGCTAATGAGAACACAACTATAACATTTTCTCATGATGCAAAAGTTGAAGGACAGCCGATCATAGCAGGAAAATATGGCTTACATATGGCAATTCATGAAGCCGGTGGAGCTACCGTCATATTCACAAACAAATCAGATGCCTGGGGCAGTTTTTCCTATGACCAGGCTGATGATGCCCTGAGGGTAGAAGTGGATACTGAGGAAATTCCCCTTACTGAAAGGCTGATCTATACCATTCAGGATATTGATAAAACCTCCAGTCAGGTAGTACTTGATTGGGAAAAGAAGCGCATCGCATTCAAAGTTGAGTTTGATACTCATGGCATGGTTCTGGCGGATTTCAGAAGATACCTTTTGGACACTACCGGCTTAACAGGGAGCGACTATAACCGGGCTGCTGCTTACTGTGCAACTAACAGCATTAACCTGGAAGAGGGACTTAATTGGATTGAACAATCATTATCGAAGGAGGAGAATTATAGCAATATGAGCACCAAAGCATTGATCCTGGATGCGATGGGCAATTCAGTTGAAGCATCGACTGTTCAAAATACAGCGCTGGAACTTCCTTCCACTGAAGCCAATGACTTCTACTCTTATGGAACTCTATTGATCCGACAAGCTAAATCCGAACAAGCCATGAAAATTTACCGGCGACTAAGTGAAAAATGGCCGGATCATTGGCTTTCCGCACATGGAATGGCACGTGGATATTCCGCGCTTGGAGATTACCAAAAAGCCATTAAATACGAGCAGAATGCATTGACCAAAGCGCCAAGTGTCAATAAGGGTTTCATCGAGTGGGCAATATCAAAATTAGAGCAGGGGACGGACTTCAATTAAAAGAATTGACTACATAAAATTATGAAACCCGAAAATCGATTAAATCTTTCGATGTTCTTGTTGCCGGCTCAGGGATGGCGGGAATGACCATTGCCAACAAAATGAGCGAAAAAAGGACTAAAGACGACCATAACAGACTCAAGACCTTATGGCGGCATCTGTGCACTAAGAGGTTGTGATCCCCAAAAAACTGATTGGAGCAGCAGAAATAATCGACCGGGCTCGTAAAATGTCAGGTCATTAAATAACCGGAGATTATAAAATAGACTGGGGTGAATTGATGAAATTCAAAAACGATTTAATCAATATGTGGTTTAATTCCCAGACCCTCTGGGTCGGAAACAACAATGTTTGCGAAGCAAACTCCATTTAATACCTCGATGGCTCTGCCTCGGGGTAGTTTATTTACAATACAAGGATTTTCTTATTTGAAAAAAGGGCATTCGAACCAAAAATGACGCGAATGCCATTAATAAAATTTAACCGTTAGAACCTATATTACCCTGAACCACCAAAGGGCCAAGGTCTGTTGCACTATTATGTACATTGATATATCCATTAAAATTAATTAATTCATCATATATAACGGCAGTGTCATCATTGAGCGAGGATGCATTGGTCTTGCTCATGCCAGTGTCCCCATCAACATTTGTCAAATCCAAATCAATCGGTCCAGTGGTAGCCGTATAATTCATGTGGATATGTGCAGGATGGTCACTGTCTGACGCATCTCCCGTCAATTCAATTACAATTAGCGTTTCACCATTTACCCTTTCCGAAAAAGTAGCGGTACCTAAAATATTGGGATCAGAGACAGAAAACAATTCATAGTCCTCTGACATTCCAGTCAAAACATTTTGTCCAATATCACCTTGTGCAAGCAATGTTCCAAGATCACTTGAACTGTTATGTACATTAATATATCCATTATACGCAATTAATTCCTCATAGGAGATTGATGTACCATCGTTTGTGGAATTAAAAATCGTCTCACTTATACCGGTAGAACCGTCAACATTGCTTAAGTCGATGGCTATAGCTCCACCTTCGGCAGCAGTGTTCATGTGAATGTGTGTGGGATGATCTCCTCCCGAATTTGTACCGGTCAGCGTCAAAGTAATCATAACGCTGTTATCATCCAGCTTAGCAAAGGTTGCCGTACCACTTACCCCAGAATTTCCGAATGCACCCAGGGTATATCGCATCTCCTCTCCCGTTAGTAATGGCTCTGGTTCAGGCTCATTATCTTTACATGATGAAAGTAGATTAAAAGAGCCAATTATAATTAACAATAGAGCTAACTTGAATAGGAGTTTGAATTGTTTCATTTTGTTAATTTTCAGGAAACTGTCCTTTGTATTCAATGAATTCACTTCAATCTAATTACTTCCAAAGATAACAGATTTGTCCTAGGTATTATATATCTTTGGTAAGACGTTTGAAGAATAGACTGATAAACAAAAACTTAAATTAATGAATTGTTTCTACGGAGCTGGGTTCGATAACTGCTGCACTTGTTGCTGTAGCAAGTTTAACCCATATCCGGGAACTAGGTAATAAGAATTATATTCTGTTATTAAACCCTTTCCTGGACAATCAGGAGAGGGTTTTTTATTTTAAAACCAGTGAAGCCATGAGATTTTATGATAACGGCGGAACAATATCCAAAGCCTATATTTTACACGAAAACAAGGAATGGATTAAACCTTTAATTGCCGCTTTGGATAAATACCACATAGCGTATGAAGAATGGTTTATACATGAAGGACAATTGGACTTAAACACCACCCCTCCTGCCGGTGTTTTTTACAACCGGATGAGTGCTTCTTCTCATACACGGGGACACCGGTATGCGATCGAACTTGCCGATCCGATTTTGTCCTGGTTAGAATTTTACGACAGGCGCGTTATCAACAGCAGTAGGGCCTTGCAACTGGAGATTCGAAAAATTGAGCAATATCTTTCCCTGCGGCAATTTGGTTTGAAAACACCCCACACAATTGCCACAGTAGGATCTTCAGAAATTTTGCAAGCTGCCAAGACTTTCGGGGGAAAGCCATTCATTATTAAGCCTAATCGCGGTGGTAAAGGCCTTGGGGTGCAGCTTTTTCATTCGGTTAAAGATTTACAAGACTATTCAAAGATGACTTCTCTGCAAGAACTTTCCCTGGATGGCGTAGTCTTAATTCAGGAATATATCCCGCCCAAAGACAAGTTCATTGTACGCATGGAATTTATCGGAGGTAGATTTTATTATGCAGTGAGGGTGGATACCAGTGACGGATTTGAACTTTGTCCGGCTGATGAATGTGTAATAGACAATAAGGTTACTCCGACAAAATTATCAGCAAAACCTCCCCGGTTTAAAATACTCGAAGGTATTGACATTCCTGAAATATCTCAATGTGAGGCTTTTCTGGAGGCAAATAATATTGAAATAGCGGGAATAGAGTATGTGGAAAACGATCAGGGCGAACGTTTTATATATGATGTTAATACCAATACCAATTACAATGATGAAGCCGAGGCAAACAGCAAATCTGGATATAGAGGCATGGAACGTATTGCAGAATTCCTTTCTGCAGAATTGCTGAAGGTAGATTATGCGTAGGCATTCCTATAATTTTATATGTAGAAAAGATATTTTGTCAGCAAGATTAATACTGGTATAAAATATTGGAGGACGTAAAAGCAATTATGATCTGTTTGTCGCAAAGGGGGCAGTTGTGGGGCTGTCCGTTATTAATCAATTAATTATATGCTTAAAATCATGCGAAGGGGAACAACGCGGAAGAAAACAGAAACGCTGCTGCATACCATTCGTGACCGTGTGCCTGATATTGCTTTACGTACCACACTGATTACCGGACACCCCGGTGAAACTGAAGAGGATTTCGAACAGATGATGGATTTTGTGTTAAAATCACGATTCGACAGATTAGGCGTTTTTACCTACTCGCATGAGGAG
>JADFHN010000167.1 GCA_022567155.1 Bacteroidota bacterium
CTAGTTTGGTTGCTGCTGCTCCTGCTGCTGGTGCAGAAGGAAAAGCTGAAGAAAAGAAAGAAGAAAAACCAAAAGAAGAAAAGAGAGAAGTGATACAAAAAACCATGTCAGGATCAACCGAAGTATAGGAATCAGGCCTGAAATTCAAACCAGATACCAGGTCAGGTTCATCCGAACGTTCGCATGACCATGCGTTAGGATCTATATTTGTCAGGTTAGTTTCCTGACGATAGAAGTAAAACCTGAGACGTGGGTCCTGAAGCAGCAAAGGATCTCCATTGGCGTCTCTCTTTTCGGAATGCAATAACCACATATAGTAATTTGACATATATGGGAAACCATCAGTGGACTCATAATATTCAGTGTAAAAAGGATGCCTCGAGTTCGGATTTAATCGCTGCTTACCAAACTGAAACACAAAGTCCTCGCCAGGAGAATCAATGATATCCCCTGCGCTTATTATGGCCTGCATTTTTGCACTGGCACCAGCATCTACCAATCTGAGATTGTTGTAGATTCTCAACTTCAGCGTATTTGCCAATGTGATCCACTTGTCAGGATCTCCGTCATAGAAGAAGTCATTTGCCGGAGTAGCTGCCTGTGTGCCCGATAACCTTGCAATAGCATCATCGAGCATGGCCTCTGCAGCAGCATATATATCCGCTCCGGAATCCCTGCCAGGGCTGATAACATCCGTTCCCTGCAAAGCCTCTGTCCAAGGTACATCACCGAAAAAATCGACCAGTGTTGTCAGCACATAGGACTGCAAAATCAATGCAGATCCGGCGTGGATATCCAGATCATCTTCAGCTAAATCCAACAAAGCTTCTATATCCGGAAACAAACGCGCGTAAGCCACATTCCAGATGAAATTCCAGGTTGCAGGTGAGGTCATATCGTTATAAGTGAAACCACCCCCCTCCGCAACCAATCTTCCCGGTCCATCGCCACGAGTATTGGCTGCGCTATAGAAATTCTCAAATTGCAGCTGGATATTATTGTAAAGAAAGTCAATACCAGCCTGATCGGGGGATACCGCATTTGGGTTATCCAGGAAATCCAGATCAGTCAGATTACAAGAAAACACAAGAATAGTGATAACCGTAACGATTACTTTATTAATTAATTTCATGATTGAAGTCTTTTTTAAAACGTGTTAAATCATTGTTAACTAAACCTTTCAATAATTGAAATCGTTATTAAAAATAAAAATAATATTTAGACAATAAGTCTCATGTAAAACAATAAAAGTAACTTTTGTAAATTAATATTGATTTATCTTAAAATAATACAATTAATATTTTTATCTGAATTGTCTGAGAATTTTAGTATCCCTGTTTTTTTCCGGTAATCCCAATTTAATTTTCAGTAAAAAGCTTTTTGCAGGTTCTATGCTAAAAGGATATGGGTAATTGAATTTTAGTTTACCCACCCACTATGAATTAAATCATATTGATATAATTCTGAGTAGTATGATATCAACGTTGTTCCGCCTCGCTCGTCATTATATGAATCGCTAAGCGATGCCGGGCCGTGCCCAACGTAACGAAGTGAAGGTGGGTAATTTCCGGAATCAATCTGATAAATTGCATGCTGAAAAGATAGTTGAGTACTGTTTCTCCAGGATCTTTCCCTTTACCCACTGCAAGGTCACCTGTAAGGCCTGCCTGCCGGTTTACCTGCCGGAGGCATGGCAGGCAGGGACCTTGCAGCAAACAAAAACAGGCTATTATTACCCACTGCGAGGTCACCTGTAAGGCCTGCCTGCCGGTTTACCTGCCGGAGGCATGGCAGGCAGGGACCTTGCAGTAAGCAAAGACAGGCTATTATTATATGAAACTTCAAGGTTCATGCCTTCGGCGCCCAAGGCATCCCTATGGGACGTGCAGACTCTTTCGAGTAACCTTGAAGTGGTGAAAATTAAAAATCTTTCACCCCCAGCAAGATTACCTGAAAAGCCGCAGGGGATACCCGTAATATTTATAGAAAAATAATTCAATAGATGAATTAAGGTGCAGCCATGCCTACGGCAGGCGGGCGCACCGTAATATTAATCCCGTCAATTCACACATTAAAAAAAGATGATCGATGCTCCCAGCCTGCGTCCGGCAGACGCACCTAAACTATAAATGATAGCCTGAGGCAAAATAGCAGGGTACAGCGTACCCGTAATATTTATAGAAAAACAATTCAATAGATAAACAAAGGTGCAGCCATGCCTACGTACACTACGGCAAGCGGGCGCACCGTACTATTAAGCCCACCCGTTCACATCATTAAAAAAAGCAAATAAGTATTCATCCTTATAAGCGATTTTGAATCTATTAAGCATCTCAAGGTATTCTTCCCTGAATGTTTTCATACGGTGGTGATCTTCCTGGTTTAAAACATATTTAGCAACTGCATCAATTTGCGAATGAGAATGTGTGAATGCTCCGTAACCTTTTTGCCAATTAAACTTGAATTTTGTGAGATTTCTTTGCGCCTATGCTGAAGCTTCGGCATAAGCATACTTTAATCCAATGATTGCTTGAGGTCTTGATTTTTTCTACCAAATTTGGAATTCCTGATTTAAATTATACCCTATGAATATATGGATATGATCTGCCATCGATCCGATCGCTATAAGTTTATGACCATTGT
>JADFHN010000041.1 GCA_022567155.1 Bacteroidota bacterium
AACGATCCGATACGTTTTGTTTTCCTCGGTTACAGTGTAACCCTTCATGAGTTTCCGGATCGCGTCTATTGCGTCCTCAGTGTCACGCTCTTTCAGTGCCTTGTTTCTTTCAACCTGAGCCCTTTTAAATAGACCTTGCATTTCTGGCGATTTTCTACGCCACCTTACAAATGTCGATTGGTCAATTCCGGCGTCCGTCACACATACGTCCAGCGACATGTACCCCGCCAAATAATCATAACAGATTTTTATTGCTGTCGTCATGCGCTCCTTGTCCCTGGGGGTCTTGCAGCTGCCCAGAATTTCTTTGATGTCTGGTTCTATCGCTAGTGTTACGGGGGTCGTCATTATTCGTTCGCCGTATACCTTGGTGATATTGTCGAACCCGTTTTGACGCTTTACTACTGCGTCAGTGACCACTTTTAGCTTTTTTTTGAACCGTTTGATATCTGTTCTAAGGAATGCAACACCTTCGGGGTCTTTTACTTTGATTGGTCTGGTGTCGGTGAATAACTGTTTGTATAATTTTGGGTCTAGCTTCATTAGTTCCTTGCGCTTATTTAGCCCAGTTCGCTCGGTGATCTTTGCTCGTTTTACTGCTTCTTGAAAGGTTATCCAGACCATACTTCAATTTTGTTCATGCCAAAATTAGTATTATTTATCGAGAGAAAATCACTGGTTTTATTCCGGTTCTTTCTTTCCGGTTAATTGTGGAAGTTGCCGGTTACGAGATAACGCCCTCTATGATAAACCATGTTTAATTCCTGGGCCATTTCTAGCACTGTGAAGCCCTTCTTTTGACATAGATTAAATAAAGTATCAATTTAATATGTAAAACAGCGTGCATATTTAAAAAGCGGATTATGGTCAATACATTTGATGAATTAGTTCAAAATGAACTAAAACAGTTTCGGGATGGGAGAGAACGTAAATGTTCGTGAGAGGCCTAACATCAAGTCGGAAGTGATTACTCAGCTTTTGGCTATTATGCCCCAGGGCGAAAAAATCTTGTAATAATTTATATAGGTCTCTTTCACTACTGGATCGATTCCCCACTTAAATTCAGTTCCTTTAAAACAAAGTTTTATCCTCGACATACACTGGACATAACTTTCTTCAATTATTTACAAGTAATGCTAGCATCATTTGTAGTAGCATTCAATATTGCTTCTTCCACTCTATCATACAGGTCAGGATTAGATGACTCACTCAATATTATCGTACCTGAACTAAGTGTAGCTTCCTCTAGCTCACTTTGCGTAATACCCGCAAACCAAACAATAGGGTCCAAATTTAAAGTACATATTGTATTGGATCCGGGAGCTATGGTTAAACTAGTCAAAGTACTTTCAAAAACTTCACCTGAATCAAAAATGAATGTAATTGGAAATGTAGATCCATCAAAATACGTAAATGCACCGTTCAGGGTTATGTTAGGATCCACACCATTATCCAGTAATTCAATTCCCATAGCAATAGTTGAATAATTCCCTGGGGAAATATCAACGCTAGGTATTGTCGGGGTTGCTGCCCCAGTTGCTACATCAATAGCTGTTATTACCGAGTGAGTAACAGAGGTAGGCAGGGAACTACCTTCTAATGTTCCATCCCAAACAATTTCTGTTATTACTATTTCACCAGTTGAAAAATTTTGGATCATACTCCGTTGCACCAATCATCAACTTAACCCTCAAAAAAGAGGGGCTGTCCATTTGTCGTGTTATTTGTCAACCATTGACCTTAACCTATTGGATAATCTGAAAGCAAATAGCAAACGGCTGATAAGATCAGTGTGAGGTAGCGGTAGCTAACAAAAGCCAAGCCCATACCCCTTATCCACGGCTGATCATGCTACCCAAGCAGCTTACTTTTGAATCTATGCCCAAACTTTGGTAGATTGTCATGAGAAAGGTGGTGCACGGTGCATGGCCAGCTATGTTAGCTGTAATGGATATGGAAGAAAAGAACAATTCATACAAACTTTCTGTACTTCAAACAATCAATGCTCTAATACTTAGCGAAATTAAGGCCTTGATATATCCATGTGAAGAGGTTATTAACTTAGAGAAGAAGCAACAATCTCCTTTCATTAAATTTCTTCCGTTAGCAACGTCCATAGAATTTATGGGGGCTTGCTATGACGAATTCCCATTTGATTGTACCAAAGAAACTGTAAAGAAGATTTATGAAAAGCGATTCAATAAAGCTTTAAAGGAATTGTTCGATAAAAAATATCACAAATTCGCAAATGCCGACTCAAAACATTATCTGTATATAGGTTTAAGATGTGGGATGGTTCATCAAATGAGACCTGGGCCGGGAATATTATTTACTACAAGGAAGGAGTCAATTGAAGATAACAATCCACACTTGTCAATTGATGATGATGGAGGATTAATCTTGGTATTAGAGGATTTGTATGATGATATTGAAAAAGCTGCAAATGGTTTAATAAGAAAATTTGAAGAAAATAAATTATCGAACAAAAAAGGAGACCAAGCATTTCTGAAAATAAAGGACTACAAAAAACAGCTAATCGAGTAGACGGCCGTGAGCAATTAAGCTCACGGTGCGCCTCTCACACCACCAAGCGTACGGTTCTCGTACTTGGCGGTTCGTTTATCATCACATCAACTGCTCTTTCCACCAGTTGAAGCTATCCCCTAATTTCGTAAAGGGCTAAGCTAGGCTCTCCCAATTTAATTTCAGGAAGATAAACGTTCAGTCCTTCATCAACTTGTGAGACCTCCGACTTTATCCCTGGGGTGTCGGCTCATATTCCATTGACTACTATGACCTCTGCTGACTTCTCCACTTACTATCTCGTAGTTATGGAGACCTCCCTTGGTAAGGTAAATGCCCTTCTGTCTAATCCTGCGGAATCTACATAGCTGCCCTTTTGGTGTTCATAGGGCTTCGCAAAGATGTGCCTGCGCACCGGAGTGCTACGGCACACAGGTGTGCTTGCTCACCCAAACAGTTATGCCTCATATTCCGTTCCTGTTTGTCAGTTCAGACTTTTGTAGTCTCGCTTACCTGCCTTCGCCGAAGCGGCTACGCGCAGGCAGGCTTCAGTCCTAACCTCACGGTTAGCAACCTTGCGACTTACTAATGCTTCCAGGCACGACCCCAGCGCATAAGGGACTTACACCCTCTGGACTTTCTTTAATTGCTCAAAGAACTTTAATATATTTACCATTCAAGGCACACACAATGTGCATACGCCATAGCTACAAGTGAAGTTTGTTTGCATTTGTGGTTGCATGATACTTACTTAGGTTTTTTAAAATTCTTTGTACAGATAACGCTACGGCGCATGCACAGAGCGTTAGTGATCATATGACTTATTAAAAACATAATTCAAATCCGAGTCCTAATTACCCTCAAGAGATTTTTGGGGTGCGCATACGCACAGGTAGGACTTTCTCCAACCGATTGAGCACACACGCATTGATTCCATGCCAATTCCATATGAAGCTTTCTAAGTGATTTTCAAAAGGATTAACATAGTTATACTATTTCCAATATCGAATGCGTTTAAAGCAGCCATTCATAGCTCGTTTAAAGAAATTCGGTATTGCTAAAGAGCCCGCTGCTGGTGTACAAATTGTATACAACATGACAACAAAAAAGCCTCATATAGCTAATATGAGGCTTTATACGTAGTCCGTAGGGGATCGACAACAAATACTTGGTTGTTTTCAAAATAGTCCAACAATTGCGTTGTTCTTGATATTTTGTTCAAGCCTGATATAGTTAGCTACTTGTTCCTGGGAACGATGCCCTGTCTGTTGCATAATTTCAGGTATTGACCTACCCTTTCTAGCCGTTTCTGTTATAAAACCTGCGCGCATACTATGAGCGGATAGTTCAGGAAAATATCGTTTTACAATTCCGTTTACTCCATCTCCACCTAATGCCTTACGTACTATGATATCACCTTTTCTAACCCTGAGAAATAGAGGTTCATCAGGTTTTAGTTCAAACCGTTCAATGTATTGTTTTATAACTCTTACAGGACAATGTTCTGGTAACCTACCATAAACAAAGCTTTTAATCATTCCTTTGCCTGTTTGATCAGTTTTAGATCTCTGAACTGTTATTGCAATGCCGTAATCGGTTTCTTGAACATCGCTCACCATAAGTGAAGCCAATTCACTTCTTCTAAAAGCACCGCCAAAGCCGATTAATAATAATGCCTTATCTCGAAGTGCCTTGTTTGTCTTTGGCATATAACTCACTTTCTCAATTAGCTTATTCAGCTTCATAGCTTGCGCTTGTCGTTTACTCCTTGTGTCACTTCTTCTTATGCCTCGCATTAATTCATGTATAATATCATTACTGGTGGGGTCTATATACCCGTTACGTTTATGCGTTCTTTTAATGCTCACCAGAAATCGTTGAAGGCTACTTGGTTTATACCTTGCGCCTTTATTTGTCCTCACGTTACTCAGGAAGTCAGCTACAACAACAGGGGTTGCCGGCAATGCGATCAATGAAAAGCTATTACAGTAGGCTTCAAATAGAGCCCAATCACTTGTATAAGCTATCCTGCTGTTTTTGGCAATTGATTCTTTCAATAATTCAGCAATGCCTTCAGCTCTGCTTTGCAAATTTAAGCTTGTGTTAATGGTTTTCAGCTCTAGGTTCATTTTTAAATGGTTTAGACATAAGCCGTAATTAACTTCTGATTTGTTGTGCAAAATGTTTGCAAATAAAAAAGCAGTCACATTTTAAATAAACGTAACTGCTTGATAATCAATGTGGGCCCTACTGGATTCGAACCAGTGGCCCCCTGCTTGTAAGGCAGATGCTCTGAACCAGCTGAGCTAAGAGCCCTATTAATCTTCTATTCAAACTCTCTGCTTAGCCAGTGACCCTCACGCAGGGCGTGATGCTCTGAACCAGCTGAGCTAAGAGCCCGATTTTATTTTGCTCTGAACCTTCCGTCCCGATATTTATCGGGAATCGGGAGAGCTAAGAGCCCCTCCTGATTTTGGGATGGCAAATGTAGTATATTATTTTAATATCATTCAGAATTTTATTTAAAAAATTATATCCATGCCTGACAGCTTAAAAAAGAGTGACATTTCTTAGGGGTTTACCTCTTAACAAACTTATCTTAGAATCCTTTTGGATCCATAAGTCAAGAAGTCAAGAAGATGTGAAGGATGTCTGGTTAAATATTACGCGACAGGGAACTTCTGAGAATAATACAATCTACGAAGATCGTAGTATTATACTCAGTAACCAGCTTGCTATAATAATGGCATTGCTTGCAATTGTTGTCACGGCGATTTTAGTTTACCTGTTCAGCTATGACATTACCACATCCCTTCTCATCCTCGCAATCGTATCTTTTCTATCTGTCCCGGTTTTTAATCATTTCAGATGGCCCAATTTCAGCAGGCTTATGTTAAGTCTTTCGGTGCCTGTTTACGCAATCGTTATATCTCTTGCTTCTAAATTTAATGCACATACCGAAATGTATGAGTTCTTTGACTCACGGATTTTTATACTGATCTCTTCCATAGTCCCGGTTATCATTTTCCCCATAGAAAACCGGACAAAGATTGCACTAAGCCTTCTGGTCAGCTTTTTGCTGCTTGTATTGTATGACCCCATTCACAACCTGCTCGGGGTAGGTTTTTATCAGAAAGGCTTTATCTCCGAATACTATTATTTTATTAATGTAGTAACCACTACCTCTTACATCTTTCTGGTAGGAAGCGTTATTTTTTTAAAAGGTGTAATCAAGTCACGAGAGGATGAAAAAGAAGGATTGTTTGAAAAACTTAATGCACAGAATGAAGAGCTTACCTACCAAAATGCATCCATAGAAACTCAAAAACAGGATCTGATCAGGGCCAGAGACCTGATAGAAGCACAAAAACATGAACTCATCGAAAAGAACAAAGAACTGGAACAACACATTGACGAGAAAACACTCGACCTTATTAAAACCAACAAAGAACTGATACAGTATAATAATGAATTAAGACAATTTTCATATACCATTTCGCACAATCTGCGCGCCCCGGTAGCCAGCCTGATCGGACTTGCAAACATCATTGGATATGACAACCTGAATGATGATGACAAACTCATTGTAAACCACATAAAAAAGTCAGCAGAGAATCTGGATATCGTATTTAAAGACCTGAATAAAATTATTGATATCAGAAGCTCGCTGGCAGTAGTAAAGGAAAAAATTGTTTTATCAAAGGAGATCAATGAAATAAAATCATCGCTTAAAAATGAGATCAAAAACAGCAACATAATATTTGAAGATAACCTTGAAATCGACATCGTCTTTTCCATCCGCCCGTTTATCAACAGCATATTATACAACCTTATCAGCAATGCCATAAAATTCAAATCAAGAAGAAGAAGCCTGGTCATAAAGATTTCATCAAAACAGGAAGAAGAAAACGTGATCATCACTGTAGAGGATAACGGTATTGGAATGGATCTTGAAACATTCAAGGATGATATCTTTAAAATGTATAAACGTTTCAATCAGCATACCCAGGGCAAGGGTCTTGGTTTATACCTGGTGAAACTTCAGGCCGAATCGCTTGGTGGCGAAATACAGGTAACCAGTGTACTTAATAAAGGAACCCGGTTCTCACTGGTTCTTAAAAATGTTACGGATTTACAGGACCAGACGGTTCTTGAAAATGAGTACGCACGCGTATTTTACGATGCATTCTCCAATGCTGCCGGTATCATCTGGAAAAGAGAGGTGTCCTCTGAGGAGTACAGGGAGATGTTTATAAAAAATCTGGAAATTTTCAGAAGTTACAAAACGCCTTTCTGGATCTCAGACATGAGGAACGTGGGGCCGGTTTCGGCCGAAGACCAGCAATGGCTAATAGAATCCATCATTCCAGAAGCAATGGAATATGGTCTTAAAAAGATTGCTATGGTTATAAAACCCGAAAATATTGATGAACGGCAAAAGGTTTATATGGAAAAGTTACTACAAATTTTTAAAGCTAACGGGGTTGAAAGCAGCTTCTTTATTGATATGGAAAAAGGAAGAAACTGGCTGCTGAATTAACATTGCACTACACGCTGCCAAACTACTGATTAACTTTACCGGCAAAATACAGTTACTTTGTAATCCGTTTTATCTGTAAATCGATGAAATTCTTCAGGATTATAAAAAAGATAATTTTCTGGTCGCTGCTTTTTTTAGGTGTAATACTCACTGCCGGTATTATCTCAAGTATTATTTACAAAGACAGAATAATAAAGCAGCTGATCAGGGAAGCTAACAAACACCTGAACACCCCCGTAAGGGTTGATAAAATCGACCTGAATATCTGGGATAAATTTCCGCAGATAGCAGTTAGTTTCAACAATATACTTATTGAAGAATCATTCGAAAACAGCACTTCTCCACTGCTAACCGCTCAAAAAGTCTATATTATCCTGAATCCTTTCGATCTGATGCGCGGAGAATATGTAGTGAATCAGATTTTTATCGAGCACGGCGAATTTTTTATTAAAGTTGATAAAAACGGCAAAAACAATTATGCGATTCTCATGTCAGGAAATGATACCCGGGAAGACTCCCTGACGTTTGACCTCCGTAAGATATTTCTGAAGGATGTATCCATACATTATTTTGACGCCAGAAATAACCAGGAACATAGTTATCATACCCGAAAACAAGCAGCATCACTCACATTTGAGCAAAATGTTTATCGGATCAAAACCAAAGGTGATCTTACCTGCATTTTTATAAAAATTGACGGCAGAGCACTGTTTGCTGACAAAGATTTCATCATCAATGCAATGCTTACGTATAGCTCCGGTGAAAACCGGGTTGAATTCCAGCCCTCTTTGTTTCAGCTTGCGGATTCAAAATTTGAACTTGAAGGCAGCATAGATCTATCCGGCGAAACGATGCTGGATCTGACAATATCGGGAATTGAAACCAATATCCGCACGCTGCTCAGCCTGCTTCCTGAGGCACAAACCCGGAAATACAGGGACTATAAAAGCCAGGGCGAAGTTTATTTTGACATGACTCTGACCGGAAGCCCCAACAACGCCATAGCCCTGTCAAGCAACTTTGGACTGACTAATGCTACGGTTATTTATCCTGAATCATCCACGCAGTTCAATGATCTCAATATGAAAGGTACCATAACCATAAATTCCGTATTCAAGCCTGAAGAAGGTTCGGCTATACTGGAAAATATCACAGGATCGGTTGGTGAAAAGTCGTTTAGCGGAAATCTGTCGCTTGAAAATTTTACCGATCCCTACCTGCGTTTCGGGTTTGAAGGAGAAATTGCAATCTCCGAATTGTTAAAACTTTTTCCTGTCGAGCAGCTTATAACGGCTTCGGGCACCATTTCAGGCTACGTGCGTTTTGATGGGAAAATAAGCGATCTGAATAGTCGCTACACGGCCGGAAAGGTGAGCGCCTCCGGAAAATTGAATCTGGAAGATGTCGTAATTACGTTTAAAGACAATTACCCCCCGGTTACACATGTTACGGGTCATTTCCTGTTTAGCAAAAATGATCTGGTGATTTCGAATGCACTGGTATCGGTGGGTAATAGCAATTTTGAAATGAAGGGGACTTTTAAAAACATACTTCCGTACCTGCTATCCGGAAAACGTATGATCCAAATTGAGGCGTCTGTTTACAATGCGTTAATCGATTTTGACGAATTACTGCAAACGACTGAAGGAAAAGGAGTTGAAAGCCGCAATTTCATTATATCAAAAAACCTTCAACTGGACCTGGATTGCCGGTTTAATTCGCTGAAATTCAAACGATTTGTAGCCCGAAACCTGGAAGGTGAAATTAAAGTGAAAGATCAAAAAGCATTCGTTCAGAACATGACTTTCGAGTCTATGGGCGGACAGCTGAGTTTTAACGGCCTGGTAAATACCAGTAATGGATATATTCAGATTACAAACTCTTCCCATCTTAAAAATATCAATATTGACAGTCTTTTTTACGTATTCAAAAACTTCAATCAATCCTGGTTGGTTGCCGACCACTTGAGCGGTCGTATTTTTGCCGATGTGCTCACCGATATGACCTTCAGCCCTGGCCTCAGGTTCTATCCTGACAGCTTAATTGCGGATATACGGATTTCTATTTCGGATGGTGAACTGAATAATTTTGAACCCCTTATCCGGCTTGAAAAATATATAGCGGATAAGAACCTCGAACACCTGCGGTTTTCTGATTTAAGCAATGATATACATATCGAAAACCGGATGATTTATGTACCTGCAATGGAGGTACGATCCAATGTAACAACCATTCAGATAAGCGGTACGCATACGTTTGAACAGAAGATAGACTACCATATAGTGCTCCCTTTTGAAAGCCTCGGAAAAAGTAAGAATGACGAAATGTTTGGTGCAGTGGAAGAAACTGGGGGTGGTAGTAAATTGCATTTACGAATAACCGGTACGACCGATGATTATGAAATTGTTTACGACACCAAAGCGGTGGGCAAAAAAATTATATCGGATATAAAAAAAGAAGTACAGGAATTGAAAGACGCATTCCGAAAAAAAGAAGTAGCGGACGGAGCACAGGCAATTCTACTCAACAAAGATGAATTTTTTGAATGGGAAGAAGAAGAGGATACAATCAGGGTTCATTATCCTCAAAAAAAACAGTAGCCCCCGTTTCTGAAAATACTTTGTTTATGATCAGGATACTGCCACATTGAAATAATTATTGAATGGCCTAAGCACTTTAAAGGCCTCTGCGGCACTGGTGACAAAGTTTTTACCCGTTAATTCCCCATCTGAAATGCTTTTATAAACAATAAAATCTTTGTGTTTCAACCATTCAATGTTGAGGTGTTCCGGATCGTAACCTTTAGGTGGGCGTTTTAATTTCTCTCCTTTCATCTCCCCGAATTGATTTCTGAACGCGGAAGATTGGAGGATTTCTGACAAGGTACCCGGATTATAATCAATTTCCTGCCTTATACGAGCCAGGTTTTCAGGTTCCGGATGATACATGCCTCCAGCCAGCATGGAAGCACCCGGCTGAATGTGAATGTAGTAACTTGCCAACCCGCTTTTCCGGCCTCCCGGAGACATATTCGCTCCGAAGTTGTTTTTATAGGGTGTTTTGTTTTTGCTGAATCGTACGTCGCGGTAGATCCTGAAAACACATTTCTTCGAATCAAGCGTGGCAATATCCGGATCAAACCTGCCGATTTTATTAATCAGATCCCCTATCAGGGTAATGAATGCTGCATGGGCCTTCTGATAGCGTTGCTTGTTATCCTGAAACCATTCACGGTCGTTATTTTTTGCAAGGTCTTTCAAAAAATTTAGTATAAACTTTAAATCGTACATTGGTAGCTGTTTAGGGCTATTAAAATACAAAATTTATAATTGATTTTTTATCGTCAGATAAATTATAGTGTATTGCGTTTAGTTGTATAATAAAAATAATATCGCCTTATATCTCCATACTTTTTCAATGATGGTTCTGTCTGAGATATAGAAATTACCTCTTCACAACTTTTTTACCACCGTTTCCAATGCCATGCCTCTCGAGGCTTTTATCAGAATAGTTGAATTCGTAACCGGGTGCGATTCAAGGTATCGTTCAAGTTCTGATTTCGTTTTGAAATAAACAGAATCCTGTACGTTGGCATTTGTTGCAGCCATTTCGTCTCCGATCAGCATGATTGTATCAAAGTTACATGTTTTCAACAGCTTACCGAGGTCTTCATGCTCTTCCCTGGAATAACTTCCCAGTTCAAACATATCACCCAGTATCACTGTTTTATTTGGAGCTTTCATGTGTTCAAAATCCAGAATGGCTGCTTTCATCGATTCAGGATTTGCATTGTACGCATCCATGATTATCGTATTGGCCCCCGTTACCAGTACCTGTGACCGCAATGAAACCGGAACATATTTTTCGATTGCTTTTCCTGCAACATCCGGGTCAATTTTAAAATATTTCCCAACGCAGATGGCTGCTGCAATATTTATAAAATTGTATGCTCCGATAAGTTGCGTGTCAAAGACCGTATTGTTTTCTGTTGAGAAACGTACCATGGGATCTGCTCCTTTAAATTTTGTGTGACTGTAATCAGCAGCAGCAGGGTAAAACCATGGATTTTTAAACCGTTTGCTCATGTTTTTCAGCACAGGGTCTCCAGAATTGATAAACACCACACCTTCATGACTTAGCAGATATTGGTATAACTCACTTTTTGCCCGAAGTACGCCTTCAAGATTTCCGAAGCCCTCAAGATGGGCTTTCCCGATATTAGTGATCAGTCCATGTGTCGGGGCTGCAATTTCGCACAAAAAAGCAATTTCGCCTATGTGATTTGCCCCCATCTCCACAACAGCAATTTCAGTGTCATCACGAATTGATAATAAAGTTAGCGGTACGCCAATATGATTATTCAGATTTCCTTCAGTGGCCGTAATCCGGTAGCGGGTTTCCAATACGGCCCGGATCAGTTCTTTGGTGATAGTTTTAGCATTTGTTCCCGTCAACGCAATTACAGGAATATCAAGCTGCCGCCGATGAAAAGATGCCAGTTGTTGCAGTGTTTCAAGTACATCGTCCACCAGTATAGTTTTGCCCGGAATTGCATACGACTGATCATCAATGACAGCAACCAGTGTTCTTTTTGCAATAGCCTCGTCAGCAAGTTGATTTGCATTGAAGTTCGGCCCTTTCAGTGCAAAAAATATGTCGTTCGGGCGAATACTACGGGTATCTGTTGAAACGCCATTGCTTTCCAAAAAAAGTTTGTAGATATTGTTCAGCCCTGATTCGTTCATGACTCCGCTATACTATAAAAATCGAATGGATATTAAAAACGTAAAAGAATTCAATAAAATGAATTTTATAATCGAATAAAGCTATGAAAAAATTAAACAGTTTGATGACGGCAACAATATGTTGTTTACTTATTTCTGGTACATTCAATTTTTCGTCAGGCCAGGAAAACAATAATGATGACGTAAAATCACTGGATGGTATAATAAGAGCTTTGTATGCCTCTATTTCCGGTGAAAAAGGCGTACCCCGGGACTGGGACAGGTTCAGAGTATTGTTTGCTCCCGATGCAAGGTTGATACCTACCAGCCAAAATCAGGAAGGCAAACTGCAATATAATGCTGTATCGCCAGCCGATTATATCAAAAATGCTGAACCCTATTTTCTTGAAAATGGCTTCTTTGAAAAAGAGATTTACAGGGTGAAAGAAGAATACGGACCCATAGTGCATATTTTCAGTACGAATCCCGAAACTCCGAAAATGATTCGGATCATTTCAACCGCGGGATCAACAGTATCCAACTATTCAATGATGGTGAAAGGTGGTGGATAATGACTATATTCTGGTCACATGAGCTTAAAGAGGCGCCGCTGCCACAAAAATACCTGCCACATTAGTCATTCAGAAAGGTAATAAATATCACATTTCAGATCAACCTTTAGACATATCTTTGTATTACGGAAATCCGAGAAGTATGGTTTTGAGATAATTCAAAAAATCTGTACCGATATTTATCAGATTTTATTCGGAAGAAAGCAAATTAAGATGCTAATTGTGTACAATACTGGTTCGAATACGCACTATGGGTACTATTTCACGCCGAACATTCATAAAACAAACCGGAGGGCTGGCGATACTGCCTTTCATTAAAGAGCGCCCGCAGCTCATCCTTTACAATGGCAACATTATTACCATCAATCCGAATCAACCGACCGTTCAGGCTGTTGCCATTGCAAATAACCACTTTCTGGCTGCAGGGTCGGATGCTGAGATCAGGGCGATGACAAGTCCGCTTACCGAATCAATCAATCTGGGTGGAAAAACGGTAGTGCCCGGTTTTATTGATGCGCATTCACATCCCGGATCTGCCGGTCGCCGGCATTTGACCGATATTGATTGTGAGTTACCTTCCATTGAAGCAATTAAGGAGGCGGTTTATCAAAGGTCCTTAACTACACCTCCCGGCGAATGGATATTCGGCTTTAAATACGATGATACCAAAATCCGTGAAGGCCGGTATCTGAACCGGCAGGATCTTGATGAAGCAGCGCCTACTCATCCGGTACAAATCACTCACCGTGGTGGTCATTCAACCTTTGTGAATTCAATGGCATTCGAAAAAGTGGGCGTTAATGAATACACGCCAAATCCCGATGGAGGTGAGTTTGTGAGAACCTCCGGTAAATTATCTGGCCGTGTATTGGAAACGGCAAACAGTGTCTTTAATGGAATCAGACCTAAAGTTACCCATCAAACATATATCGACGGTGTAAAACTAATTTCTGAAAAACTGGCCAAAAGCGGCATCACGTCCGTTCATGATGCAGGAGGATCTCCAAAAGACCTGGATGCTTACCAGGAAGCTTATTCTGCCGGATTATTAAAGACTCGTATTTATTGCCATATCAGGGGTGGACATCTGGATAATATGATTGCCGCCGGTGTACGTACCGGGCTAGGTGATGAATGGGTGAAGGTTGGCCCGATGAAAACAGCCATAGATGGCTCCATTTCCGAACGCACTGCCCGGCTGTCTGAACCCTACATAGGAAGCCCCGGTTATTATGGTATTCTTACTTCTACAATTGAAGCAATTTATGAAATATCGCGTAAGGCACATGCAGCAGGCTGGCAAATTGGTGTTCATGCAAACGGAGATGTTGCGATTGACCAGACACTCGGGATCTTTGAAAGGCTTCAGAAAGAAATGCCAAAACGAGACCCACGTTTTCGCATCGAACATTGTACGGTAATAAACGACGAACTGATCAGACGTATTAAAATGATCGGGGCGATCCCTAACCCCTTTTCAACCTATGTTTATTTTCATGGTGAGAAAATGAAATACTACGGCCATGACAGGCTTAACAATATGTTTGCCCTACGAAGTTTTCTGGATGCCGGCATCAAAGTGACGCAAACTTCTGATTACCCTCCCGGCCCGTTTGAGCCTATGATGGCCCTTCAGTCGAGCGTTACACGCACTGATTACAATGGTACGCTTTGGGGTCCAAAGCAGCGGATTACCGTTGCAGAAGCCTTGAAGATCGGCACGTTGCATGGCGCCTATGCCTCATTCGAGGAAAATATAAAAGGTTCTATTCAAGCGGGCAAGCTTGCTGATCTGGTAGTTTTGGGTCAGGATCCAACCAAAATCGATCCGTTTGGTATTATTGACATTAAGATAGAACGAACGATGGTGGGCGGTTACTGGGTGTATGAATCATAAGTGTTTTACCATTGTATCATTATCCTTATGGGACAAGTTTATGTATTTGAATAAGTTGTTTAGTAAATTAATAACAGAACCAAAAATCAGATTATTAAAAAACGCATATGGAACCTCTCCAATCTGCCACTTCCCTCGAAAATAATCTAAACCATACGCTTTTTTCCTGGAGTAAGCAATCAGGCCTTAACCCGATCAATGTGGAACGATCAAAGGGTGTTTACCTTTATGACACTGACGGTAAACGATATATTGATTTTTCCTCCCAGTTGATGAATGTAAATATTGGGCATGGAGATCCCCGGGTAAAAGAAGCTGTATCCAGGCAAATGGATGAAGTAAACTATGTGTTCCCCGGAGCTGTTACCAGAATACGTGGTGAACTCGGTAAAAAAATTGCCAGCATAGCTCCTGCAGGGCTGAATAAGACTTTTTTTACATTGGGAGGTGCTGAAGCAATTGATAACGCAATCAAACTGGCAAGAGCCTATACAGGAAGGCACAAAATTGTCACATTATACCGTTCTTATCACGGCGCCACCTATGGGGCCATTTCTGCAGGGGGAGATCCCAGAAAACATGCGGTGGACAATCAGTCCGTCCCGAATATCGTACATGTTGAGAATCCATACTTTTACAGATGTCCCTGGCATAGCAAATCACCGGAAGAATGTGCCGAACGTGCTGCTGCTCATCTGGAACAGGTAATACGTTATGAAAATCCTGATAATGTGGCGGCCATCCTAATGGAAGGCGAATCCGGGTCGTCGGGATGCATAAAATATCCGCCCGGTTACTGGAAAAGAGTGAAAGAAATCGCTGATAAATACCGGATTTTGATCATTGACGATGAAGTAATGAGTGGATTCGGAAGAACAGGTAAATGGTTTGCCATAGAAAACCATGATGTAATTCCTGATATGATCTGCATGGCAAAGGGCTTGACCTCGGCTTATTTGCCTTTAGGAGGTGTGCTGGTGAATGATGAGATTGCCAGTCATTACAACGACAAGCCACTGCCCTTGGGGCTGACCTATTCTGCTCATGCAGTATCGTGTGCTGCGGCTTTGGAAGTTCTGAATATTTATGAGCAGGATGACTTATTTTCAAATGCGATCAAAATGGGCCATTATATCGAAGATAAGCTCGATGAAATGAAAGAAAGACATCCTTCAATCGGTGATTTCAGGAATACCGGACTGCTGGGCTGCATAGAGTTAGTGAAAAACCGGGACAGCAAAGAACCCATTACGCCATGGAATGCCAAACCTGATGAAATGGAAGCAACCACTAAAATCGGAGCCAGAATTCGCGAACTAGGCATGTTTACTTTTGTAAGATGGAGTTTCATATTCATTTGCCCTCCGCTGATAATCAATAGAGAGCAGGTGGATGAAGGACTTGCAATTATATCTGAGGCACTTACTGTTGCCGATCAATACTGTGATTGATTACGATCGGGTATAAAATACTGAAAGTGAAAAAATCCTGTGTCCTAAATCAATTGCACCATCATACTCAATGATTTTTCTATATCTGCCATTTTAGAGAGATTTCAACAAATTTATTGCTGTAAAATATTAGTGAGTTGTACATTCTTAAAGTAATGGTTGCCTCCTATATTAACCTTTTGCAGCATTCCTATTTTTGTGAGCTCCGCCAAATAATTGCGTGAAGTATTTTCTGAATACAACCCGTCAGGATTGTCATTGCTTTTTGTCAAATGTTTAACTGTAGTAAATGGTTGCGTGTAAATTTTCTCAATCAGTTGATGTTGCTTTTTAAAATTAGTTTCGGCAAGAGTATTTTGTGCTTCCTTCATTGAACTATGAATACTTGCTATTTTATCATATGTAACATACGCAGTATCCTGAACCGCTTTAAGCATATAGTTAATCCAGGCTTGCCAATTACCATTTTTAGTAACGTTTCCCAAATGGTAATAATAATCGTCTTTAGTACGGTTTATATATCCGGATAAATATAAAATAGGGTCCGACAATACTTCCTTCATCGTAAGAATCAGCACATTCAATATTCTCCCGGTCCTTCCATTACCATCTTTAAAGGGGTGTATGGCCTCAAACTGAGCATGACCAACAATCATTTTAAGAACAGGATCAACTTTATACTTGTCGTCATTTGTTATAAAATCTATCAGGTTGTCTAGTTTTTCTTCTAAAATAAATTTGTCTGATGGAGGCGTGTAAACCCGAACTCGTTCTTTTGTTACCTCATTTATTCCTGTAATCCAAATCTCATGCTCCCGAATGCCATCGGATTCATTCTTTATCATGCGATAAAGATCCACGATTACGTTTTTATTCAATCCTTGATCTTTCAAATAATTGAATCCTTCGAAAATTGCTTTCCGGTAATTGATTATTTCCTTTGTTGGTCCTTCCCGAATTTCAATACTTTCGCTGAATACTTTATATAATTCATCGTCTGTTGTAAAAACGTTTTCAATAGCACTTGATTGTCTTGCTTCCTGCAGGGTGATGGTGGTTACCATAATTCCAGGATTAGGCAAACTGTCACTTTGCTCTTTGAGTTTAGCAAGTGCAATTCTTGCACCAATAAGCCGTTCCATTATGGGGAGCGTTCGATAATACTCCTCTTCCGGAGGAAGTAACGGTAACCCATTCCAGGGTTTATTGCGGTCAGGATCGATTACATACATTAAAATTATCTTATAATTAATGTTAGCTATACTGGTTGGCCTTAAAGATAGTAAAAATTGATTATCTAACATTAAATAATAGACCTTTTTAATGTAAGGAAGTTCGATTGTGCCAAGATGTGGGATTTGCAATGGCCTCTAACATTAAAATTCAGAATATTTTAATGTTTAAATTAGATCAATACTGTAATTGAGTTAACCTTAATTTTCCCTTATCACCTGTTTTTCGTATGATAGAAAATTAACCATTCATTTCATTTTTACTACCTTAAATCCGCAATCCTCCAGGGTTTTGATCTGATTGCAAGAAGATATCTGAGCGATCAGACCAGTTTCAGTATGTAAATGATCTACAAATACGAATATTTATGGATATTTATGGATATTTATGGATATTTTTATTCGCACCTAAAACAGATACAACATAGCCAGGTTCTCCTGGTCAGTCAGAAACCAACAACACCGTCAGGCTCAGTGCACCCTGTGCTCCGATGACCAGTGACTGCTCGATGTCAGCCGTTTTGGACGGGCCGGCTATAAACACCCCAAACCCCTCGGAAAAATTCCCGATTTCAGCATAGGCATCATGCATATTTGCAACCAGGGACTCCTGTATTACAACCAGCACCAAATTCCTGGTGATGAAAGGAATGATCCGTTGTGATAGATTACTGTCTGGCACCCAAATGGCACCGTTTTCAGCTACACCAAATTTTCCATTCAACACGACCAGATCCAGGTTTTTATATTCCGATGGTTCATCATCTGCACTTCGATTGTCTAAAGGCTTAAATTCATCGATCAATGAGTAAACTTCACTGGCATTTTGATAATTATCAGACAGAATTTTTTCAATATCACCTCGATTGCACTCAATCACTCTACCACCGGCTTCATTCACTTGCCGTTTGAATAATGATACAGTATCAATATCTTCTCTGAATTGCTGATAGTCAGGTAATTCCAATTCTATTAGTGAAGGTTTGTTCTTCCGGATGGATGCTATGATTTCGTTCTTGCTCATTCTTTTCTGTTTTTGATATACCAATCACGAAAGCTCTGTTTGGGAACCTTAGGCAATTCCCTGCCTTTACCCCATGCAGTCAGATTCTTTGTTAAACTCCCTGGTAGAAATCGCAAAAACCCAGTCCCGATAGTGGCAGCAAGTCGAAACAATATTGGATTACCGAAAATTTTTCCAGTCACTCGGGCGGCCAATTTCTTAATTGAAGTCCCCTTTTTCGGTGAAATAATCTGCCTCCATTTGTACAACTGACTATGAATATCAATCTTTACAGGGCACACGTCAGTGCATGACCCGCATAGGGTTGATGCGAATGGAAGGGAGTTGTATTTTTCCATGTCTATTCCGGGCCCCAGTATTGATCCGATAGGTCCCGGGATAACTGATTCATAGCTGTAGCCCCCGGTCTTCCTGAAAACAGGACACGTATTGAGGCAGGCACCACAACGAATGCAATGAAGTGATTTCCTGAACTCCGGTCTTCCCAATAGTTGTGAACGGCCGTTGTCAACGATTACAACATGCAATTGTGTTCCCGGCCTGGGTTTAAAAAAATGCGATGAATAAGTGGTAATAGGTTGTCCGGTGGCACTTCTCGCCAAAAGCCTTAAAAAAACACCCAGATGTTCCATCTTGGGGATGATTTTTTCTATGCCCATACAGGCAATATGAATATTTGCCAGATGCGTACCCATATCCGCATTTCCTTCGTTTGTACAAACGACAAATCCACCATTTTCTGCAATAGCAAAATTTACTCCCGTAATTGCCGCATCGGCTATTAAAAACTTTTCACGGAGGTGCTTCCTGGCTTCTCTGGTCAGGTATTCAGCATTGCCATTGCCTCCCTTTATTCCCCATTTTTCCACAAATAAGGCATCAATCTCTTCCTTGCGTTTATGGATAGCAGGTAAAACGATATGGCTGGGCGGCTCATTGGCTAATTGGACAATTCGTTCTCCCAGATCCGTATCAATAACCTCAATTCCACTATTTTCAAGGTATTGGTTGAGACCACACTCTTCAGTAAGCATCGATTTGCTCTTAACTAAATGTTTCGCACCATTTTCCTGAAGAATCTTAAGTACGATTTCATTATGTTCTGTTGCATTCTTTGCCCAATGCACTTTTATACCATTTTTTATAGCATTTTCCTCAAACTGCAATAAATAATTATCTAGATTGGATAGTACATTGGCCTTAATGGATGCTGCTACCTCCCGCAATTCCTCCCAACCTTTTACTTTGTTTACAGCAGCATCACGTTTTTCACGGACAAACCATAAAGCCTTGTCGTGCCAGTTAACACGATCCTCATTTTTAAGGAAAATATTTGCCAGCTTCGGATGACTCATGAGGTGGTTGAGTTAAGGATGGAGGCAATATGTTCTATCCTGATTGGTAATTTTCGCCTTCGAATGATACCTTCCATGTGCATCAGGCAGGACATATCAGTAGCCGTAATCACTTCAACACCATTTTTGAGATGGTCATTAATTCTGTCGCTTCCCATTTTTACTGACAAGGGGGCTTCTGTTATTGAAAATGTTCCCCCAAACCCGCAACATTCATCTCCTCGACTCAAATTAAGAAGCTCTATTCCGATTACCCTGCGAAGTAAATCAGTACAAACAGAATAATCATCGGCTACCTGCTCCGATGATTTCCCAAGCCGAAGGCCCCGTAATCCATGACAACTTTGAAGAAGGCCGACTTTATGATTAAATATTGCCCCTACATCTGTTATTTTTAAAATATTGACAAGAAAATCACATAATTCGTATGTGTTTCCTCTTACTTTTTCAATAGCCTTCGAATCCGGTGTAATATCATAATGATTCTTTACATGATACACGCAACTTCCCGATGGTGATACCACGTAATCAAACTCCTGAAACTGCTCAGCAAAATGAAATGCTGCTTTTACGGAATTATTTTCAAATCCAGCATTGGCTATTGGCTGGCCACAGCAAGTCTGATTAGTGGGATATACTACCTCCAGGCCTAGTCTTTCCAGCAATTGCAGGGTGTCCATTCCTACTTTTGGATAGAACTGGTCAATGTAGCATGGTAAAAAAAGTCCTACTTTCATCTATTTGGAATTTTATATATTATTGAGTATCAGTGTTTTAGTTTTGTCACCATTTTTGCATTACAATGTTACACCTATCTTCAACAGGCTTGTTTCGTAGGGCAAAAATGTTGCCAAAACCTGTAAATTTATTGACCAATACCACGAGCTGAAGCCCGTGGCCATAGATGTTGTCACGCCATAACGGGAAGGCACCTCTCTCCCGATTGTATCCGGGGCAATCGCAGGACTTATTATATTTATACATGAATGCCTGTTCAACGGATTGTTTCGTTCCACAGGTGTGTGTACTAATTTCTATCATTGGTAATTCATCCGTTTTCTGCCAGGTCAAATATTTTTTCCATGAGCATCCATTTTTCACCTTTCCCTACCCATTTTACCGGTTTTGAAGCATTGCCATCTTATTTTCCCACTCTACAACTTTCGGGTTTCCGGCATCCATCTTTGCCTTCTGTTAGAAAGTGAAGGATTCATCGGTTTCCATGATCATAAACAGCCGGTTTCCTGATAAATATATCTCCACGTCAATGATACCGGCATCGAGAATCGATTTGGTGATCTCCAGCCAGATTTTTTTATGGTACTTTTTACATTGTTCAATACTTTGTGTATCCTTTAACTCAAATGAAAAGCAATAGCGTTTACTTTTCATTTTCAACTACAGGGTTCTTTGCTACAACACCAAAAATAATAACGATGACAAAACACAAGAATGGAACAACATAAGCCATACTAATACTTCCTGTCATATCTGATACCTGCCCCTGAATGGCTGTAAGCACAGCACCACCTAAAATAGCCATTATTAGTCCTGATCCTCCCAGTTTTGTATCGCTGCCAAGCCCCCTGGAAGCAAGACCGAAAATAGTGGGAAACATCAGCGACATAGAACCTGAAATAGCTATCAGGGCATAAACGCTGAAAGCTCCATGACTAAAAATTACGATCAGCGAGCAAATTGCAGCAAGTGAGGATGCGACAACTAACAGTTTAGCCGGGGAAATAAACTTCATAAGATACGTACTAACGAACCTCGATAACGTGAAAAGAATCAAAGCAGCGAGGTAATAATTGGATGCTTGTTCTTCATTTACGTTCAACTCCTGCATCACATAGCGTATGGTAAAGGACCAGACACCTATCTGGGCGCCCACATACAAAAACTGGGCAATTACACCCAAAACGTAATTTTTATTCCGAACAAGGCGTTGTAAAGTACTTCTCAAGTCAATGCTTTGCGTTGTGTCGGATGCTTTGGGCAATTTAACCAATGCAATAGTAATCCATAGAAATAATAGAAGAATGGCCACCCCAACATAGGGGCCCATCACGGCTGCCAGCTCTTCGGACTGGATTTTGTTCAGCCGGCCGGACGACATGGCAGACCGCGCCGAAGCGCCTGCCGTATTAAGGTTGGACAGTATGAACATCTTGCTCAACGCAACGCCAATGATCGACCCGATGGGATTAAATGACTGGGCCAGGTTCAGTCGCCGTGTTGCCGTTTCTTCAGGACCCAATGCAATAATGTATGGGTTGGCGGTGGTTTCAAGAATGGAAAGTCCTCCGGCGAGGATAAATAATGCTACAAGAAAATGGCCATATTGCGCTGTAACACTTGCAGGATAAAATAACAATGAGCCTGCAATAAACATTCCAAGACCCAGAAGAATACCTGTTTTATATGTGAACTTTTTGATCAGAATCGCAGCAGGAAGCGCCAGGCAAAAGTAGGAGCCGTAAAAGGCAATCTGTATCCAGGAGGTCTGAAAATCGGACATGCTCATGATCTTCTTAAAAGCCGCCAGCAACGTGTCGGTCATGTTGTTTGCCAGGCCCCACATCAGAAACAGGCTGGTGATTAAAATGAAAGGAAGGACAGGTGTTTTTGAATTATTCATTCATCTTCAGGTTAGGTGAGTGAGCGGTCGAGGTGTACATAGCCACCATCAACAGTGATTATCTGGCCGGTGGTATGGGAAGATTTCGGAGAAAGCAGAAATACAACCATCGAAGCAATTTCTTCAGTTGTAGTCATTCGTTGTCCCAACGGGATTTTTGATTTGATTCCCGACTCCTTTTGATCCGGATTATCAAACGTATCGAGCCAGTTACGGTACAACGGGGTCATTACCTCGGCAGGAATTATTGCGTTTACCCGGATGGAATATTTGAGCAAATCCGCAGCCCACTCCCTGGTCAACGCCAGTTGTGCCCCTTTGGCAGCAGCATATCCCGATGTCCCTCCCTGACCCGTTAACGCCACTTTTGAGCTAATATTCACGATAGAACCTTTGCTCTCCTTCAAAAATGGAAGTGCATAATGCACCATGTCGTAGTAGTGGAATAAGTTGAGATCGATCGATTTTCGAAATGCTCCGGGGCCTGCCTCCAGTCCTGCGCCATCATTTACACCTGCATTATTCACAATGCCATCGATCCTTCCAAATTTTTCTACCGTTTCATCGATTATTTTTTTGCAAAATTCAGTGTCCCGTAAATCACCAATCACGTAATGGTGCTTATTCGAGGTTTTACTAAGTTCCCCCGAAATCCTGATAGTTGCTTCTGTTGATCGTGTAGCAATCACCGGAATTCCACCCTCCGCAACAATAGCCCTGGTAATTCCTTCACCGATGCCTTTGGACCCACCGGACACAATGAATACATTGTCCTTTATTTCTAAATTCATGTTATCATTTTTTATCTATCTAACCTGATTGGTTCTATCATTATTTTTGCGGAAATGATTAAATGCATAAATTATAATTATTGTTCGAGTAGGTTAAGTTTTGGCTTTTGTCATTATTTTAGTTATTTCATTTTATTCTTTTGCGAGCCTTAATAATTCTTCTCTGTTATCATTTCCTGCAATGATTAATTTTAATATTTTATCATTCTATCATTTTATTAAATCGATGCGTTTACTATTTTTTCTGGTTTAATTCCGGCCCGAACCGGACCCTTTCCCCTGCCTTCATCTCAAACGAAACTTCTTTGATCCCATACCTGATGGTTCCCGGCCTGCCTTTGACTGATGTTAAAATTAATTCTTTCAATTTATTATTTTCCCAGCTAATATCCACTTCATAGCCTCCACGGGCACGTAACCCCATTATATGTCCTGTTTCCCACTCTTTAGGCAGCGCAGGTAAAACATGAATGACATCATTCTGCGACTGAAGGAGCGTTTCGGCTACTCCTGATGTAAATCCAAAATTCCCGTCAATCTGGAACGGGGGGTGCATATCAAAAAGATTGTCTGCCGTTGATTTTTGTAAAAACAATGCAATATTTTCACTTACCGCTTCCGGATCAAGTAACCTGGCGGATAAATTGATCAGCCAGGCACGGCTCCAGCCTGTACCGGCTCCGCCGTGATCGAGGCGGAACTGTAACGACTTTTTTGCCGCTTTAAAAAGCTGGGGAGTTTGCGGGGTTATGGTATTCCCCGGGTGTAATGCGTACAAATGTGACATGTGCCGGTGCCCTTCTTCTGCTTCGGGGTAAGGCTTATCCCATTCCAGCAACCTTCCATCTTCTCCAATTACGGTTCCCGATCGTAATAACTTCTTTTTTTGACTCACTGCCTGCGTAAAAGGATTGTCAATACCTAAAATATCCGAAGCCCGGATCACATGATCAAATACCTCGTCAATGATCTGCTGGCCCATGGCGCTGCCTTCCGTGGTGGCTGCAGGTTCGCCGTCGGTATCTATAAAGGAATTTTCCGGCGATGTTTCAGGGTAAGAAAACCATAGCCCGCTTTCATCCTTCTCTAGCCAATCCAGATAAAACTCTGCGATGGTCTTCATGGCCGGCCAGGCCTGATCTTTCAGGAACAGGGTATCCTGGGCAAACCGGTAATGTTCCCACATATGTTGCATCAGCCAGCCTCCACCATGGATCCAGCTTCCCCAGTAGGGTTGTCCGGCGCGCATCCAGGGAGCCGCCCATAGATCACTGGCATGATGGACCACGGCTCCGTTCATTCCGTATTGCTGTTTGGCAGTTTCCCGGCCCCGGATTATTAGCCGGTCAATATAATCCAATAAAGGCTGATGACATTCGCTCAGATTGGTAACCTCCACCGGCCAGTAGTTCATTTGCAAATTAATATTCAGGTGATAATCGGCATTCCACGGAGCATTAATATGTTCATTCCACAACCCTTGCAGGTTGGCCGGATTGGTACCTGGCCGGGAACTTGATATCAGTAGATATCGGCCGTACTGGAACATCTTTGCGATCAGATCAGGATCATCACTTCCGTTATTCACCCTTGCAAGTCGTACATCAGTAGGAATTGAATTCAACGCTGATCCACCTAAATCCAGTTCGACCCGGTGAAATAATTGTTGATAATCATACACATGGTCACGGAGGATTTCACTAAATGATTTATTACCTAGGGCTTGCAGGTTTCTTTCATTTTCAGCGCCATAATCTTCATGATAAAATGACGTATTTGCCACAAGATAGATGGTCGCATGGTGAACATTCAAGAGGACAAGAGTGTGATTTTTGTTAGTTATCGTACCACCCTCATGTTCAACCAGTAAACGTGTTTCAAACTGAACACCATAGTCCAGCGGAAAGGGCATGGATTCCAATACCCCTTTACGTTGCGTAACCTCTCCCTGCATTAAAAGCTCATTCGAAGAAGAGGAGCTTACCACAACAGTAGGAACACCCTCATCTTTCGGCCTTGATAAGGCAAGCGTAAAATCCATCCCCTCATCCGAACCGGTAGAAAGTTCAACCACCAGCACATTGTCGGGATGGGATGAAAACACCCTTTCTCTTACAAAAGCATTGCCCACATAGTATAGCGTCGTCACCATTGCAGAATCCAGGCTTAACCAACGTCTGTAATTCATAGCTTCTTGATTTCCAAAATCAATAAACAAATCGCCCATGGTCTGGTGTGACCGTACGATGCTTTTGAAAGAAAACCGCTCTACAATTTCTCTGTCGGCGTCATGTACTTTTCCTTCATCCAGCAGTCTGCGGATATATTTCAGATCTTCTGGAGTACCTTTGGAATCACCCCAATCGGGGCCACCAGGCCACATCGAGTCTTCATTTAACTGGATCCGCTCTAGGTTTGGATCACCAAACACCATCGCTCCCAGCCGTCCGTTTCCAACCGGCAACGCATGGTTCCAGTCAGATGCAGGTTGATTATACCAAATTTTCAACTCGGGTTGTTCTTCCTTTTCGTTACAAGCAAGGAAAATCAAAATACTTGTCAGCAATAAAAAAGTTTGTATTATACGGGTCATCCAATATCAAGTTTATAAAATTTTATGGCATTTCCAGCAAATATTCCGGCCCTGATGCTATCATCATATTGGGTGCAGTACTTTTCAACGATCCCAATCACCTCCTTGAACGTGCCGGCAGGATTACAAACAGGCCAATCTGAACCGAACATAATGCGATCAGGTCCAAAAGCATTGAAAACAACATCCATATAGGGAATTATATCCTGTTCTTTCCAGTTATTCCAGTCGGCTTCGGTCACCATGCCTGACAATTTACAATACACATTTTTTGCACCGGCGATCTCGTGAATATGTTCGCTCCAGGGTTCCATCTTTTTATTCCTGATCTCTGGTTTGGCAATGTGGTCAACTACAAAAGGCTGATCAGGAAAACGATCAACCAGTTGAATGGCGGCCAGAAGCTGGCGGGCATAAACCAGAATATCATAAGTCAAACCAAATGAACGGAGGTAATTGATGCCCCTTTGAAAATCCGGATTCAGCATAAATTCATCAGGTTCAGCCTGAACGATATGCCGGACTCCTCTGAACAGCGGATTCCGGGAATAAAAGGCCAGTCGTTCATCCACTCCATGATCTTTTAAATCGACCCATCCTACAACCCCTTTGATAAAGGTATTTTTCTCAGCCAGATCAAGCAAAAAAGAAGTCTCATTTTCGGATTGGCCTGCCTGCACGGCGATGGAGCCATCCATGCGGTTTGCTTTCAGTACGGGTTCCAGGTCGGCAGGCAAAAAATCCCGCTTTAGCACAGCCATAGTGTCGTCTATCCAGCTATCACGCACCGGATCATACTCCCAGAAATGCTGATGTGCATCAATTCGCATGCTGCAGCGTTGATTCGTATGATCTCACATGTTGCCTGGAGGTGCCCAATCCATCCACTCCGAGTTCAACTACATCACCCGGTTTGAGATATCGCGGTGGGTTAAATCCGAGTCCGACTCCAAACGGCGTGCCGGTAGATATAATATCACCTGCCAGCAGGGTCATATACCTGCTGATATAACTTACGAGAAAGCCTACATCAAAAACCATATCGGAGGTATTGCTTTGCTGCATCGTTTCGCCGTTTACCTTCAACCAAAGATCCAGATTACCAGGATCAATGCTGTCTTTTGTTACCAGTACCGGGCCCAGTGGAGCAAACGTATCTGCACTTTTCCCCTTTACCCACTGCCCTCCGTGTTCCAGTTGAAAGGCACGCTCGGAGTAATCATTGTGTAAAACATAACCGGCTACAAAATCCAGGACAGCATTTTCCGATACATAACTTGCCCGCTTTCCGATTACGATTGCCAGTTCTACCTCCCAATCCGTTTTCACACTCCCATTTGGGATGATCAGATCATCATCAGGACCTACGATGGATGTGGTAGATTTGAAAAATAATATGGGCTCTTCCGGAATATCCATACCGCTTTCTTTGGCATGGCCGGCATAATTCAATCCCACGCAAACAATCTTTGACGGCTTGAAAACCGGCGGCCCTGTTCGTTCATTTTCGCCGACAACCCGGCATTCGTTCTGGTTAGACGCCATCCATTTTTTTAATCTGGTTATACCGTCGGATTCGAAAAATGCTTCGTCATAATCCTCCCCAAATGCGCTTACATCAAGCTTAGCATCATTTAGCATTACCCCTGGAGTTTCTTTACCCGCTTCGCCAAAACGAAATAACTTCATTTTACTGTCGAAAATACATTTATCATCCATTTAACCTTATGAATCCGCCATCCAGTGGATAGTCCGTACCTGTTATGAATGATGCTTCATCAGAGCACAGAAACAACGCCAAACTGGCCACTTCTTCCGGCTCACCCATTCTTCCGATGGGCTGGGTCTTTGATAAAGCCTCGAACATTTCTTTTTCCTTACCCGGATAATTTTTCTTAATAAAACCATCCACAAACGGAGTATGGATCCTGGCGGGCGAGATACAATTACACCGGATGCCTTTGCCAATATAATCTTTTGCCACCGAATAGGTCATCGTGAGTACGGCCCCTTTAGTCATCGAATAGGCAAAACGGTCAGAAATACCAACAGTAGATGCAATAGAGGCCATATTCAGAATGACCCCGCTTCCATTTTTAACCATTCCCCCAATGGCCGCATGCATACAATTGTAAACACCCTTGACATTTACACTATACAGCAGGTCCATATTTTCCTCCGTTGTATTTTCCAGGTTACCAACATGGGCGATACCTGCATTATTTACAAGTATATCAACTGGGTGTACATCTGAAATGGCTTTGAACACATTGATTACTTCCTCCTGATTGGAAACGTCGCATAGATGTGCTTCTCCTTCTCCTCTTGTCTCGCTTATCTCCCGGACTGTTTCCCGGGCTTCATCGATATTTTTATCAAGAATATGCACAAAGCAACTTTTGGCAGCAAATTTCAATGCAATGGCCTTTCCTATACCACTGCCGCCGCCAGTTATTACAGCAACTTTATTTTTTAATCTCGTCATTTTATTTGCAAATCAGACTTTGAAAAAACCATGCGAAAAGTTAGTGAAAAATTTCTCTTTCCGATGATTTAAACTCAGAATTACCACTAGAAATCTACTACAAACTCGAATTTACAGCACCTCAGGCACCTGATGTACAACAACTTCGAGCTTTCGTAACGAAGTCTAATGACAATTCTGGGTTAAATTGATTGAAGTTTGATAAGGCAGGAACATTATTGGAACTGAGGATATTGATCCTGATTTTTTCTGCTATTTGAGTATCAATCCTGAGCATTCGCTTTTAATCCACCGTTGTTCCAGTTGCAATCACATTCCCTTTTCCATCCACAGAACACCGGATTATTATGCCGTTAATACTGTTTTTTTCAACTAAAATAAATCTTTACTATTTAATTCATCATTGCCGAAAACTCTTCTTCGTCAAATTTGATATCGTCTTCGCCGACCTGGTCAAACGGGTTCTCGAGATGATCCTGTATATTGTCGAGACTTACCAGGATAAAGCTGAAGACGACCGGCATCATGAATTCCAGGCCTGGAGTATAATCCTGTGACGCGTACACAAAGTAAGGCCCGTAAAATATAGGAAAACTGTAAATAAACACTTTACTGTATGCCCGCAACGTTATAGGCGTCCGGTAAAAATAGATCACCTTTAGGCTCTCAAGGGCAACTTCTATTTTGCTGATGTACTGGCTCACTCTCGACATTTCACCCGCAACCAGTCCGAATTTTCTGAATTCCTGAAGCAGCACGGACAATTCTGCCAGCTTATCATAAAGATTCTCTTCAAATCCTCTCGCATCACGGTTTTTGGAAGTTAATAAAATTCGTATGCCAGCATATATTTCCATCAGTTTTTCTTTAATCCGGATTTTAAAACCTTCATTTTTAGGATCAATCCAGTCGGAAGATGCCTGGTACAAAGACAAGCTATGCGCTTTGATGTCACTGAGCAAAGCCAGTGCACGCTCCCTTCGTTTATAAGCGCTGTCAATAGAGAAAACTACAGGAAAAACAATGGCAATACCTACCAATGTCAATGGGAGATTTGCCACCACATTATACCTCATACATAGCCATGTAGAGGCAACAGCCAAAATCGTCACTATAAATGTTTTATAGTTGATGATCCGGAAAATACTTCGAACAATTCGCATAATTTAATTTTTTAAAAATTTTACGTAATTACCATTTTCTTCTAAGAAATCCTGCTTTATTCCGTTTTTTCATCGTCTTTTTGCCGGAATTTTTCAAACCAGCCAACAATATAGGCTACTTTGGCAATCAGGTTGCTGGGTTTGGCGGCAATTCCGTGTGATGCCCCCGGAATACGTACCATAGCTGATTCCACTTTGTTTAATTTCAGAGCAGCATAAAACTGCTCGGTTTCGGCAATGGGAGTGCGGAAATCCGATTCCCCGGTAAGAATCATCGTAGGTGTTTTCACATTTCCTACATATGATATCGGAGACCGCTGCATGTAATGCTCGGTATTATCCCACGGCAGGCCTGGAAACCAGTATTTATAAAAAAATGCCGGCCCATCGGCATACAGTACAAAACTGTACCAGTTTATCACGGGCTTTGCAACCACAGCTGCCCTGAATCGGTCTGTATGTCCCACAATCCAGGCAGTGAGCACGCCGCCGCCACTGCCACCTGTCACAAACAGATTATCACGATCAATATATCCTTTTTTAATTATTGCATCCACCCCTGACATCAGGTCGTCAAAATCATTCCCCGGGTATGCATGATGGATCAGATTACCAAACTCCTCTCCATAGCTGGTACTGCCCCTCGGATTGGTATAAAGAACCACATAACCTGCAGAAGCATACAACTGAATTTCTGCCGTAAACCATGGGCCGTAAGCTGCAAATGGTCCTCCATGGATTTCAAGGATGAGCGGATACTTTTTTGAAGGATCAAAATCAGGAGGTTTGCATATCCATCCCTGTATTTTGCGACCATCAAAAGCAGACTCGTACCAGATCTCTTCCACGCTTCCCGGCTTTTTATAATCAAATAAGTCATTGTTTAACTGTGTCAATCTGCGTGTACCACCTTTCTCACTTCCTGTAGCAAGATCTGCCGGATGGTCGGATTCACCCAGAGTAAAAGTATACCGGTCATTTGACGATACGGTATAACTGCCGCCGCTATACGGCCTGCCGATTGAAAGCCCACCCACGTTGACGGTAAGATCTTTTACTTTTCCAGTAAGCGACATAAAGGCAATTTTACCGATCCCCTGATCTGTATATTGAAAATAAACACCCTTGTTGTCAGAAGCCCAATGAATGCCTCCAACATCACGGTCAAAACCACCCGAAACTAGTTTTTTACCGGAACCATCTGCATTCATTACATACAACCGGGTGACCTGGTAACCCTGATACCGGTCATCGAAGCCCAGATAGGCAATTTTAGTTCCATCGGGAGAAATTACCGGGTTGTTATCCGGCCCCTGCCGGTTTGTAAGGGAAGTGATGGAGCCATTTGCTACATTCAGTCTGTACACTTCCGAATTTCGCGGATCAAATTCTCCATCTTCGTGTCGGTTTGCGGAAAATAATATGTTTTTATTGTCGGGAGTCCAGGAAACCGTGCCGCCATGATTGAAGTCCCCGGTGGTTAATTGCCGGGGCGTTCCACCATCTGTTGAAAGCAAAAACAATTGCCTGTATCCCTCTTTTAAATAGCCTGCTCCATCGGCACGGTAATTCATCTTATCAATATATTTTGGCGGGTCATTCCATTTGGCTCCCTCCGGCTTTGATGGCAATGTCACCAATGGCTTTGTCGAACTAGCAACAAACATTGAAAACACAATATATCTTCCATCCGGAGACCAGTATGGGCTCCCTGATGATTGGATTAGATTAGTTAGTTTAGCTTCGGCGCCCGTATCCAGCCAGCGCAGATAAAACTGAACATTACCATCCTTTCTGGATTTATATAACACCTTTTTGCCATCCGGTGACCAACGGGGAGAAAAATCGTTCTGAATACCAGTCGTAAGTGGCCTGCTATCGGAACCGTCGAAATTTACAATCCACAGGTTTGACAGGTTCCGGTCCGACATAACATCCTTAAAATTCCGGACATAAATAACTTTTGACCCGTTCGGTGAAATCCGAGGGTCTGATACATATTCAAGATCGAAAATATCGAGGTATTCAAATTTGGCAGGGCTTTCGTCTTGTCCATATGAAAACATGCATGCAAACAGTAATAAGCCAATAGAAGTAAGGTGGTTTTTCATGAAAGTAGAATTTTGCTGAATTTTTGACTCAATTTAGGATGATTTATATGAACATCAAATTTTATTCGTACTGACTGATGAAGGGGTCTATCGTAAGGATACTTGGATACTAATGTATAAAGCCTCTGAAATTTTACCGGTAAGGAGCAGGAATGTGGATGACTGTATAATATATTACAAACAGATAAATGTATTGGTATGCTTTTTTTGTATGAATTGCAAATTTGTACAGATGATGGCATTAAACGAATTAAATCCATGTCATTGGTGAAATCTGATTAATCAACGGCTCAAACCCTTTTTGGACTAAATCAGATTAGCCCTACATCCGTGATCACTTCCAGCAACGCGGGGCCATCATGCTGCATTACTTCTTTCATTCCAGTATCCAACTCCGTTCTACTAGTTACTTTTATTCCAAGCGCAACGCATCCTCTGGCATATTCTGCAAATTCAGGATTTTTCAGATCAGTAGCCCAGACTTTCAGATCTCCGGCTCGTTGCTCTTTAGAAATCTTGCCCAGTTCATTGTTATTTAAAATAATGGCTTTAATGGCCATACCGTATTTTACGGAGGTTGTCAGTTCCGCCATATACTGGCAAAATCCGCCATCACCTGCAACAGCGATTACCGGGCGTTTATTACCAACTGCAGCCCATGCGCCTAGTGCTGCAGGAAGAGCAAATCCAATGGAACCTAGGTATCCAGACATTAAAAAATTATGTTTTTTTGATTCGAAGTAGCGTCCGAAAGAGTACGCATTATTTCCTACATCCACACACATCACGGCATTTTCCGGGGCATGTTGGTTCAATGAATCAAAAACTGCAATCGAACTAATACCTTTACCACGGTCATCTTTTAACCTGTTAGCTTTTTCACTTTTCCAAATTTCCCAGCGATTCCGTATTTCTTCATGCCTGTCTATGCAATTAGTTTTTCCTGTAATATTTTCGGTTATTTTCTTAACAGTCAGGCTTATTTCGCCCCATAACGGAACGTCGATTTTATGAAACTTTGCCAGTGCCAACGGATCTCTGTCAATCTGAATTGTCGGTAGTTTCGGTGTGATGCCCGTATGATTGGAAAATGATGCCCCAATAACGATCAGGAGGTCAGATTCATTCATAAACCAGGAGGCGATGGGTGTGCCGCTGCGCCCGAGGACACCGCATCCCAATGGATGATCGTCGGCAATGAGTCCTTTCCCTTTAAAGGTGGTGAGCACGGGGCTGTTCAGTTGCTCCGCCATCTCTATTACCGCTTCCATATTATCGCCGGCCCCATGGCCGACAATGATAACCGGACGCTTCGAATTTGTAATCAGCTTGATCGCTTGCTGCAATACTTCATCATCCGGCGCAATCTTCAGGCTTGTTATCCGGCCATCCGGTGTCCCGGACGCCTCATCGCCTGCAGGCATCTCCTGAATCTCATCCGGAAATGTAAGGTGAGAAACATCCCTGTTTATGATCGCATGTTTTATTGCCAGCGTCATCAGTTCGCTGTGCAGGCTGTCTTTCTGAACGCGGTGGTTAAAATCAGCTACCGTCTGAAACGCCCGCACCAAATCAAGCTCTTGGAAATTGCCAGTACCCACTACCTGTGTGGCTACCTGTCCAGTCAGTGCCAGAATCGGCGCACGGTCAACTTTGGCATCCCATAAGCCGGTAAACATATTAGTTGATCCCGGGCCGGCAATAGCAAAGCAAGCTGCGGGCTTACCGGTCAGTTTTCCAAACGCTGATGCGGCAAATGAAGCAGCGCCTTCGTGCCTGATTCCAAAAAAACGCAAGTTTCCCTTTTGTTCCTGCTTTCTGAAGGCATCAGCCAGCCCCAGGTTGGAGTGACCTACCATACCAAATACTACATTTACTCCCCAGTTTATCATCGTCTCCACCATTGCATCAGATACAGTCCTAACATCTTCCTTCGGTTTTTCCAGTCCGATATATACTCCATCTTCCTCTAGTTTTGTCGGATAGGTAGCCACGCCGTCATCATACCCTGGAATTTTTCCGTCACAAGGATGATAGTCCCACCCATGCCATGGACATCTCAGCAATCCGTTTTCAATGGACCCTTCACCCAGTGGACCACCCTGGTGTGGACACTTATTATCCAACACACAAAACTTTCCTTCGAAATGTGTCAGACAGTAATCATGATTTGCAGCGGTAACCGTCATGACGCGGCCTTCAGGCAAATCGGAAACATTCTCTAAAATCTTATGCCACTTCATATAATCATCGATTTATTACAAATTCAACTTTTGTCGACAAACTGTGCTTTGCGAATGCGCACCGAGCGTGTGGAGTAAATGATCAGCAACACCAAAGCGATAAAAACAAACAATACTCCATCTCCAAGTACGATATATCCGGGTATATCCGTAGGCATGCGCAATGCGGCAAGCCCGAGGAGTATTCCAGACAAAACAAACGTACCCGCGCTTACATAAAACCTCACCAGCACCCGGGTAAGCAAAGTAAGCTGACTGATTTTTTTTTGTTACAATATCCCTGTGATTTTCATGACTATGTGAAAGTTGATCGATTTCAAATGAAAGGGCTATCACCTAACTGTCAGTTGACGCGATTAAAAAACCGATACCTGTTAGGAGGGTAATGAGGAAAATCCAGGAATCCATATTGAA